>NZ_QTLN01000009.1:102369-166808 GCF_003602735.1 Bacteroides sp. AF39-16AC | reverse complement strand
TTGCTCAGGTACTTAAAAAAAATATTTTATAATAGTGTTGCGGAATTAAGGATGACAAAAAAGAAATTGCCCGTTCGTTTTACGGGTCAGCACTTTACTATTGATAAAGTGCTAATAAAAGATGCAATAAGACAAGCAAATATAAGTAATCAGGATACGGTTTTAGATATTGGGGCAGGCAAGGGGTTTCTTACTGTTCATTTATTAAAAATCGCCAACAATGTTGTTGCTATTGAAAACGACACAGCTTTGGTTGAACATTTACGAAAATTATTTTCTGATGCCCGAAATGTTCAAGTTGTCGGTTGTGATTTTAGGAATTTTGCAGTTCCGAAATTTCCTTTCAAAGTGGTGTCAAATATTCCTTATGGCATTACTTCCGATATTTTCAAAATCCTGATGTTTGAGAGTCTTGGAAATTTTCTGGGAGGTTCCATTGTCCTTCAGTTAGAACCTACACAAAAGTTATTTTCGAGGAAGCTTTACAATCCATATACCGTTTTCTATCATACTTTTTTTGATTTGAAACTTGTCTATGAGGTAGGTCCTGAAAGTTTCTTTCCACCGCCAACTGTCAAATCAGCCCTGTTAAACATTAAAAGAAAACAGTTATTTTTTGATTTTAAGTTTAAAGCCAAATACTTAGCATTTATTTCCTGTCTGTTAGAGAAACCTGATTTATCTGTAAAAACAGCTTTAAAGTCGATTTTCAGGAAAAGTCAGGTCAGGTCAATTTCGGAAAAATTCGGTTTAAACCTTAATGCTCAAATTGTTTGTTTGTCTCCAAGTCAATGGGTAAACTGTTTTTTGGAAATGCTGGAAGTTGACCCTGAAAAATTTCATCCTTCGTAGTTCAAAGTCGGGTGGTTGTCAAGATGATTTTTCTGGTTTGGTGTCGTCTTTTAAGCTGCCGCATAACGAAAAATGGTAGCCGTAGTTGCCGGATTTACAGCACTTTCGTATCAATTTAGCACTTCGGTTCGTTAAAAGCACCAAAGTATCAAGTTGGCACGAAAGCCGGCAATTATCGGCTACCATATGTTAGTGGCATTTATCATTTCATTATATTCATTTGCTTTAACGCATTTTTTGTTACATTAATTCTCGATGAAATAAAATCATCAACATTCAATCCGTCTGTCGGAATTACATTTGTTGCAAAAAAATAAACATTAGATTTTGTTTCAACATAACCAACAAACCAACCATTATATTTTTCTTCTATCGAACTTAATCCAGTCTTACCGCTTAAAATGTAATTTTCAGTTCGCTCAATTTCCATAATATTTTTGACAATCTTTATTGTCCTATCAGAAATTGGAAATTTTGAAAAATAGAATTTCCTTAAAAAGTCGATTTGTTGTTTTTGAGATATTTTTGAATTTCCTTCAAGCCAAAAATTGTCAATCGTTAAACTGTCAAAAATCATATTTTTATACTCAAATTTTTCTAAATATTCTTTCATTTTAATTGTTCCGATTTTCCTTGCAATTTCCTGATAGCAAGGAACACAGGAAATTCTAAAAGCATCTTTAAATGATAAATCTTTTTCCCAAATATCCATTTTTCTCTGCTCGCCATTCCATTTTAAAATAGTTGTATCATTTTCAATAATGCCTAATTCAACAGCAATTATAGAATTTGGAATTTTGAATGTTGATGCAGGTAATTTTCCGTTTTTAGCCCAATCAAAGTCATTTGAGTAAAAAGTATTCTTGTCGTTATCATAAATTAGAATTGAACCATTTACTTGAAAACTATCTAAAATTTTGTCAAAATCAGAAATTTCTGTTTCAATTATGTTTTTATTCGTTGTTGTGTTACAGCAAACAAATAAAAATATCATTGAAATAAAAACTACAAATAAAATATTTTTCATTTATTCCTTAATTCCGCAACACTTTGATTTAACTTTATTTATAAGTTCCTGAGCAACAAAAAGTTGCTCAGGATTTTGCCATGTCAGATTTTTCACTGTGTTGCAATTCAAAACAAGCGTAAATCGTAACAAGACATGGCAAAGGTACAAATAAAATCTGAAAAACTCACACCTTTTGGAGGAATTTTTTCAATCATGGAGCAATTTGACTCCATGCTTTCACCTATTATCGACCAGACACTTGGTCAGAGATGCCGCAGTATCATCGGATACCAGTACAGCGAAATTATTCGTTCTCTGATGAGCGTATACTTCTGTGGCGGTTCATGCGTGGAGGATGTAACATCGCATCTGATGCGTCATCTCTCGTATCATCCGACCTTGCGCACATGCAGCTCTGATACCATCCTCAGAGCCATCAAGGAACTGACACAGGAAAACATCTCATATACTTCCGATAAGGGCAAGACCTATGATTTCAATACGGCAGACAAGCTCAACGCCTTGCTTATAAAAGCCTTGGTTTCCACTGGTGAACTGAATGAGGTGGAAACCTACGATGTTGATTTCGACCATCAGTTCCTTGAAACAGAGAAGTATGATGCAAAACCGACATACAAGAAGTTCCTCGGCTACAGACCTGGCGTATATGTCATCGGTGACATGATTGTCTATGTCGAGAACAGCGATGGCAACACAAATGTGCGCTTTTATCAGGCTGAGACCCACAAGAGATTCTTTGCCCTACTGGAAGCCAACAGCATCCGTGTGAATCGCTTCAGAGCCGACTGTGGTTCGTGCTCGAAGGAAATTGTCAGTGAGATAGAGAAGCATTGCACGCACTTCTACATCCGCGCCAACAGATGCAGTTCGCTCTACGATGACTTGTTTTCACTGAGGGGATGGAAGACGGAGGAAATCAACGGCATCCAGTTTGAACTCAATTCCATTCTTGTTGAGAAATGGGAAGGCAAGTGCTATCGTCTTGTCATTCAGAGACAAAAGCGCATGGATGGAGAGCTTGACTTGTGGGAAGGTGAATACACCTACAGATGCATTCTTACCAACGATTATGACTCATCAACAAGAGACATCGTCGAATTTTACAACAAGCGTGGGGGCAAAGAGCGTATATTCGATGATATGAACAACGGATTCGGCTGGAACAGGCTCCCCAAGTCGTTCATGTCAGAGAACACCGTATTCCTTCTGCTTACGGCATTGATACACAATTTCTATAAGACCATCATTAGCAAGCTTGACACCAAGGCTTTCGGGCTCAAGGAAACGAGTCGCATAAAGGCTTTTGTCTTCAGCTTCATCTCCGTACCTGCCAAGTGGATCATGACAGCAAGGCAATACGTGCTGAATATCTATACTGAAAACCGGGCTTATGCAAGACCTTTCAAAACTGGATTCGGATAAAGTCCGTTCCTTATGGTTTTAATCTGCGTATTGCCTCAAGTCGCATTGTGGGGTAAGGGGAAGGTATGCACAAATCGGACAAAATTCACGCTCATACTATCATGATGCATAGTGTTCAAGCTCTTTACTGCAATTGAGATTGCCATTGAGATTGCTTGCGGATTTTAGGTTTTTCATTGCACAATGTATTTAGGTAAAACTCACCTAAAGATTTCACACCACCCATGATTTCAGCAGGTATTGCACCCGAATCCACTACTCTAAGCCCCGGAGCGCAAAACAAAGTACCTGCACCACCGACACACAATAACCGTTTAATGCCTGCTTGTTTTACTGCTTTGAGGATTAATGGATAGTTTTTCAACGTCTCTTCATAAATATTGGGGTTTGTCCAGCCGGGATTATAAGCGCTGATAACGACATCTTTATCCTTACAAGTGGCAGTTATTGTTTTCACATCAGATACATCTGCCTTAACTACTGATAAATTGCTGTTACTAATTGTAATCTTTTCGGGATTACGAACTACTGCTGTAACTTTGTTACCTCTGTTTAATAATTCACTAAGGATTGCAGTTCCAACAAAACCGCTTGCTCCAATCAATACTACATTTTTCATAAATATAAATATTTAATAATCAATATTACTATCTAAAAGATTGTTTATCTCTTTTCGAATGCAAAGATGAAATTCTTTTTTTAGTTATACAAGAAGGCACTTTGCACTCAGATAGTTACCTATATGAAACTATTGTTGATTATGAAGAATTTGTGAAATGCGCGTTTAACACTATTTAGCTAATTGCAATTTTGCCCTTGTTTATTTGAAGGAGGTTAGTTACTTTTGTAGTGTAATGCAGAAATATAATATATTATGGTAAGAACAGAAATTCAAAATGAATTGTATCCCGATTGCCCTATTCGGAATATACTTGCTCGTATAAGCGATAAATGGTCTATATTAGTCCTTTTTACATTAAACCAGTCCGCATTAATGCGTTTCAATGCCTTGCAAAAAAATATTCCCGATATTTCACAGAAAATGCTGACTGTTACTTTGAGAACTCTTGAAGAGGACGGATTTGTCAAAAGACAGGTATATGCAGAAGTGCCGCCAAGAGTTGAATATTCACTAACTGATAGAGCTATATCTTTGTTGCCACATATCAACAGTTTGATAACCTGGGCAAAAGATAACATGAATGCAATTTTAGTTGATAGAGAAAATAATAGGTTAAAGTCATAAACCCAAGTTTAGTTTGTGCCTTTGTCTATATAGCCAAAACGGACTAAACCTATTTCTATTGACAGCAAAGTATGTATGCTGGCGAAAAGAAACAAAGTTCTATTTTCGCCAGTGTTACTTTTATGATAGAGTGTCTTGTTTTAATAATTTGAGGAAGCTATGAACTCCTTAATTTCTTCTTCGGTTGGAAGTTCTATCATGTACTTCTGTACAAAGATATTCGGGTCTAATCCGGCAGTGGCATACTTAACTAATGTATCTCCCTTTTCGGTGCAAAGCAGAATACCGATAGGTGGATTATCATCCGGCTGCATCACTTCCGCTTTGAAATAGTTCAGATACATATTTAGTTGCGAAGCATACTCATGGTGGAACTTGTCTATCTTCAATTCTACAATAACATGACATTTCAAGATACGATGATAGAACACAAGGTCGGCAAAGAAATAATCTTCATCAATCAAGATGCGTTTTTGCCGGGCTTCAAAGCAGAAGCCATGTCCCATTTCCAATAGGAAGCGTTGCAAGTTGTCAAGAATGGATTGTTCCAAATCGTTTTCCGTCACTAATGCACGTTCATTCAACCCTAAGAACTCCAAAGTAACAGGTGTATTGATAACATCTTTAGGTTGTAATAAGGTTGCTTGTTGCTGGACTAAAGCGGAGAGGGCTTCTTTGTTTTTGGATAGTCCGCTACGTTCGTAATATAAAGATGCGATTTGTCGCTCCAACTCCTTTACAGACCAGCAACCACGAATGGTTTCCATTTCATAGAAAGCACGTTTTACCGGGTTCTCAATTCCCGATATAGTGTTTAAATGGGTGGAAGATAATCTATTGAATAATCTATCAGCCGGAATCATCCATGTTTCGGTTTGCGGGTATTCTGTTGATAGTTTCCAAACTCCATTTTCAGATTCGGCGGTCACCAACCGCCGAATTGGTTCAGTGAATTCGGCGGTCAATGACTGCCGAATTTGAATTTGTGATGCAATGTATTGTGTAACAGGCTCTTTTAGTTGTGGATAAACAAGGTACAGCCGCCTAAATTCACGGAATCTACGTTCATTCAGACCTTTTGTTTTCAGTCGTTGTTCCAGCTTCTTCAACAGTTGTTCACCGTAGGCGGCACGGTCTTCTCCGTTCTGCTCAAATTCTACAATATAGCAACCCATAAGCCAGTTACGGGAAGTAAGGGCAAGGTTTACAGCGTGTGCGGCTTGTGCCTGCAACGTGTTCTGTATAGTGCTGATATGTTTTACTAATGCTTCAAAGTTCATAGTTACAAAGATAAGTCTTTTATGGTTAAAACTTTAGTTCGGGTAAACTGTTTATTGCTTCCTCTTTCAATTTATCCACCGCACGGGTGTACTTCTCCGTATGCTTCAATCCGCTATGCCCTAAAAGGCTGGCTACGGTTTTGATATTTGCTCCATTGTTTAGAATGTTCACGGCAAACGAATGTCGGGCACAATGCCAGCTTATATGTTTATCTATCCCGGCTCTCTTTACCCAGCGTTTTACTGACTTGCAGCAGCTTTCGTAAGTAGGTAAATCGAATATCAAAGAGTTTTTATCTGCCGGGGCTTCACCAATGATAGACAATAGACCGTCATTCAGAGGAATAACCACACCACTACTGGCAGAATGTCCCTTTGTCTTGCTTTGTTCAAACTTCAATAACCGATTAGCGTAATCTACATTTTTGTAGGTAAGGTCTTTTACATCACAGAAACGCAAACCACTGTATAAACAGAAGATAAAAGCCCGTCTGACATTCGGGTTCTCGTTGTCATAATGGCAAGCCGCCAACTTTTGTATTTCTTCGGGAGAAAGAACATCTTTTCGAAGCATTTGGCTATCCACTTTACAGGTAACACTTTTGCATGGGTCTTTCAACATTACATCGTGGTCAATCGCATATCGAATAACTTTCTTGAAACGCTGGTAAATGCTTTTAGCACCCTCACCCACACTTCGGGATTGCAAATAGGCTACAAACTGCTCCATCATTTCTTTGGTGATAAGTTCCGGTTTAATACTAAACTCATTCATGGGGTATTGCTCTTTTAAGAAGTCCTTAAAACGGCTAAGCGCAATTTGTACCATGCGAATATCTTTCTTGGTATAACTGTTGATATAGGCTTGGAAATAGTCTAAGAAATTGACCGTCCTATCTTTTTTCAACCGATAGCCCAACATACTTTCTTTAAATTCCTGCTCACGCTCCGCACGTATCTTTGTGGCAAGCTCCAATGTTTCTTTGTTCTGCTGGCGTTCCGCAGGGGTACGGGGCTTATCTATCAGATACAGACTAAGGTTTTCTTTTCGCCTGTTATGCTTTACTGCAAACTTGGGTTTACCTTGCATCTTTCCACTATCATAGTACACTTGATTGCCGTTTTCATCTAATACGGGCTTTTCCTCTCTACCTAAATAATACTCTAAGTAAAGGCTGATTCTACCATCCGAGAGCTTATTTTGCTCTAACTTGGGGTTTTCTTTCGTTTTATTTTCTAACTTTGCCATTGTTTAGAGGTTTTATCCCGATTTAGGTACCATAACCGGGTGATTACGCTAAATAGTTGATTTTCTTTTGTTTTCCGATATTGCAAAGGTACAAAAGAAAATGATATTTCAAAGTGTACTAAAAGTGTACTGAATAACGGAAAATGGGCAAAATATGGCAAAAATAGAGAAAATAGGAAATACTCAAGTGATTGATAATAAGGAAGATAAATTCTTTTATTTTCCTATGATTTCTATGGTTTGTACCGGGTCTGGGTACTGAAGCGGAGAAAGTTGAAAAACTCTCTCCGTTTTTCTTTTCTACCCCTCGTAACTCGTTGGTTTGCTGATAGATTAAATCAAGAACTTTGTTATAAGAATTGGTTCGATATGTTTTTCCGTCAAATTCGATTTTTTCGGGAAACATCGAACTTATCAGCTTAATTTTTACTCCTACAGACGCATTTCTTATATAGCTATCTATATTGTTTATCAGATTGATAGAGTAGTTTAGTTTTGGTTCGATATTACCACGGTTAGGGTTCTCACGCATTTCAATCTGTTGTTGCATGGCTGAGGCTTCTTTTGTGTATCTCTCCAACATTCTGTTATATTGTTCTTTGGTTAAGTCTCCGTCCAGATATTTATCCTCAATGCTATTGATACGTTTTTGGACGGTAGAAAGTTCATTTTGCAGTGCTGCTGCTTCTTTTTTGCTTTCTCCTTTGCGTTCGTTTTGCAAATCCTTTAGAATTTCGTTATACAAGTCCAATACCGTTTTATTGGGCTTTAATTGGGCTGTATATCGAGCGAACTCTTCGTTTACGTTCTCTGCTCTCATTCTTATATGTTTTTGATTGTTACAACAAAAGTAGTAGGTGTATTTGCCGCCATTGCCCGAACTTGTAGCACCAGTTAAGGCACAACCACATACGGGGCAGATTAAAAACTTCCGCAAAAATAAGTCAGGATTTATGGCTTTGGATAGTTTAGGTGTTTTCTTTCTTTTGCCGTCTAATATTTCTTGAACTTTGTAGAATGTTTCTTCATCTATAATTGCTTCGTGTTCACCGTTTACATAATATTCGTGTTCTCCTTTGTATGCTGGCACACGAATTTTACCGATATAAAATTTGTTACGTAGCATTTCAAGAAATGAACTTTCGGGTATATTATATCCTTTTCTTGCAAACTTCCTACGGATATAACAAGGTGTTTCAATGCCTTTAGCCACTTCCTTAAATATGGCTTGTATAAATGGTGCTGTATTGGTATCTATTTCTACATGGGTTTCATGTTTGCTAATACGTACATTCTTATATCCTCTTGGTGCTTTATTAGCACATTTCCCTTTTGCCAATGTTCCATGAATACCGTCCATTGTGGCTTTTGACCTCTTGATGTTGTCGCATTGTGCCGAGCCTATGTGTACTCCCAATAAAAGGGGCCAAGTGTCAGAATTGAAGTCTAAAGGTGCTTCGATTGCATTTGGTTCAACTCCCAATTTGATTAATTCTTTTAGGTTTTCACTGGCACTGATAATATCTCGTGAATATCTATCCCACCGCAAGAATAGTAACTTATTCACTTTACCTTTGTTCTTACGTATATAGTTCATTATTCCTTGTATAACAGGACGTTTCTCAAATGTTTTAGCACTCTCGTCCTCTCTGTATGGGATATTATCAATGATGTTATATCCCATTTGGTTACAATACTTCCGTAAGCGTTCTTCTTGTATGTCTAAGCTGGCTCCTAATGTTTGTTCATCCGAACTTACTCTACAATATATTATCACATTTGCATTCATAATTCTTGTTTTTTAGTTAATGCTATTTTTTCATTCTCTATCTGCAATTCTGCTAATAGGTATAGATATTGTCTCACTATTTTTACTTTCTCATTATCGTATTTTTCTTTACCTTTATTGAGTATCGCTGCGCATTGTTCCAATGGTATCATTAGATACTGGTATTATTGTGTTGCAATGTATGATGCAACTTATTCTTACACATTCAATCAATCCACAAGACAAGGAAGTGCCTAGGCATGAATGTGCTTCTTGCCCCATATATCATTATTTGAAGTAAAAGATATTTTTTTAAGTGAATTGATGTACCAACATTGCAAATATACGACCTATAAATACAATTACCACTTTTGATGTGTAAATTATGTTAATTTGGTTAATTTACGCAAGGTGTTGATACTTGTTCCCGTCAGTTTTGAGGTATTTCGGAGTGAATACCCTCTTTTCAAGAGTCTAATTTCTTCTCCATACTCTTCCCTCATAGCCTCATCGCTTTTCGTATATCCCATTTTTCGCCCTACCTTACCACCATTATTGAGGAAATTCTGATAGCCGCTCGCTACACGTTCTCGAATGGTCTTGCGCTCCATACGTGCTACTTCGGCAAGTATAGTGATAAGAAATTGGCTCATTGGATTGATTTCTCCCTCTGGAGTAAGTGTTTCAATATTATAATTTTGAATGAATACTGATACTCTGTTTTGATTGAGTATCTCTATGGTTTGTAAAACTTGTAGGGTATCACGTCCAAGTCTGGATAGTTCGGTTATTAATACTTTATTTATATTGTGTGAGTTGATATAGCTTATCATATTCATTAGTTCTATGCGTTCTATGTTCTTTTTTGCTCCAGATACTTTCTCCGCAAATATAGCCTCAACTACCCAGTTGTTTGCTGAGGCTAATGTTCTCAAATCATTTATTTGACGTTCATAGTCTTGTGTTCCGTTGGTACTTGATACTCGTGCAAAGATTACTACTTTTTTCATGGTGTTACTTGTTTATGATGCAAAGATAGTGACGTATATTTAATATAAATCATTTATAGCGTTAAATAAGGCTAGAAATATGGTAAATATTAAATATTTATCATTCCTTTGTGGAGTAAAATATACACAATATGGATAATAAACAAGAAAGAACAGTTGTTCACGTTGAATACAACGGACAACATTACTATTTTGGCTCACTCTCTGCAATTTATACGAAATTCAGTCCTAAAGACTTGGGTATCGCATTGGGGACATTAAGAAATTATGGATTGAAAGAAGAAAAGCCGTATCAGAACTCTCTATGCACTATAAGAAAAGGTTTTTTGATAACGATGCCTAAAAAGTAAAGTAATTATTCTACATCTAATAGGTCTTTTAGCCTAACTCCTAAAGCAAGACTAATTTTATATGCGTTTTTTATCGTCAGATTGGTGCGTCCAGCTTCAATTCGCGACATATTAGCTTTTTCAAAGTTGCATTTAGCTGCCAAGTCTTGTTGACTTATTCCTTTTTCAAGCCTTATTTCCTTTATTTTGTCTCCTATTTTAATAAAAAGTTGCTGCTCATTCATTTTTCTGTAGTTATCATTTGTGATAACAAAGAAAAGGGCTTATCTTTGCAGACTGGTTATCATATATGATAACTAACAAATTCTTAATTAATAAACTCTTATAAGATGAAAAAGAATGTATTTATTTTGTTTGTAGTTCTTTTAACTACTAGTGTGTTTATGTCTTGTTCCAGTGATGATGACAATGACAATGGAAAAGTTGAAAATACCATTATTATCAATGGTAAAGAGTACCTTAATGATGAGTCTGCATCTGTGTCGTACAACTCTTATAGTCAGTCTATTAGTTTTGAGGCTGGCTTTAGTAATCCAGAAAGTCTTATGGATATAAGTTATTTTACGATTGCAAGTAATGATGCTGCTAGTGTAGATAAGCTAACCAACGGAATGGAACTTAATGCTAAAGTTAAAGAGTTTGTGAAAAATACAGATTTAGGCTCTAGCTATACTTATACTACAGTAGGTGGAAAAGTCGTTGTGGATAATGTGACCTCTGAAACTATAACGCTTCGTTATGATGATTTTAAGTTCACAAAAAATGGTAGTGAATATACGATAAAAGGTAGAGTTCTTTATCACAAAAATTAATCACAATAATCTTTTAGATTAAACTGACACAAAAAAAAGTGTATCAATAGGTCTTTTGATAGATTATATTGATACACTTTTTGTTTTGATACATAAGCCTCATCAAAGTAACAGATTACGTATCTTTTCAATAGGGTTTTCGCTAGTTGAGGCTGATGTCATTGCATGATAAACCGTTTCAAACTTTTTCATTCGTTTTGTTGCTCCGCTGCGTGAACTGAATTTACTTCTAACATCCTGCTCTAGTAGTTTTAAGTCACCATTGTACCTTTCGAGAATGATTTTCATTGCCCAATTTTCGTAATCATCAAAAGTTGTGTTTGGCATATTGGCTGTAGAATTACCGAAAACCTTGTCAAATTGAGCAAGGATAGGGTTTGTATCGGAATTTAGTACACTGAATATTTTGGTATCGGTCAAATTCAGATACTTCATTATCTTTTTAGGCGTGTCTAATGTAATTTCAAATCTGGTTTTCTCTTTGAAATAGTCTATTACTGATTGTGGTTGTGATAGGCTATTTAAAAAGTCTTTATTGTGGCTGGTACATATTTCTTTTTCTTTATTATATAAGGTGATTGTCTCCGTACAATCTTTGGATTTCACATCTTTAGTAAACATAATTCCCTCTTTATCGTAATGTGCCCACTTGAAGCGTCTATAGTTGTTTACTTGCGAATTAAGAGCGTCCAGAAGATTATCACTTAGAATAAGGTTTGCATCATAAGTTACATCTACTGATGTAATTGCCCCATTTGATAAGATACTATCTACGTCAATATCACAAATATTTAGTTGGTTTATATTGGTTAGACATTCTTTGATAGTATCTCTTGAAATTAAGTCTGGATATTTTTCTTTCAAAATCTTACTGGAAAATTCAAGAGTTAAGGTTTGTTTTATATAACTGACAGCTATATAAAGGTTATAAGGTATATTTATATCATCTTTAGAACTATAAAATATACCTATTTTCTCTCCACTACGTGAATGAAACATTTCATTAAACTTCACTTTAGTATTGAGAAGATATTTATAGTTGGATTTAATTTTAATTCTATCAAAAGTGATTAATCGTTTCGTTTCATATTGCGATGTCATTAAAAAATTAAAGTTATTCTTTTATTCTTGTGGGAAATGTACTCTGTAGGCTACAATTTCCCCCTTTGATAATGGAGTATATCAAAGGACTATGAAAAGAGAGGGGATTATTGCCCCTCTTTTTCTGTCTTGTCACTTGAGTTGTCATCTGGTTTGACTGGTATAGTCTTCCAGTAATTACTCATGCCTTGTGATATTGCTTGGATATGCGAAGCTGACTTGCTTCTACCTCTTAATGATTGACTGATTTTCGCTTTGGTATCGTCTCCAAGATTACGATACATTCTTTTTCCTATATTATCCATATTAATTGATTTTATACTAGATAAATAGTAAAATGAAGTAAGAATGTAAAGAATAGTAGGTTGATTTCACAGAAAAAATATCTGGACCAGAAAATTTAGATACAGAGTCGTTTGTTCTTATTAACCATACCTGCTAAAATAGGGTATTTTAAGAGCCGAGTTACGGTGCTATGTCTTGTCTATTAATCACATAAGAGATAAACCTTAATTCACTTACAAACTAATATGTTATTTACCATACTTGCTTTGTATCATTAAATATTTTATCTTTGTGGTTGAGAAATAGTTAATTTGAAATGATGTAATCCAAATATAAAAGGTTGGCTTTTATAATGGTATCAGTTCCCGTAGTTCCCAAATTAAATCCAAATCATGTAGGAATTGGTTCGAGAACAGAACGGTTAAGGGTACGAAATAAAGAAGCGGGGAAAGTTTTAATGCTTTTCCCGCTTTCTTTTTATACTTATCTTTTATGCCCTTTGCTCATGGGAACAGATATCTGGCAAGAGATAGAAGTACTGAATCAAGAATTTGTGAGGCTTGGTATCAGTCAGTCGGTAGACTATGAAAAGTACTACCTCTATTCGCTTATTACCCATTCTACTGCTATTGAGGGCTCTACACTTACCGAATTGGATACCCAGTTGCTTTTTGATGAGGGGATAACAGCTAAAGGAAAGCCGTTGGTCTATCATCTGATGAATGAGGATTTGAAGAAGGCATACGAACTCGCCAAAGAAGAAAGTGCACAAAATGCGGAAATTACGCCTGTTTTCTTACAAAAATTGAATGCTGCTCTAATGCGTACTACTGGGAGTGTATATAATGTAATGGGCGGTTCTTTTGATTCTTCTAAAGGTGAATTTCGTTTGTGCGGCGTTACTGCTGGGGTGGGCGGGTGTTCTTATATGAGCTATCCTAAAGTTCCCGCTAAAGTAGAAGAACTTTGTTCTATATTGAGAGAAAAGCAAAAGAATATGGAAACATTTCGGGAACGATATGAATTGAGTTTCAATGCTCATCTCAATTTGGTAACCGTTCATCCGTGGGTAGATGGCAATGGGAGAACGGCTCGTTTGTTGATGAACTATATCCAGTTCTGCCATCATCTTTTTCCGACGAAAATCTTTAAAGAAGATAGGGGCGACTATATTCTTTCTTTGCGGCAGTCGCAAGAAGATGAGAACAGTCAGCCTTTCTTGGACTTTATGGCAGCGCAGCTGAAAAATCATTTGCGTCAGAGATTGAGAAATACAATACGGGACGTAAAAAAGGTTTTAATCTCATGTTTTGAAAAGCGACGATTCCTTCCTGATAAGCTCATATAGGCATTAGCTGATTGTGCTGTATCATCCTTTTGTATTGGGTTATTCTCAAAATATTCTCTTCTCGGCATTAAATACAAAATAATGGGTGTAAAATGCAAATTTATTTCGTAGATACTGTTTTCGCATTTATTTTTTTCTAAATTTGCAGTAGCTGGAATCTTATCTAACTATTTAATTATTAAATGTTTGCCAATTATGACAAAACATGTTCCTCTTTTTTTACCTCTCGGAAGTATTCGGTTACTGACGATATTCTTCTCTTTTTGTATAATCTTTGTTCATCCGGCATTAGCTGACAAAATGGCTGAAAGCCCCGAACTTTTCGATACTGCTTTCACCTTGCAGGAAAGGCTTGATATTCCCGACGGGTTTGTTCAAAGAGAGATGGTCTATATTTCCATTCTTTTAGGTACATTGGTGCTGTGCCTCTTCTTTTTCTTCATGCAGAGGCGGATGAAGAAATTGAGGGAAAGGGACCGGGAGAGGTATCTGCAACTGTTGGAAGGCATTCTTGATAATCTTCCCATTGCGGCAAAAGTGAAGGATGTGAATGATGGGATGCGCTATACTTTTTGGAATAAAAAGGCAGAGGAACTCTTTGAATGTTCGGCCAGAGAGGCTATAGGCAAGACGGATTTTGAAACAATGCCAGAGGCTGCGGCTTTAATTAGGAAGGAGGATGAAGAGTTGGTCAAGACGGGGATTCCACAAGAAGGTATACGACGTTTTTTTACCAAGAAGAACGAGGAGCGGTTTACCTTCCAGAACAATAATTTTATAAAGCTTTCTGATGGTCGCAAGTGGATTGTTTATACTGCTTGGGACATTACTGATTTGAAAATCATGGAGCGCAAGCTACGTCTGGCCAAAGAGGAGGCTGAGGAGTCCAACCGGATAAAATCGGCTTTCCTGGCCAATATGAGTCATGAGATACGTACTCCGCTCAATGCAATAGTTGGTTTTTCGAGTATTTTGGCCACGGAAGTGTCTGAGGAAGAACGGGTGGAGTATCTCGATATTATAGAGCGGAATAATGAACTGCTGTTGCAGCTCATCAATGACATTCTGGATTTGTCGAAGATAGAAGCCGGTACATTGGAGTATGTCTATGCTAACGTGGATATCAATAAAATGGTGTCCGAGATAGAGCAGGCTACAAGTATCAGGCTGACCAATAAAGACGTGCGTCTGGTCACGGTTACGCCATTGCCCGGTTTGCTGCTGTATACCGATCAGCGCAGAATTACTCAGGTATTCAATAACTTCATCAGTAATGCGCTGAAGTTTACTGCTGCCGGTAGCATTACCATTGGTTACGGAATGCCCGAAAATAGCTATATCCGTTTTTATGTCACCGATACCGGGACGGGGATATCATCTGAGAATGCGCAGGGGATTTTTAACCGCTTTGTGAAGCTGGATTCCTTTAAGCAAGGTACCGGACTGGGACTGGCCATTTCGCAAAACATTGTGAAGGAACTGAAAGGAGAGATAGGGGTGGAGTCACAGTTGAGCAAGGGCTCCACTTTCTGGTTCACGTTGCCTTTTTATAAGATGGACGCGCACCGTTCTATCTTTCCTTGATGCTGCAAGCTCAATCCAATGAAGGGACATCGATTGTCTGGCTTTCCTCGTTCCAGTTGTCAAGGGTGAATTCTCCGGATGATTCTTCGGAAAAGATGTCTCCCAGAGTGAGGGTCAGGGTCAGTTTGGAGTTTGCTTCCAAAGGTCCGTTCAATGTTTGCTTGAAACTTTTCACGTTTCCATTTTTCAGTATGATGCTCATCTGGAATTCCGGTTTCCCGAAAGAAGGGAAGAGCATGACGGTGGCGTTGCTCATTTGTGTACCGTCGACGGAACGGACCAGAGGGAAGGCTACTGTGCGTGGGCTTCCTTGAGGAGCGGCGGTGTAGAAATTCAGTTCTCCAGCAATATTGGTGATGCGCACCACCATGCTGTCGATGCTCGAACTGAGGATGCCGTTGTTCTTGTCCTTGATGATTACTTTCAGTCCGGTCACTACCCGTTTGAGGGATGCTTTCAGGTCCTCACTTCCAATGTTGGCAGGCTGGACGGCGTGTACCAGGTCGAATACCGGATAATAGGTTGTGTCCGCTTCCATTTTGAATAGGGAGAAGTGTTGCCGGGACATGTCTTCGCCTAAGATGTAGACCGGGTCCCTCATGAGAGGATGTGCATAAATCGGCTCCTCGTATTTAGGGGTTCCCCAATAAATCATGTTATAGAGACCTGCGGGTAAGGATAACTCTCGATTGACGCCATCGTTATAGAAAGCTCCGTCTTTAACTTGGTAGTAACCGTAAAAAGGTGTCAGCTTCCGGTTTATGTAGTTTCCATAATAAATAGAGGTGCCCGCCTTGCAGGGCATGATGGTCAGTATGCCGGTCAGCGGGCTTTGTCCGCTTTCTGTGGACACGTCCATCAAAAGTCGTGGTGATACCAACTCACTGCTTTTTTCTATCTGGGGCGGATTGTCATCGGCGCAGCTTGCCACGATTGCGGCAAGTACTGCAAATACTACTAATTTTTTCATTATCTGTTAAGCTTTAGGTTGTTCTTCCTTGAGAACGTTTTTAGAAAGAAATGGTTCTTTGTACTCCGGAGAAAGTATATTGGGGATGGAAAAGTGAGGTGAAACCAATTCCGGTATTGAGGGGAATGGGAAGAATAGCCCCTCTTCAAAAGGCTTAGAGAAGGGACGGAAAACAAATTATACCTTTTTTAGTAACATTTTAGAAGCCTTGATTAACGAAATCATATACTCTTCGTAACAATTTCTCGACATTCTTTTCTTGTTCCTCCATACATTTGCATCCGAGTTCTTTGGTATTAATTGAAGAACACAATGAATCTTTGATATTAACCATTAAATAATGTACAATGAGAAAAACATTCTTGGAAAAGTGCATAAATCTGCGTTTATGCCGTGTTGCATTGGTACTTTTGTTTCTTGTACCTGCAATCAGTAGCCTGCAGGCTAATCCTTCTCAAAACAAGACCATTTCGGGTGTTGTGACATCGGCTACGGATAGTGAGCCGTTGATAGGTGTCAGCGTGCAGGTGAGAGAAACCGCTACGGGTGGAATTACCGACATTGATGGCCGGTATTCGGTAAGTGCCCAACAAGGACAGACACTGGTGTTTTCTTACATCGGTTATCAATCACAGGAAATCAAGGTAGGTACTTCTTCCGTCATCAATGTGGTGCTGAAGGAGGACACGGAAATGTTGGATGAAGTGGTTGTAGTGGGCTATGGTGTCCAGAAGAAGAAATTGGTGACGGGTGCCACTGTTCAGGTGAAGGGTGACGAAATAGCCAAGATGAATACAACCAATCCCTTGCAGGCTATGCAGGGACAGACACCGGGTGTAAGTATTGCTTCGACTTCCGGTCAACCGGGTGCTGACATGAAAGTGAGTATCCGTGGTCTTGGTACCGTGGGAAATAGTGCTCCTCTTTATCTGATTGATGGTGTGGGTGGTGATATTTCTACTTTGAATCCTGCCGATATTGAAAGTATAGATGTACTGAAAGATGCGGCTAGTGCGGCTATCTACGGTTCGGCCGGTGCTAATGGTGTAGTGCTTATTACTACCAAGCAAGGGCGCGAAGGTAAAGCGCAGATTAGTTTCGATGCTTATTATGGAATACAGAATGTAGCTCGTAAGGCTAATATGCTGAATGCAAAAGAGTATATGGCCATTATGGATGAGCAGGCTTTGAATAGCGGACTTTCGGCTTACGATTGGAGCCAATACCAGTCTATTTACGATGCCAATGGCAATGTGTATGATACGGATTGGGTAGATACTATGTTCAAAGATAATGCCACAACGGAGAGCTATACGCTGGGTGTCACTGGTGGAAGCGCAACTTCCACTTATGCCCTTTCGTTAGGATATATGAGTCAGGAAGGTATTGTCGGCGGTTCGGATGTGTCTAACTATTCGCGTTACAATTTCCGTGTGAACAGCGAGCACAAACTTTTCAAGGATATTTTGAAAGTGGGCGAGCAGGTGAGTTTTGTATATAAGATGAATAACGGTATCAGTGTAGGCAACCAATATAATAATACCTTACGCGGTGCATTCGGAACATCGCCTATCGCTCCTGTCTATAGCGATAATAATCTTTATGATTCGCCTTACAATGACACCAGTACCAGTGACTGGAATAAAGGTGATGGAAACCCTTATGGTTTAATGATGACCGACAGCAACAATGAGAACAAAACGGCTACTTTTTCCGGTAATGTTTATGCTGAATTGCAGCCTGTCAAGAATTTGAAGATAAAGTCTGTATTCGGTGTGGTTTATGGTTCCAGCGAATACCGTAGTTTCAAGCCTCTCTACAAGTTCAGCCAATATATATATAATGAAGAACGTACTACCGTATCTCAAAATGCCAATCACTCTTTGGGTATGACATGGACCAATACGGCTTCTTATGACTGGACTATGGGAGAACATTCGTTCAACGCCTTGCTGGGTATGGAAGCCTATCGTTACGAGGGCACTTATATCGAAGCTAAAAATGGTATGCTGAAAGAAGGTTTTGATGATTGGGAGCATGCTTTTGTGGGCAACGGAACGGCCTCCGATTCGACCAACGGCTTGGGTGCCAGTGGCAATCCGCATACCGAGAGCCGCAAGGTGTCCTATTTCGGCCGATTGGGTTGGAACTGGAAAGAAACTTATATGGTCAATGCTACTTTGCGTGCAGACGGTTCGAGCAACTTTGCCAAAGGCAACCGTTTTGGTTACTTCCCTTCGGTATCGGCAGGATGGACCATTACTAACGAAAAATTCATGGAAAGTACGCAAAACTGGCTCGACTTCCTGAAAATACGTGCCAGCTGGGGACAAGTGGGTAATGCCAACATTGACGCATTCCAATATCTGGCTCCTATCAAGAGTACCAATACACACTATCTTTTCGGCAGCGGTTACGGCGACTCGGATGCTGCGGCACAGCTCGGAACCAACTGGGGAGCTTACCCTAGTCGTCTGGCTAATGCTGACATCAAGTGGGAGACTTCACAGCAGACCAATATCGGTCTTGATGCCCGATTCCTCAACAGTCGCCTGGGTGTTAATTTCGATTTCTACATTAAAGATACTAAAGACTGGCTCGTGGTGGCTCCTATTCTTGCTACTGCCGGAGCAGGTGCTCCTTATATTAATGGCGGTGGAGTGAAAAACACCGGTGTGGAACTCAATCTTACTTGGAATGACCAAATAGGCAAAGACTTTAGTTACAATATCGGTATCAACGGTGCCTACAATAAGAATAAGGTCGGAGAGATTCCTAACGACGATGGTATCATTCATGGCTCTACCAACCAGTTGTATGACAATACTCCTGAATTCTATCGTGCCGAGAATGGTAAGCCTATCGGTTATTTCTATGGTTTCAAGACAGCAGGCATATTCCAAAACAATCAAGAAATAGAGGATTGGATTAAGGCTGGTAACGGTGTGCTGCAAGCTGACGTACAACCAGGTGACGTGAAGTTTGTGGACATCAACCATGACGGACGGGTGAACGAGCTTGACAAGACCGATCTTGGTAACGGTATTCCTGATTTCACTATGGGCTTCAATCTCGGTTTCAACTGGAAAGGACTTGATTTCTCTGTAGTGGCCAACGGTGCTTTCGGACAGCAGATTGTCCAGAGCTATCGTAACCATACCTCCAAGCAAGCCAATTATACTACTGCAATTTTAGGACGTTGGACAGGAGAGGGAACCAGCAATCGCATACCTCGTGTCACAGACCAGAATCTCAACTGGCAGTTCTCAGACCTCTACGTGCAGGATGGTGATTACCTGCGAATCAGTAACATTACTTTGGGCTACGACTTTGCCAAGCTACTGAGATGTAAGGCCATCAGCCAGTGCCGTATCTATGCTCAGGTACAGAATGCGTTCACATTTACCAAATATGACGGCATGGATCCGGAAATAGGTTATGGTCCCGAAGGAGATAACGGACAAGGTTGGGTGTCGGGCGTTGATTTAGGTTATTACCCCCGTCCCCGTACCGTATTGTTTGGTGTTAACTTGAAATTTTAAAATATAGACTGATATGAAGAAAAACAAAAATATATTTATGGCAAGTGTCCTGCTCCTGAGTTTGGGACTGGCTTCGTGTACCGACAGTTTTCTCGATGTTACGTCGAAGACTGAATCTTCAACCGGTACATTCTATAAGACTGAAAAAGATGCTTATCGTGCTCTGATAGGTTGTTATGATGGTTGGCGCCAGACTTCATCAGCCATGATGGTAGGGTTTTATATGGCTTCCGAGGTGATGAGTGCCGAGTGTTTTGGCGCTACCGGAAATGCCGATGGACGTGGCTATCAGGCCATTGACCGTTTTGACATCTCCCAATCGCCGGCTGACCTCAACCTATACGAAGGTGACTGGAAAAATTATTATGCGGGCGTCTATCGTTGCAACGAGCTGATAGCTCATGAAGAGCAGATTGTATGGAATGAATCGGATAGCAAACGTGGTATCTATATGGGCGAATGTCGTACGTTGCGTGCATTGCTTTATCTGGATATGGTTCGTTTATGGGGGAATATCCCACTCTTTCTGGAACCGGTAAACGAAAATCGCGCTCCTTCACCTGCCAAAGAGGTGTTCAGTGCCATATTTACTGACTTAAAATATGCTATCGAGAATATTCCCGGTGACGCTTATCCCAAGGCCGACTATACCAAGAACGACGGACATATTACAAAATATGCCGCCGAGGCTTTGCTGGCACGTGCCTATCTTTTCTATACCGGATATTACGGTGAAGAACCTGTAGAGGTGACTCGTGCCGAAGCTTTGGCTGCTGTAGAAGACGTAATCGCTTCAGGAGAATATGGTTTGGTACCGCAATTCAAGAATTTATGGCCGGCTTCTTCTGCAAAAGTGGCCGAAAAAGGAGACTATGAAACTTTGAAGGGTACATATGCCGGTGATGGAAACAAGGAAACCATTCTTGCGTTGAAATTTACCGCTACTCAGGATTATAACGGGAATAATGACTCCAACCGTTGGCAGGTGATGTTGGGTATGCGCCAGCTTAATGCTGCTCCCTATTGCAAGGGATGGGGCGCATTGACGGTAAATCCTGATTTTGTGGAAGCGTTTCCCTCTGGTGACCTCCGCCGTTCGGCTTCTATCATTGATTTGGTAGGGGAAGGAATCACCGGTTCGGCCGACTTTACCACCAGTTTTAATGACTGGCGTGAATATACCGGCTATGCTGTGAAGAAGTATGCTCCCCTTTGCTATGCCGATGGAAGCCATGCCGGTAAGCAGGATGGTAGCGGTGACTTCCAGACACAGAACCGCCAAGACTACGTTATTATCCGTTATGCCGACGTATTGTTGATGGCCGCAGAACTGGGCAGCCCCAATGCGCAAACTTATTTCGACCAAGTGCGTAAGCGTGCTTATCAGGTTGATGACAACGGAACAGTATCGGCCAACTATCAAGCTAAGAGTGTGTCTCAACAAGCTATTATGGAAGAACGTCGTCTTGAATTTGCTTTTGAAAGCATTAATTATTGGGATCTCCTGCGTCAAGGTATAGACGTGGCAGCCGAGAAGCTCGCCTTGAATGGTGTCAAGGTGAAGAGTGGAGGCACTGATGATGCGGTAACCATACGGGCCGACCGTGTGAAAGCCACCAAAGGCTTGAGCCAGATTCCTTATAATCAAATTAACCTTTCACAGAGTGTGCTTGTGCAGAATCCCGGATGGTGAGTACCATTAATAGAGTAAATAAAAAATAAAAACAATAAGATATGAGACTTAAATCATTCTTTTCCATATTGGCAGGAGCGGCTTTGATATTTTCCGCTTGCTCGCCCGAAGAGTACGAGATGGGGGCAAAAACCTATGTCTCCGATGATCTGGTGGAAGGTATCGCCTATACGGTGACCCCTGATGCCAATGATCCTAATACGATTCATCTGACTTCGCTCATCAAGGGAGCCACTCCCTTGTGGGTCACTCCAAGCGGTCCTTCTCAAAAGACCACTCTTGACTTGGCACTTCCTTTTGCCGGAGAATATAGCGTGACTTTCGGCGCTTCCACACCGGCAGGTCCGGTATATGGCGAACCATATACCTTCAAGGTAGAGACCAATAACTTTGCCATGCTCGAAGACCCTATCTGGGCTAACCTTGCAGGTGGAGTGGGCAAGAGCCGTAAGTGGGTTCCCATTGACAAGAACTTTGGTATTGGCCGTTGTTCGGGACCGGTGATGTACATGAGCCACACTGATGTGAAAAATGATGGAAGCAATATTACCGACCTTATGATTGGTAGCGCCAATTGGGCTCCCAACTGGGATCCGGGTATCCAATCGTGGCTCATTCCGGCAGACGACCCCTATTTCCAGTCGTACATCACTTTCGGCCTGGATGCTGTGAAAGGCTGTACGGTGGAACTTCATCGGGTGGCTGCTTCGGGCACGACGGATGCCACCGGAACTTTCAACTTGAATGTGTCTGACCCGAAACGCCCTGTCATATCTTTCTATGGCGGTACCTATTCATTGCATAACGAGGGTTTTGATGATGTCTGTTCCAACTATACCAACGACATCAAGATTATAGAATGTACTCCTTATCTGCTGCAGGTAGCTACGATGCGTACCAATAGCGAAGGTCCGTGGTGGCTGGTGTGGAACTTCATTTCCGAAGAGGCTTATAATGACCCCAGTATCATACCGACTGAAGATCCGGGTTTGCTTCAGCCTGCCGAAGTACAACAGCCTGCCATTGAAGATTTGGCAACCAAACTGTTCACTACTGAAATCAACGGTGTCACCTATGTGGGCAATGAGGCACGCTTCCTCATCAATGATGAAGAACCTTATGACTGGACATGGTGGAATGGCGGCTCTGCTGCTTGGGAAAGCGTAGTGAAGGGACAGTACGGTTCTTCATGGGCACCTGTGGCCGATGCTTCCATTGCCGACTATGAGCTGGTATTGAGCAGCACGGCCGATGGCTACAAATGGGATGACGGTACCAATGCCGGTAAGCTTGCCATTGAAGACGACAAATTGAAATTTATGGATGCCGACGGCAATCCGGTTGAGATAACCGTCCTCACCGCTACCGGTGATAAGCGCACGGTGGAAGTGAAGGGAAGCGAGTTTACCGTAATGGCTTGCGATGTCACCAGCTCTTTCCAGATGGGTGTGCCTGCAACGACCAATGACAAGGGAGCCGTGGATTCTTATCTTTGTGCCAACCTCAACTACAAACCTATCGCTACCGGACCTACCGGGCCTACTGAAATCAAGGTAGACAACAGCAAGGTACAAATTCTTTTCGGTGACGGAAATCCCGATCGTTTGCGCTTGCAGTTCTACAATCCTTGGGGCGGTGGTGACGCGGGATGGCCGATCGACATCACGAAGGTGAAGTTGAAAAAGAACCAGACGCTGAAGATACAGTACAAAGTGCTGAGTGGAATCACTTGGAACGAGGGCGCGACTCCTAAGACCGTGATTATGGACAATAACATCGGAAATGCTTGGGAAGACGACTGCTACAACCTGGCTCACGCCGTGGCCTTTGACACTGCCGAAGGAGCTGTACAGACTGTGTCCGTGACCAATACCACCGGTGCCACTGTGACTTACGAAGGAAGCAGTTGTATCTGTATCGGTAT
Source organism: Bacteroides sp. AF39-16AC (assembly GCF_003602735.1). NCBI lineage: Bacteria > Pseudomonadati > Bacteroidota > Bacteroidia > Bacteroidales > Bacteroidaceae > Bacteroides > Bacteroides sp. AF39-16AC. Next base: position 143,342 of record NZ_QTLN01000009.1, on the reverse strand, counting down.
CCAGAATAAGGGACTTGCTACTGTGGCTGCCACCGAAGACGGACAGCCGGATGTGAAGGTTGAGATAATTTCGATGACCATTGAATAACCACTTAAATGAATTTAGTATATATGAAGACAAAGATATATTTAGGAATACTTTCACTTGCATTGGGTCTTTCGCTGGCTTCGTGCAGTGAAGATGACGACTATACTATCCACACCACCCCGATTCTGAACGAATCGTCGGTGGTGACGGGGTCGTCCGATGTGACCGCCACTACCGCTACGCTCCATGCCACGCTCTCCGGGTTGGATGGCATGGATGCCGGAAGCTATAAGACCGGCTTCTTCTATGGCTCTGCGCAAGACAACCTGCCCGAGGACGTGCAGGCTGCTTATGACGGCAGCGCCTTCAGTGCTCAGTTGAATGGGTTGAGCAATAACTCCACGCTCTATTATCAGGCTTATGTATGCTTGCAGGGCAAGGTGTATTACAGGGGCGAGGTGAAGAGCCTGCTCACCACCAATGCCAAGGTGGCTACTGCCGATGCCGCATCTGTCGACTTCGCTTCGGCTGTATTGGGTGGAACGCTGACCGATGCTACGGCCGATGCTACTTGTGGTGTTGTTATCTCTACTTCATCCGATGTAGAAGCGGTTCGTGCAGGCCTTATAGTGAAGAGTGAGGAACTTAAGGACAGCTATTCATTCGTCCATGAAGGGTTGGTGCCCGAAACGCAATACTATTATGCGGCTTACCTCAATCTGGGTAGCGGCATTGTGTATGGTGAGGTGAAGAGCTTCACTACTCCTGCCTATGACTTCAATCTCGACAATGACCTTGTCGACCTGGGACTCTCCGTGATGTGGGCTCGCTTCAATGTGGGTGCCAAGAGCGAGACTGGACTGGGTGGCCTTTTCGGATTCGGTGACTTGACCGGATGCAACAATAGCATCGACCCTGCCGACTATGCTTCGGCCGATACTTATAAAACGGCTTCCGACTTGGCTTTCCGTGCATTTCAAGGGCGTGCCACACTGCCTACTGCCGATGATTTCGAGGAACTCTTCACGTTGTGCCAGAAAGAGTGGACTGAGCAGAATGGAGTGACAGGTTTCAAGTTCACCGGTCCTAATGGTAATTCCATCTTCCTGCCTGCAGCCGGTACGCGTGTGGCAAACGATGTGACAGCGCTGGGTACTGAAGGATATTACCTCACCGGTACTGTCAACTCTTCCAATACAGAATTTGCGGTAGGTTACCAGTTTGCAGCTTCTGTCAATCACCGTATCACTGCCGCAGTTTATCAAGGTATGGCTGTACGCGCTGTTTCCACAGCCAAGAACGTACCGTTCAACAAGGCTCTGCTCTATCAGAAGTGGTATCTTGACAATGGCCAGGACGGTAAGCAGCACGCGTTTGAAGGACCTTTCACGCAGTGGGGTGTTACGGACAACTGGAGTACGGTTTCCAACGGACAACCCAACATTGAACAGCAGATTCATTGGGAGATGGGTACGGATAATGGCTGGATAGGTTATACTTACGGAAAGGACTATGGTTATATGGAGCTCAAGGAGGACGGTACGGTGAATATTCATCGTATTGCCGAAGACGGTACCGTGACCGATGAAACCGGTAAGTTTACGATTGACGAGGCGAATAAAGTGATTGACATCGACATAGATGTGCTTTGCGCCAATACTTCGATTGGTACAAAGAGCGGTAAGCTGAACATTCTGTCGTTGACTGCCGACGGCTTGCAGATTGCCCTGCCCGATGGCGACTATGGCTATTCGTTGAACTATTACAGCCAGGCCAAGGCCGATGCCGATGCGCAGGTTTCGGTGTTGCTCAATATCGCCGATTCATCATGGGGAGGAAGTTGGGATGCACCGCTTGCAGCCATTTCGCCCGAAGACTTGGCTGGACAGCACACGTTTGTTTTCGATGGAACTTGTACCGATGCTATGGTGTTTACGCTTGACTTTGCCGGTATGGCGAAGCGCTATCCCAATTCGTTTGTACGCATTGACGACATCAAGCTGGACGGTACTTCCATCCGGTTTGATGCCAACCGCTTCTATTATGGCGACATTGAAGGAAACGGTAAGTACCGTGTTCAGTTGTTCAATGCTTATGGGGCTGGTTCTGTAGGCAATGCAGTTCCCCTCAGTCCGTTCAGCAATGTAGAAAATCAAGGTACCGAGCCTGCCATCCATTTCAAGGAGAAGCTTGAGATTGTCTGCACCGTCATTACCGACGGTACCGGTGCAGGTATTTATACGCCCAATCTGGTTACTGTCAATCCGGATTGGGGAAGTGCATGGGGATATAACGCAGGAGCTACGTTCGAGGTGAAATACGAGAACTTCCAGTACAGCCTTGTGGCTTCTCAGTTCGACATTAAGTACGAATCTGCCGACTATGCGGCAGGTTCCATCATGACCTTCGTTGAAGTGGCTGACATTTACAAGTATTTCCCCGGTTTACATGCCACACTTGACAACCTCTATCTGGATGGCAAGGAAGTGACATTTGATGCATCCAAAGTGCTCGATGCCAATGAATCCCCGAAGTATCGTCTGGAACTTTGGAATTGCTATGGGGCAACAAAGGATAAAGGGTGCGCTTTCGGTACTCCTGATGGTGATGTTATCAAGGAACTTGGTTTCAGCAGTTCTATGGAAGTGAAGTTCACGTTCCACACTCTTTTCTCTGTTCCTGAATGGTAAGAGGGATAGACGGAAATATACTGGTTAGATAGGAAATCCGGGATGCAGGCCATCCCGGATTTTTTGTTTTGCCCTCACCGGTGTGCATCGTTCTGATATAGATTGAAGAACCATAGAGAGAATAAAATAAAGGAGGTGGTCCGTAAGGCGGCGCTTTGATAGCTCTTTGCCTTGTACTTTGTTCGGACGGGATGGGTACTTATTGCGATAAACATAGTGATTTTATGGTATCTCCACTAAAGTGGTCCGCCTTGTTCATAGTAGTGAACAAATCAGCCCACTTAGGTGAACAAACTTGTTCACCTAAGTGGGCCGTTCATGAATCTTTGTACTGAACCGGACAGACAAAAGGGCGGAAGCGGAGAAAAGCAGGGGCTTTCTCTAAGATTGGCTGCTATTTTCCTTCGTAATCAAAGTATTCAAAGTCTGCATATGCTTTTGAGGTTTGAGAACCGGAGACGGCATACAATCCCAGCATGATTCCCGTAAAGCCACCGGCAGTTTCTGTACTGATATAGCGCGTATTCATTCGGCCCAGTTCTTTGAAGTCCTTTCCGTTTGTGGCATACTCGAACGAATAGATTTCGTTGCTGCCTTTTACACGGAGTTGTACTTTCCCCTGGGGCAGAATAACTTCCTTTTCCGTATGGGTCAATTCATTCAATTGGTAGCGCAATACTACAGCTTGTTTCCCGTCTGCCAATTGCTTGACTAATAAATCGTAATGGGACGATTCGAACATGTAGACCGTCAGGCCGGCTTCGTCGCCACTGGCGGCTTTTTTCAGTTGCATGGAAGTGGTGGCTGTGAAGTCGATATGTTCTTGCCGGCGGCCGGCAAAAGTAGGACTGCCTTTCCCGTTGTTCAGGTTTACGGGGGTTGCTTTCAGACGGAGGTTACCGGAAGCAAAAGTATAGTTTTCCGGATGATAGTTTCTGATATGAACCCATTCGGGACCTAATTTGCCGTTTTTGAAATCGGTGCGTGCAGGCTTGGGGGCAAGAGGATGTTGCGGTAGGGTTGGCACATCCATTTGCAGGGCTATTGTGCCATCTCCGTTTACTACCGGCCAGGCATTCTTGTCCCAGCGCACGGGAGCAAGGAACGTTTCGCGTCCCAGCAGGTGATGGTTGCCGCTTTGCGGACGGAAAGCGAGACACACCATCCACCACGAACCGTCAGGGGCTTGTATCAGGTCGGCATGGCCGGTTCCTTGTATCGGGCTGTTTTGTGCATTCTTGTTGATGTGGGTCAGGATGGGATTGGCGGGATTCTCTTCGTACGGGCCGTCTATATCGCGGCTACGGGCTATTGTCACTTTGTGGCCGTATTCCGTGCCGCCTTCGGAAATCAGCAGATAATACCAGCCGTCTTTCTTGTAAATATGCGGCCCTTCAGGGTGCCGTCCGCCCGTGCCGTTCCAGATGCGTTTGGACTCGTTGAGTTGTTCGCCGGTTTTGGGGTTGATTTCGCACAGATAGATACCTACGCCCGGATTGCTGACAAGGTAACACTTGTCGTCTTCAAAATAGAGGGACGGGTCTATGCCGCCTTGCTTGAGCCATATGGGTTCTGACCATTCGCCACGCGGGTCGGTAGTGTGTACAAGGAAGTTGCCTTTGTCGGACACGTTGGTGGTAATCATGTAGAATGTACCGTCGTTGTAGCGGATGGTGGGTGCATAGATTCCTCCCCACGGGCCGGCGTCGTGAAGCGGCAGTTGTGAGGGGCGCGTCAGGCAGTGTCCGATTTGTTCCCAGTTGATGAGGTCTTTGCTGTGGAACAACGGTACGCCCGGAAAATATTGGAAACTACTGTTGACCAGATAAAAGTCATCTCCTGCGCGGCAGACACTCGGGTCGGGATGGAAACCGGGAATAACGGGATTTTGATAACCTTGCCGGTTTTGTGAAAAGCAGGACAGGCTGAGCGCCAGTCCTAAAAATAACATCATCTTTTTTCTCATAAGTACATTGTATTTTAAATAGTTTATCAGATATACGAATCAGTAGTTGAAGGAAGTATTTATACGCAAAAATAAAGTATTCCTTCGGTTCAAACAAGCCGGATGTGTCCGATGTCATTCAATGATTACTTTTGAACCCTATTCGGAAACAAATGATACCGTTGCAGATAACATGACATCGGTGTGTTTTCCGCCTTTTCCGTTACTTTTGCTTTCACTGATTTAACCATTATTTTTAATACGTAAAGACATGATGAAGAATATCATTGAAAAATTCCAAATTTGCCTGGTGCTGTCGGCACTGCTTTTCTCTTCTTTCGTTGCCGCATGTTCCGGCAATGATGATACTGTGACTCCGGAAATAACGATTCCCGCGAACATTCTGACAGATGGAATGACTTTCTCCAAGACCGGAGGAACAAGTACGCTGAACATCAAGTCGAACGTTGCATTGGAAGTTACCAGCAGCGCACCGGAGTGGTGTAAGGTTACTGCCGAAAGTTCTGCTTCGAATAGTATTTTGAAGTATACCGTTATGGCAGAAGCCAATACAGACACGAGTGACCGTGAAGCCAAGGTAACGGTGAAAGCCGGAGGCAGCGAAGTAGGGAGCTTCACAGTGAAACAGACGGCTGCCGACGGACTAATCATATCCAACTCTACCTCTTTCGACCTGCCAGCTGCGGGAGGAGATGTCTCTGTAGTGGTGGAAACCAATGGTGACGTACAAGCCGTTTCCGATGTTTCTTGGATAAAGGCGGTCAATACCCGTGCCATGGAAGACAAGATTTTCAAGTTTACCGTCTCTCCCAATCCTTTGGGAGCGCGCGAAGGCCATATCTCTTTTACTTTGGGTAGCCTGACGGAGACTGTGACCGTAAAGCAGGGTGCGGGCGAAACCGGCAATATGGAAAGCGATGCCAGGACACTTGCCGCCAAGATGTATGCAGGTATCAATATCGGCAACACGCTGGAAGCTTGTGATAACAAGAACAAGATAGCGGGCGAAACGTTATGGGGAAATCCTAAAGTAAGCGAGGCATATGTCAAAGGGCTGAAGGCATTGGGATTTAATGCGGTACGCATCCCTTGTGCGTGGGATTATTACATTGTGAATCCATCGACCTATGAGATAGATGCTGTATGGCTCGACCGGGTGAGCGAAGTGGTGGGTTACTGTGTAGCCAATGATATGTATGCCATTGTCAATATCCATTGGGATGGCGGTTGGCTCGAAGAGAGTATCACTCATGGTTACAGCAGCGAAGTAGATGCCAAGCAGAAAGCTATCTGGACACAGATTGCCAATAAACTGAATGCTTATGACGAGCACCTGCTCTTTGCCGGATGTAACGAACCCGGACAGCAAGACCAGGGGAACGTTGGGACATCGGCCATAGATGCCATTCTGAAATATGAACAGACCTTCATTGATGCCGTGCGTGCCACCGGAGGAAATAATGCGAGCCGTTGCCTGATTGTGCAAGGCCCTTATACCAATATCGACAAGACGGTGAACGACTACACGATGCCCAAGGACGAAGTGCCCGACCGTCTGATGGTGGAAGTCCACTTCTATGATCCCTATCAGTTCACCATGATGAACCATGACGAAACCTGGGGCAAGGTATTCCTTTATTGGGGTAAGGACAATCATGTGTCCGGCTCCATTCACAATGCCACCGCTAACGAAGAAGATTATGTGAAGCAACAGTTCCAGAAGATGAAGAAGGCCTATGCAGATAAAGGAATTCCTGTGATTGTGGGTGAATACAGCGCCATGAAGCGTACAAAAGAAGACAAGATAGAGGGTACTGCCGAACCTGCCTATCCCGACATTGACCAGGAGATGCACAACAAGAGCCGCGCCTATTGGAATGAGGTAGTCACCCGCGAGGCGAAAAACCACGGTTGCGTCCCCTTCTATTGGGAAACCGGCGGTGACATGAACCGTGGTACGGGTACGGCGAAGGAGGCTTATGCCATTGAGGGCATCATGAAGGGAGCCGCAGCCGGTAAATACCCTTACTGATTGAGTGGTGGATAGAATAAAAGACAGTTTTCAAAAGTATCATATAAATAGGTTTTATAGGTTACAAGGATTGTTGATATAGTTTTTTTTGATTGGTTATGGAGAAGTATGTCCGCGAGAGATATGCTTCTCCTTCTTTAAAAATCCTTGTCTTTCCTTGCTTTTCTGTTCGTTTTTCACTTCATTTGCAATAAAAATAACTTTCCTTAGCTCTGATAGTATGAAAAGACTGCAACTACTGCTCTTGTGGGTTTGGATGGTATGTTTCTCTGCTGCTTCACACAACTACATGTTTAAACATTTGGAAGTGAAAGACGGACTTTCCAATAATCAGGTTAATGCCATTTATAAAGATTCAAACGGATTCATGTGGTTTGGTACAGCTTCGGGGCTGAATCGCTATGATGGTTACAATATTAAGATTTATCGCAGCCAGAAAGATGATGAGAAATCTCTTCCCGATAGTTATGTCGAGGATATACAAGAAGATACGTCCGGTAATTTGTGGATACGTACGGGAGGCGGGTATGCCATTTACAACTCGGCTTCCGATGTTTTTGACCGTAATGTGGAAGCCTGGATGTGGAACATCGGTCTGACCGGAAATCCTTCACTTATTTATATTGATAAGGAAAAGACTTTCTGGATCTATATTAATGGTAAAGGTGTTTACAGCTATAGAGAGGAACAGAAAAATGCCGTAGCAGTAAAGGGGGCGGATGAACTGCTTGCGAAAGCCGAAGTGTCCGACATGAAAGAATGCGGCGAAGGAATCCTGCTGGTTCTGAGTAACGGTATCTTGGTTTGTATAGATGAGGAAAAGCAAAATATCAAGTGGACCAATCCGGACATTGCCGAAGATTGCAGGGAAGTAAAGAATGCTACCTTTGATTTGTTTGTCGACCATAGTGGGCGGGCGTGGATATTCAGTGTGGAGGGGATGTGGATTTATAGCCTTTCTCAGAAGGTTTGGGAACAGCGTTCTCCCCGAACGGACACCTACAATACCGTACGTGCAGTGGCACAGGATAAATACGGATGTATATGGGTAGGCAGGGATCAGGATGGCGTTGAATTGATAGAACCGGCGGGACGGAAAATCCGTCTGGCGAATGAACCTAATAACGGGCGTACTCTGTCCAACAATACAATAACGGCTCTTTATGAAGATGAGGCCGGTACGATGTGGGTGGGAACCTACAAGAAAGGCATCTCTTTCTATAATGAAAGCATTTTCAAGTTCGGTATTGCCGATGTAGGCGACATCAATTGCGTGGAGGACGGAGGCGGTGACATCGTATGGCTGGGAACCAACGACCGCGGGCTGGTGCGCTGGAATAGCGTGACAGATGAACGTATGGTTTTTTCGCATACGGCAGATCCCCACTCTATCTCGAGTGATGTCATAGTCTGCCTTCTTCGGGACAGTAGCGGCAGAGTGTGGGCAGGTACTTTCTGGGGCGGACTGAATTGCTATGATGGGAACCGCTTTATCCATTACCGGTCCCGTAAGGGAGACAGTAACTCGCTGGTCTATGACAATGTATGGGCATTGGCAGAAGATGCGGACAAAAATATCTGGATCGGTACGTTAGGGGGAGGATTGCAATGCCTGAATCCTCAGACGGGGATATTTACCACCTATTCTACAGGTAATTCAAACCTTGTGTCGGACTATATCTCATCCCTCTGCATCAGCTGTGACAATAATCTGGTTATCGGTACTTCGGCAGGGATGGCTTTCATGGACCTGAGGACCGGCGAGATTACAAATTTTGCAGGTACAAAATCGGGTAAGACCAGACTTTCCAACCAAAATATCAATCAAGTTTACGAAGATAGTCGCGGTTTGCTATGGATAGCCACGCGTGAAGGCTTGAATGTATATGACAGCAAACGGGATGAATTGTACGAAGTGCCTATCAAGCCCGGTTTCTCCAAACTATTGATATTAGGTATTACGGAAGATGAAAACAAAAGTATATGGATCAGCACCGGAGGAGAACTGATAAACGTGGTGTTGTCCGTTGACAGCAAGACGGAGCAGCCCGTGTTCCGTTGCTATACCTATAATGACAAGGACGGGTTGCAGAGTTGTGACTTCAACCAGCGTTCCCTCAAACGACTGCATACGGGCGAGATTGTAGTGGGAGGACTGTATGGGCTGAATCGCTTCCAGCCGGGCAACATAAAGTATAACCGTACGTTGCCCAAGGTTATGTTTACCGGTTTCCAGTTGTTCAATGAAGACGTGAAGGTGGGCAAGGAGTATGCAGGACGTGTCATCTTGAAGGAAGCTTTGAATGAAACAGAAGAAGTTGTCTTGGATTATAAGCAGAATGTGTTCACGGTGCTGTTTGCGTCGGACAATTTCGTGCTGCCCGAAAAGACACAGTATTTCTATAAATTGGAAGGATTTAATGAGAACTGGCTGACGAGTATGTCCGATATGCATCGCGTTACCTATACCAATCTGGCTCCGGGGACTTACATCTTAAAAGTGAAGGCTACAAACAGTGACGGATATGCGGGCACTGAAGAGGCTTCGCTCAAGATTGTCATTCTTCCGCCTTTCTGGATGACTCCGTGGGCATATATCGTTTATGCTCTTCTGATAGTAGGAGTTGTTTCCTTTTCACTTTATGCCGTACAACGGAGGGAACGTAATAAGTTCAGAATCCGCCAGATAGAGGAAGATGCGAAGAAGAGGGAGGAGTTGAGCCAGATGAAATTCCGCTTTTTTACGAATGTCAGCCATGAGTTGCGTACGCCGCTTACGCTGATTATATCGCCGATGGAAAGTATGATGAAGGAGATTACGGACGAAAAACTGCATGGCAAGCTGCAACTGATGTACCGCAATGCGCAGCGTTTGTTGAATTTGGTCAACCAGTTGCTCGATTTCCGTAAGAATGAGATGGCAGGATTGCATCTCACTTTGTCCGAGGGGGATATTGTGGCGTATGTGCGTAGCATATGTGCTTCTTTCCTGATGCTTTCTGAAAAGAAACATGTACATCTGACATTTTTTTCGGCCATGGAATCGCTGAATATGTCATTCGACGAGGATAAAATTGGTAAAGTTGTGATGAATCTTCTATCCAATGCCTTCAAATTTACCCCGGACGGGGGACGTGTGGATGTGGCATTGGAAATGTCGAAAGAGATGTCCGGAAGATTGCTGATAAAGGTATCGGATACCGGTGTTGGCATTAGGGATGAAGACAAGGAGCGAATTTTTGAACGTTTCTATCAGGTGGAGCAGGAAGAACCGGAACACCAGTCAACGGGTAGCGGTATTGGCTTGAGCCTGGTACGCGACTTTGTGACGCTGCATGAGGGCACGGTGCGCGTTGTTGACAATGTGGGGTCCGGTAGTGTGTTCCTGATTGAGCTTCCGGTTAAACATGTGCATGTAAGTCCTTCCAAGCCTGCACTGCTTGCAGAAGAGGTGGAAGAGCATGAGGAACTTTTGCCGGATATGGAAGAAGAGCCGCTTCCGGATGAACTGCCGGACGATATGGGGGAGGATAATGAAGATGAAAAAGAGAAGCCGTTGGCCCTGATTGTGGATGATAATGAAGATTTGGTTGCCTTCATGAAAGATAGTCTGAGCTTGTATTTCCGTATACAGTCAGCTTCTAATGGCCGGGAAGCTTGGCAGAAAATACCGGAACTGATGCCGGATGTTATTGTCAGCGACGTAATGATGCCCGAGATGGATGGAAATGAACTGTGTCGCTGGGTGAAGACCGATAAACGCACGAGTGACATTCCGATGATATTGCTCACTGCACGGCAGGCTGTGGAAGATAAAGTGGAGGGGTTGACCATCGGTGCAGATGATTATGTGACGAAACCTTTCAATGTGGAAATCCTGATTCTGCGTATGCGCAAGCTGATTGACCTGAGCAAGAAGCGCAAGGCAAAGTCGCTCATCGACCCCGAACCGAGCGAGATAGCCATTACTTCGCTGGACGAAAAGTTGGTGGAAAATGCCATCAAATATGTGGAGGCGAACATCGGTCGGTGTGACTTGTCCGTAGAAGAGTTGAGCCGGGGATTGGGTATGAGCCGGGTACATCTTTACAAGAAACTCTTGCAGATAACCGGTAAGACACCCATTGAATTTATCCGTGTCATCCGTCTGAAAAGAGCGGCGCAGATGCTGCGCGAGAGTCAGCAGAATGTATCGGAGATAGCGTATCAGTTGGGCTTTAACAACCCCAAGTATTTCAGCAAATATTTCAAGGATGAATTCGGTGTTTTGCCCTCTGTTTATCAGGAAAGAGAGGGCAAATAACAAAAGATACCCTTTATGGAAACATATTGTTTTTTAGGGGAATCAAAAGCGCCCTTTTGTTTCAACATCAGGGGGGCTCGTTTTTGGAGGAAATTTTCTATTTTTACATCAGAGAAAATTCACTTTAAAAACAGTAATATGAAATTGAAAAACACTTCAGTTTATTTGCTTGCCGGATGGATGCTCGCCGCATGTTCCGGAGGCGGATTCCAAAAGACCGAGAACGGTGTTGTTGTGGAAGTCAAGCAGCAGCAACCGACGGATGTGCGTAAAGTAAGATTGGAAGTAATGGGTGAGAAGCTCATTCATGTATCGGCTACTCCTGAGAAGGAATTTTCAAAGGAGCAGAGTCTCATTGTGATCCCTCAACAGAATAAGACCGACTTTAAGGTCGAAGAGCAGGGCGATGAAGTGACTGTCAAGACATCGGAATTATGTGCCATTGTGTCCAAGACAACGGGTGAGGTATGCTTCACGGATACCGATGGCAAGCAGATTCTGGCTGAAGACTCTGACGGGCGGACCTTTACTCCGGTGGAAGTGGAAGGTACGAAAGGATATACAGTACGTCAGGTATTCCAGTCGGCAGGCAATGATGAGGCTTTCTATGGCTTGGGCCAGCACCAGGCGGATGAGTTCAACTATAAAGGTAAGAATGAGGAACTGTTCCAGTACAATACAAAGGTGTCTGTACCCTTTATCGTGTCTAATAAGAACTACGGTGTGCTTTGGGACAGCTATTCGCTCTGCCGTTTCGGTGACCCGCGCGATTACTCACAGCTGGGTGATGTCTTCAAACTTTATGATAAAGAGGGCAAGGAAGGTGCTTTGACCGGTACATATATTCCGGGCAAGAAAGACGTGGAAACCCTTGTACGTCGTGAGGATTCTCTTTATTTTGAACATCTGGACCGTGCCGCACATCTGAGTAAGGTGATTAATTTGCCTGCGGAGTTCCCGTTCGGAGGGTCCGACGTAGTTTATGAGGGAGAAATAGAACCGGCAGAAAGCGGCTTGTTCCGCTTCATCCTTTACTATGCAGGCTACATGAAAGTATATATTGATAATGAGTTGGTGGTTCCCGAACGTTGGCGTACGGCTTGGAATCCTAACAGTTATAAGTTTGCTGTCAATCTGGAAGCGGGCAAGCGCGTTCCGTTGAAGATAGAGTGGAAGCCTGATGCCGGTGTTTCTTACTGCGGTCTGCGGGTATTGAGTCCGGTGGCTGATGAAGAACAGAACAAACTCTCCTGGTGGGGTGAAATGCAGAATGAAATAGACTACTATTTCGTTTATGGTGATGATATGGACGATGTGATTAGCGGCTACCGTACATTGACAGGTAAATCCCAGATTATGCCGAAATGGGCGATGGGTTACTGGCAGAGCCGTGAGAAGTACAATACGCGTGAGGAGGTTCTCTCCACCTTGAAGGAATTCCGTGAACGTCAGATTCCTATCGACAATATCGTAATCGACTGGCTGCACTGGAAGCAGGATTCTTGGGGAAGCCATGAGTTCGACCCCGAACGTTTCCCCGACCCGAAAGGAATGGTCGACTCCATCCACGCCATGAACGGACGTCTGATGATTTCCGTATGGCCCAAGTTCTATGCTACGACCGAACACTTCAAGGAATTTGACGAAAAAGGCTGGATGTATCAGCAGGCTATCAAAGACAGCATCAAAGACTGGGTAGGCCCCGGCTATCTGGGCTCTTTCTATGACGCATACGATGCCGATGCACGCAAGCTCTTCTGGAAGCAGATGCAAGACCACTACTATCCTCTGGGTGTTGACGCTTGGTGGATGGATGCCAGCGAACCGAACATACGCGACTGTACGGATTTGCAATACCGCAAGGACCTTTGCGGCCCGACGGCACTCGGCCCCTCTGCCAAGTTCTTCAATGCATACGCACTGATGAATGCTGAAGCTATCTATGACGGACAGCGCGGCGTGGAACCGGACAAGCGCGTCTTCTTGTTGACACGTTCTGGCTTTGCAGGATTGCAACGCTATTCTACTGCCACCTGGAGTGGTGACATCGCTACCCGTTGGGAAGATATGAAAGCGCAAATCTCTGCCGGCTTGAACTTTGCTGTCAGCGGTATCCCTTATTGGACCATGGACATCGGCGGATTCTGTGTAGAGAACCGTTATGTGGCTGGTCAGATGGAATTCAACAAGACTGGACGTGAAAATGCTGATTATAAGGAATGGAGAGAGTTGAATACCCGTTGGTATCAGTTCGGCGCTTTCTGCCCGTTGTTCCGTGCACACGGCCAGTATCCGTACCGTGAGGTTTGGAATATCGCTCCGGCAGGACATCCGTGCTACAACTCCATCGTTTATTATACGAAGCTGCGTTACAACATGATGCCGTATATCTATTCTTTGGCAGGTATGACTTATTTCAATGATTATACCATCATGCGTCCGCTCGTAATGGACTTCACAGCTGATGCAAACGTCAACAATATAGGTGACCAGTTCATGTTCGGTTCTGCCCTGATGGTGGCTCCGGTTTACGAATACGGTGCACGCAACCGCGAGGTTTATTTCCCGGCAAGCTGCGGTTGGTATGACTTCTACTCCGGTAAGTATGTGAACGGTGGCCAGAAACTGACAGTGGATGCTCCTTATGAACGTATCCCGCTCTACGTTTGCGAAGGTGCCATTGTACCTTATGGTCCGGATATGCAATACAGTGATGAAAAACCGGCTTCGGAAATCACTCTCTATGTTTATACGGGTAAGGACGGCGCGTTTACGCTCTATGAGGATGAAGGTGTGAACTATAACTACGAGAAGGGACAATATGCCACTATACCGTTTGCCTATAACGATGCTGAGGGTACACTGGTTATCGGCGACCGTACGGGTGACTTCCCCGGTATGCTGAAGGAACGTACTTTCAATGTGGTGAAGGTAAGCAAAGACCAGCCGCAACCGTTCGATTTGAAGGCGAAAGGCACAACGGTGAAGTATGACGGAAAAGCACAAACCGTAAAATTATAATCAGAATGATAGACGACGGTGCCAGGGAGAGAAGTCTTCCCGGTACCGATCTCGTCGTTCCTCGGTGCCGGGCACTTCCCCACTTCTGAATAGCTGTGAGAGAGGAGTAGGCACTCGATAATCTTTTAGATATTTATTACCATGAATAAAATCATATTGTCTTTGGCCATCGGGCTGTCCCTATTGGCCGGTTGCAATGCTCCTAAAGAGGTAGCTGGCGATGACCGTAGCTTGGATTTTACTGCCGACTGGGCCTTTCGCTTGGGAGATGATACGGCGGCAGCCCGTCTGGATTATAATGACGCAGACTGGCGGAAACTGAACTTGCCCCACGATTGGGCTGTTGAAGGAGAGTTCAGTCGGGACAATCCGTCAGGAACAGGGGGAGGTGCTCTGCCTGGTGGTATAGGTTGGTATCGTAAGACTTTTATTGCCGATAAGGTCGATGAGGGCAAGCGCTATCGCATAGATTTCGATGGTGTCTATATGAACTCCACCGTTTATATTAATGGGCATGAACTGGGAACACGCCCCTATGGATACATCTCGTTTAGTTATGATTTGACTCCTTATATCAAATGGGGGGAGAAGAATGTGATTGCTGTAAGAGTGGACAATGCCGAACAACCCAATTCACGTTGGTATTCCGGTTGCGGTATCTACCGTAATGTGTGGTTGACGAAACTGAATCCGGTGCATGTGGCACAGTGGGGTACCTACGTGACGGCAGAAGAAGTGTCGAAGAACAGTGCCCGGTTGAAGATACGTACCAGTTTGCAGTACGATGTAGAGATGCAGACGGAAGATTCCGTGCAGCAGGCCGACGGTACATATGTTGTGTTCGATTCGGAAATTATTCCTCTGGTTGATGTCGTCCTGCAATCCCGGTTAGTGGATGCCGACGGTCATGTGGTGGGTGAGGCTGTGTCGGAAGCTCAGCTGATGCCTGTCGCTCCGGCAGAAATGGAGCAGGAAATAGAATTGAAGAATCCTAATCTCTGGAGTATTGATGCACCTTATATGTATAAGGTAGAAAGCATCCTCAAGAATAAAGAGACCGGCGAGGTACTCGACCGTTACTATACTCCTACCGGCATCCGTACTTTCCGCTTCGATGCACAAAAAGGATTTATCCTGAATGGTGAACAAGTGAAGATAAATGGTGTCTGCATGCATCATGACTTGGGTTGCCTGGGAGCTGCGGTGAATACGCGCGCCATCGAGCGCCAGTTGGAGATTCTGAAAGAAATGGGTTGCAACGGCATCCGCTGCTCCCATAATCCTCCCGCACCGGAGTTGCTCGACCTTTGCGACCGTATGGGCTTCATCGTGATGGACGAGACCTTTGATATGTGGCGCAAGAAAAAGACCCGCCACGATTATTCACGCTATTTCAACGAATGGCACGAACGCGATTTGACTGACCTTATCGTGCGTGACCGCAATCATCCTTCCATCTTCATGTGGAGTATCGGCAACGAAGTGCTGGAGCAGTGGACGGATGCCAAAGCCGACACCTTGAGTCTGGAAGAGGCCAATCTGGTCTTGAACTTCGGTCACAGTGCGGATATGCTGGCAAAGGACGGAGAAATGTCCGTCAACTCACTGCTGACAAAGAAACTGGCAGATATGGTGAGAAAGCTCGATGCCACGCGCCCCGTGACGGCAGGCTGCAACGAGCCGAACCCGAACAATCATTTGTTCCGTTCCGGTGCGCTTGATATTATCGGCTTCAATTACCATGACGACTGGTTTGCAGGTGTTCCCGAGAACTTCCCCGGCAAGCCGTTCATCGTGACGGAAAGTGTTTCCGGCCTGATGACACGCGGTTACTACCGGATGCCGAGTGATTCGATGTTCATCTGGCCCGAACGTTGGGACAAGCCTTTCTATGATGCCTCGTTCTCTTGCTCCTCCTACGACAACTGTCATGTTCCTTGGGGCAACCGTCACGAAGGTACTATGCGTCATGTGAAGAACAACGACTTTATCAGTGGACAATACGTCTGGACGGGCTTCGATTATATCGGTGAGCCTACTCCTTACGGTTGGCCGGCACGCAGCTCTTACTTTGGCATTATCGACTTGGCCGGCTTCCCGAAGGATGTCTACTACATGTATCAGTCCGAGTGGCGTCCGGATAAGGCGGTGTTGCATCTTTTCCCGCATTGGAATTGGACGGAGGGACAAGACATCGATTTGTGGGCATATTATAACAATGCCGACGAAGTGGAGCTTTTCGTGAATGGAAAGTCGCAGGGTGTGCGCAGCAAGGGAAAAGACGATTTCCACGTCATGTGGCGCGTGAAGTATGAGCCGGGTACGGTAAAGGCTGTTTCCCGCAAGGAAGGAAAGACTGTGGCCGAGCAGGAAATCCGGACAGCGGGCGAACCTGCGCAGATTCGTCTCAGCCCCGACCGCAGTACCATTCAGGCAGATGGCAAAGACTTGAGTTTCATTACGGTTGAGATTCTGGACAAAGATGGAAATTTGTGTCCGAATGCCGAAAACGATGTGACCTTTGCCGTAGAAGGTGCCGGCTTCATTGCTGGAGTGGATAACGGAAGCCCCATCTCTATGGAGAAGTTCAAGGACAACCACCGCAAGGCTTTCTACGGAAAGTGCCTGGTGGTACTGCAGAACAACGGTGAACCGGGTGGTGTCAAGGTGACGGCTACGGCTGATGGACTGGAGAAGGCGACGACGGCGATTAAAGTTAAATGATAATTTGATGTGCTAATTGGCACATTAGCATATTAACCAATTAAGACATGAAGAATAAATTTTTAGCAACCTTATTTCTTGCATGCTCCATCAGTACCGTGTCTGCACAGACACCGGTCTATATGGACGATGCGCAACCTATTGAAGCACGTGTAAAGGATGCCCTCAGCCGGATGACGCTGGAAGAGAAGGTAGCCCTTTGCCATGCGCAGAGTAAATTCAGCAGTGCGGGTGTTCCGCGGCTCGGCATTCCCGAGCTTTGGATGAGCGACGGCCCTCACGGTGTCCGTGCCGAAATCAACTGGAATGACTGGGGATATGCCAACTGGACCAATGACAGCATTACCGCTTTCCCGGCCTTGACTTGTCTGGCCGCTACCTGGAATCCGGACATGTCTGCCAAGTATGGCAAGGCCATCGGTGAGGAAGCGCGCTATCGTGAAAAGGATGTGTTGCTGGGCCCCGGCGTCAACATCTACCGCACTCCGATGAACGGGCGTAATTTTGAATATATGGGCGAGGACCCTTATCTGGCCAGTGTGATGTGCGTACCTTACATCCAGGAGTTGCAGAAGAACGGAGTGGCAGCTTGTGTCAAGCACTATGCGCTGAACAACCAGGAACTGTGGCGCGGACATATTGATGTGAATCTTAGCGACCGTGCTTTGCATGAAATCTATCTGCCTGCATTCAAGGCTGCGGTAGAAGAAGGAGGTGCCTGGAGCATTATGGGCGCTTACAATAAGATTCGCGGCCAGCACGCCTGCCATAACGATTTCACACTGAACAAGATTCTGAAAGATGACTGGAAGTTCGACGGCTGTGTCATTACCGACTGGGGCGGTGCCCACGACACCTATGAAGCTGCCGTCAACGGTCTGGATATTGAAATGGGTTCTTACACCAACGGTCTGACGTCCGAGAGTGTATTTACCTATAACGATTATTACCTTGCCAACCCTTACCTCCAGATGTTGAAAGATGGCAAAGTGCCGATGTCTACAATAGATGACAAGGCTTCCCGCATTCTTCGCTTGATATTCCGTACGGCGATGAACCGTCAGAAACCCTATGGTTCGGTAGCTACGGAAGAGCATTATGCCGCTGCCCGCGAGATAGGCAATGAGGGCATTGTGCTGTTGAAGAATGCTCCGGTGATAAAGAAAGGTGCCCCGTTGCTGCCGATTGATGCAGCCAAGTATCAGAATATCCTGGTGGTGGGCGATAATGCCGTACGCTTGCTGAATCAGGGAGGAGGCTCTTCCGAACTGAAAGTGAAGGATATGGTATCTCCGCTGGATGGCTTGCGTGCCGTTTATGGTGATAAGGTAGCCTATGCGAAAGGCTATGCCGCCGGTCGTCCGATGTACGGCCGTGCAGATGAAATTCCGCAGAATGTGGTAGACTCACTCCGTGCAGAAGCCGTGGAAATGGCGAAAAAGGCAGACTTGGTGGTACTGGTAGGCGGATTGAACAAGAACCACTTCCAGGATTGTGAAGGCGGCGACCGTCTGGAATACGGCTTGCCTTTCGGGCAGGATGAACTGATTGAAGCTTTGCTGGGGGTAAACAAGAACCTGGTTCTGGTGCTTCTCAGTGGTAATGCGGTGGAAATGCCGTGGGTATCCCGGGTTCCTGCCATTGTGCAAGGCTGGTATTTAGGCTCCATGGGTGGCAAGTCTCTGGCTGACATCCTGAGTGGTGCGGTGAATCCAAGCGGAAAGTTGCCCTTTTCTTTCCCTGCCAAGTTGACGGATTGCGGTGCACATGCTTTTGATGAACTCAGTTATCCGGGCGACAGCATTAAGCAGGAGTATAAGGAAGATATTCTGGTGGGCTATCGTTGGCACGACACCAAGAAGGTTCCGGCACTCTTCCCCTTCGGTCATGGCTTGAGCTATACTACCTTTACATATGGCAAACCGGTGGCTTCTGCCAAGGCCATGGCTGCCGACGGTACGCTGACGGTGACAGTTGCCGTGAAGAATACGGGTAGCATTGCCGGAAAAGAGATTGTACAGCTTTATGTAGGCGATGATAAATGCAGTGTGCTTCGTCCTGTAAAGGAACTGAAACATTTTGCAAAAGTCGCTTTGGCACCGGGCCAGGAGAAGAACGTGACTTTCACCCTTACTCCGGATGATTTGAAGTTCTACGATGAGGCTTCCGCAGCTTGGAAGTACGAACCGGGTAAGTTCAAGGCATACGTTTGCGCTTCGTCTGCCGACGTCCGTGGTGTAGTTTCGTTCGAAATGCAATAATCTTATAATCAGTGCGTAACCACTGCAAAATCAGTGCAACTGTTTTGCAGTGGTACTGCATACCTTTTGCAGCGCTACTGCAATTGCTTTGCAGCGTCACTGCAAAAGGTATGCAGCAATGCTGCAAAGTGTATGCAGTAAGTTTGCAGCCTGAAATCAGAATCAAAAAACAATATGAAGACACTTGCCACTCTATTTCTGCTTGCAGCCTCGTTGCTGCTTCGTGCAGCCGATGCGCCTGCCGACAGTTGTAATCATCAGTTGTACTATACGTCACCTGCCGCTATCTGGGAGGAGACTCTTCCTTTGGGCAACGGACGCTTGGGCATGATGCCCGACGGAGGCATTCTCCGTGAGCACATTGTGCTGAATGAAATATCATTATGGAGCGGAATGGAGGCGGATTATAGCAATCCGGATGCTTCGAAGAGTCTGCCTGCCATCCGGCAACTGTTGTTTGAGGGAAAGAACCGAGAGGCACAGGAGCTGATGTACAGCAGTTTCGTTCCGAAGAAGCAGGAGACTGACGGGAGATATGGAACCTATCAGGTATTGGGTGATTTGGATATAGATTTTACCTACAATTCTTCATTATCCATTCTCAACTCTCCATTAAACAACTATCGCCGTTGGCTCAACTTGCGCGATGCGGTGGCATACACGGCTTTCAGGCTGGAAGATGTCGATTATCGCCGTGAGTATTTTGTTTCCCGTGACCGTGATGTCATGCTGATTCATCTGGTTGCCGGACGTGAAGGGACTCTGAACTTCTCTGCCCGTTTGAGCCGTGCAGAACATAGCCTGGTGACTGTCCAAGGGAACACCCTTTTGATGGACGGCATGTTGGAAAGCGGTAAACCCGGTTTGGATGGTATGAAATACCGTGTGGCGATGCAACTCGTGCAGAACGGTGGTGAATCATCTGTCAGCCCGGGAAATGGTATCTGCTTGAAGAACGGGCAGGAAGCCTGGTTGATACTTTCTGCCGCTACCTCCTATGCCGCTGCCGGTACAGACTTCCCGGGCGAACGCTATGCGGAAGTCTGCGACAGCTTGCTCCGTCCTTTCACCACCCCCGCTAATTCTCCATGTTCCATTCTCCATTCTTCATTATCCAACCATGTCACTGCCCACCGTTTCCTCTACGACCGTGTTTCCTTGACGCTTCCTGCCACGCCGGATGATACGCTCCCGACGAACGAGCGCATCCTCCGCTTCACACAGCAGGAGTCGCCGGCATTGGCTGCTCTGTACTATAACTACGGACGCTATCTGCTTATCAGCAGTACCCGTCCCGGCAGTCTGCCGCCCAATCTGCAAGGACTCTGGGCAAATGGAGTATCGACTCCCTGGAACGGGGACTATCATACGAACATCAATATCCAGATGAACCACTGGCCCTTGGAGCAAGCCGGACTTTCCGAACTCTATCAGCCGTTGACAACGTTGATGGAGCGCCTTGTCCCTTCGGGAGAAGCAAGTGCGCGTACTTTCTATGGCGATGAGGCAGATGGCTGGGTGCTCCACATGATGACCAATGTATGGAATTACACCGCTCCCGGTGAACATCCTTCCTGGGGAGCGACCAATACCGGTGGTGCGTGGCTGTGTGCCCATCTGTGGGAACACTATCTGTATACGCAAGACAGGGATTATCTGCGTCGTATTTATCCCGTCTTGAAAGGTGCCGCCCGGTTCTTTAGTTCCACCACCGTGCAGGAGCCTTCTCATGGCTGGCTGGTAACTGCCCCCACTTCTTCTCCGGAAAATAGTTTCTATGTGCCGGGTGACAGCGTGACTCCCGTCAGCATCTGTATGGGTCCCACTATGGATGTGCAACTGCTCACCGAGCTTTATACCAATGTCATTACCGCCGCCCGCCTGCTGGATTGTGATGCGGATTATGTGGCGAAGCTTGAGGCGGACCTGAAGAGATTCCCACCCATGCAAATCAGTAAGGAAGGATATTTGCAGGAATGGCTGGAGGATTATAAGGAAGTGGATGTGCACCATCGCCACGTTTCCCATCTCTACGGCCTGCATCCGGGAAACCTGATTTCGCCGGAGGCTACCCCCGAGCTTGCCGAAGCCTGCCGGATGACCTTGAACCGTCGTGGAGATGAGGGTACCGGTTGGAGCCGTGCTTGGAAGATAAACTTCTGGGCTCGTTTGGGTGACGGAAACCGTGCTTGGAAACTCTTCAAGAGTTTGCTGCATCCTGCTGTCGATGCTGCGACGGGAGGTCATGGTAGCGGCACTTTCCCTAATTTGTTCTGTTCGCATCCTCCTTTCCAGATTGATGGCAACTACGGTGGCGCGGCGGGAGTCGGCGAAATGCTGCTGCAAAGTCATGAGGGCTTTATCCATCTGCTTCCTGCCCTGCCAGATAGCTGGACTGCCGGCAACTTCCGTGGAATGCGCGTACGCGGCGGTGCTTCCATAGACCTGGACTGGAAGGATGGACGGGCAACGAGGGCTGTTGTTACCGCTCTTGTTCCGGGTAAATTTACAGTAAAGATGCCCGCAAGTGCTGTCCGTGCCGAAGTGAAGGTAGGAGGACGCACGCGTACTTACAAAGAACCGGCATTTCCGTTGGATTTGAACAAGGGAGAGGCGGTGACCATACATTTCTTATAGGAACGTTCCCCTCCGACAAAATTATCAAGTTATTTGTCTTTCGCGTCCGAATGCTGTACATTTGCAGTGCATGTAGAACAAATATCTTAGATAATTATGAAAAATAGAGTACGTTTTTTCTTCTTGTTTCTCGGCTTGCTGGGAGCGTTGGCAGTTCATGCACAAATCAATGAGTTGCCACGTTCCACACCCGAGGCAGAAGGAGTCCCTTCCAAGGCTGTCACTGCCTTGTTTGATTCACTGATGGCATTGCCGAAAACAGATATCCACAGCGTGGTGGTGCTGCGTCACGGCAAGGTCATCGGAGAAATCTATCCGGCTCCGTTCGCGCCGGAATATCGCCATACCATGTATTCCTGCTCCAAAACCTTTGTCGGGGCTGCCGTAGGACTTGCCATTGCAGACAACCGCTTGCGCTTGACAGACCGTGTCGGTACCTTCTTCCCGGAACTTCTTCCGGATTCGGTTTCCGCTAATCTGGCAGACATGACTGTCCGTGACCTGCTTACCATGACGTCGGGTATCACTCCCGACTGGAATATGCGCAACCTCACTTCCGACTGGATACGTACCTTCCTTGCCAAACCGGTGAAAACTCCGGGCAAGAAGTTTGAATATGATTCGATTAGTACCTATATGCTTTCTGCCATTGTGCAGAAGGTGACGGGCATGACCTTGCTGGATTATCTGAAGCAGAAGCTTTTCATCCCGATGCATATCACGGACGTTGCGTGGGAGATAAGCCCCGAAGGCATCAATACCGGTGGCTGGGGACTGCATATCCAGAGCGAGTCGTTGGCAAAATTCGGATTGTTGCTGCTGAACCGGGGTGTTTGGGAAGGCAAGCAGTTGCTTCCGGCTTCCTGGGTGGAGCAGATGATGACCAGACAGATAGGAGATTATGGCTATCAGATGTGGCTTTGCGAATATCCGGGTGCTGTACGTGCTGACGGGGCTTTGGGACAATACATTCTGATTGTTCCGGATAAGGATATGGTAGTGGTCATTACCGAATGTACATTGATAGACGGTCGTCGGCAGCGTCGTCTGATCTGGAACCGCTTGTTGCCGGAGGTCGGTGACCAGGTATTAGCGCCCGGTAAGGACTACAAGCGCCTGCAGAAGAAACAGCGTTCTTATCAACTGCCGTTAGTGCAAGGAAAGGCTGCTTCCTCCCTTTCACAGAAATACGCAGGCAAGCGCATCCTGCTCGGAGAGAACAAATACGGATGGCAATCCATCGAGCTGCAATTCAAGCAGCAAGAAGTAGTGATGACTGTGGTGGAGAAAGACGGAAAGACATACAGTCTTCCGTTTGGCTATAAGCAATGGTCGAAAGCGGCAATTGATGGCTATCCTCCGTATTCGGTTGCTGCAAAGGGGCGTTTTAAGGGTATAGAAGGCCCTTTCCAGGTGGCAGGCAGTTATGCGTGGGCGTCACCTGATGCTTTGCAACTGAAAGTACATTATGTCAACTGGATAAGCGCTCTTGGGCTTACGCTCTGCTTTGAGGATAACAAGGTACTCCTGACTGTTACGGAGAATTATTCTTCGGGTGAAGGGGTGACTTTCGAAGGTACATTAGCGCATTAAAATAATGAATCGTATTTTGCTTACTCTAAAACGGCCTTTTATCTGGCTGTACCGTTTCCGGCACCGTTGCGGCTACGGTGTACATTCTCCTTTTGCCTTTAACCTGATTACGCATGTAATTTACGAAAGTACGGCTTATTATAAATATGAAGAGCTGGCCAAGGCACAGAAGCAACTGGAGCTGGAGAAAGATAAACGTTGGAAGTACGAATCGAAGAAAGTAAAACGCCTTCTGTTCCGTCTGGTAAACTATACCCAGCCGGAGACCATTGTAGATGCCGGTACGCTTGCCGCTTCTGCCCTCTATCTGAAAGCGGGGAAGGAGGGGGCAGATTATACCTCGGCTTCCGACCTTTCCGAGCTCTTTCTGGAGAGTGGTGTTCCCGTTGATTTCCTTTATTTGCACGATTATCGTCATCCCGATTTTGTAGAGGAGGTCTTCCGCATCTGTTCCACCCGTACCAGGGGAAAGTCTGTTTTTGTGATTGAGGGTATCCGTTACACTCCGCAGATGTTTGCCCTCTGGAAGCGCATGAAGCAGGACGGACGGGTGGGCATTACGTTCGACCTTTATGACCTTGGTATCATATTCTTCGATAAAACAAAGATAAAACAAGACTATATTGTCAACTTTTGATTATCTTTAGGCGTTTCAATAGTGATTAGCGGTTAGTGATTAGTGCTTAGCTCCACTTACTGGCTGCTAAACATTAATCCCTAACCCCTAAACATTAATTCCTTATGAAGATATACACCAAAACCGGAGATAAAGGAGCCACCTCTCTTGTAGGCGGAACCCGTGTACCTAAAACGCATATCCGCCTTGAGGCATACGGTACGGTGGATGAGCTGAATTCCAATCTGGGTCTTCTCATCACGTACCTGCTTGACGGAAAGGATAAAGATTTTCTGCAGCAAGTGCAAGACAGACTTTTTGCCGTAGGCTCTCATCTGGCCACAGACCGGGAGAAAATGGAGCTGAAAGAAGCCAGTATCATCAGCTCGGAGCAGGTGGAAATGGTGGAGCGGGAGATAGACCGTTTGGATACTCTTTTACCTCCTCTTTCAGCCTTTATTCTTCCCGGCGGAAGTCGCGGTGCGGCAGTCTGCCACGTTTGCCGTACGGTTTGCCGTCGTGCAGAGCGTCGGATTCTTGCTCTGGCCGAACAAGTGGAAATCTCTTCGGAATTACTGGCTTACGTGAACCGTTTGTCTGATTATTTGTTCGTCCTTTCCCGTAAAATGAATCAAGACGACAAAAAAGGTGAAATATTTTGGAATAATAGTTGCAAGTGAAATAAATTGTTATACTTTTGCCGAAAAATAGAAATAGGACTTAATATTCACAATTTTAATACTAGAGACTATGTATTGGACATTGGAATTAGCATCTAAATTGGAAGATGCTCCTTGGCCGGCAACTAAGGATGAATTGATAGATTATGCCATGCGTTCGGGTGCTCCGCTTGAAGTGATTGAGAATCTGCAGGAAATGGAAGATGAGGGCGAGATTTATGAAAGCATAGAAGATATTTGGCCCGATTATCCCAGCAAAGAGGACTTTTTCTTCAATGAGGAGGAATATTGATACGCTTTAAAAGAAAAAACTTACCGGTATGTCTGGTAATATTTTGAAACATAGGGAGAAGTAATTCCAAAACCGATAACTATGGTTGAAGAATTACTTCTTTTCTTTTTAATACCCCCACACTACAATAATAATGAATGTACAAGAAGCAACGACACGCCGGTTACCGGATTTGAAGGGAAGGTATCTGCCTGAAAACTGCCGCGAAACCATAAACACGATTTTAAAGGAGACTTACGGCTACGAACAGTTTCGTAATCTTGAGATTTACGATGACTTGTCCAAGGGAAAAGAGAAACTCTGCATTTCGCAGGGACAGCTGATAGAGAACGTTATACTGGAGGCTGAAAAGGCTTGGAAAAGTGAAACGCAGGTAGACAATATATTGTTGACTGCCCCTACCGGCTCCGGAAAATCCTTGTTGTTCCAGCTTCCTGCCATCTATTTGGGGAAGGAGTATAATCTGCTTACCATTGTGGTTTCCCCTTTGAAGGCGTTGATTGTAGACCAGGTGGAAAGTCTGCAGGAACTGGGGTATGCGCGTGTGGCATACGCCTCGTCCGATTTATCGCCGGAACAGAAGATGGAGGTTTACCGGCAGGTGCGTGAGGGGGAGATTGATTTGTTCTATCTCTCGCCGGAATTGCTTCTCTCTTACGACATCAAGCATTTTGTAGGCGAGCGCCGCATCGGTCTGGTGGTGGTCGATGAGGCGCATACGGTAACGACATGGGGCAAGGAGTTCCGTGTGGACTACTGGTTCTTGGGGCGCTACCTGACTGCTTTGAAACAGACTCTCGGCTATAATTTCCCGTTGTTTGCATTGACCGCTACGGCTGTCTGGAATCCCAAAGGGGGCAATGACATGATATTCGAGACTATCCGTTCCTTGCAGATGGAGCCTTGTGTGCTTTATGTAGGTACGGTGAAGCGCCGGAATATTGGCTTTGACATCCGTCAGATGGAGATGGAGGACGGGGAGACATACGACAAGGCAAAGCAGCGCGTGGTGGCTGCGCGGGTCGAGGACTTCCTGGACGGACACAAGACATTGCTCTATTATCCTTTTGCGGGTGGCATCGACATGCGCCTGAAGACGTGGGTGAAGCCGGCAGACTGGCGTCTGGTGGCTTCCTATTATGGCAAGAAGGAAAAGGAACAGAAAGCTGCCATTGTGCAGGAGTTCAAGGAAGGGACCAAGAAACTGATTGTGGCTACGAAAGCCTTTGGTATGGGAGTGGACATCAGTGATATAGACCGTGTATACCATGTGGCGCCATCCAGTACGTTTGTCGACTATATTCAGGAGATAGGGCGTGCCGCGCGTGATACGGAGATACATGGCATTGCCGCTACCGACTACCATGAACGGGATTTCTATTATATGAAGCGTCTGCATCAGACGGGGAACATTGCCCAGGAACAGCTGGTGCTTATTCTGAGAAAGCTCATGGAAGTGTACCGCATGAAAGGGGAGAAACCGGAAATCATGGTGTCTTTGTCCGATTTCGAGTTTGTGGTGAAACTGCCGCGTACAAAGAACAAGCTGGAGTATGAAGCAGAGTTGGGACAGCTCATCAAGACTGCCTTGCTTTGGCTGGAAGACGATTTGATGCAGCGTTATGGAAGGCATCTGCTTGAAATCAGCCCCAAGAATCTGTTGACCGAAGGATATGTCCAGGACAAGACGGGTGATGTCTTTGCCCGTGAATTCCATAGCTATCTGACAAAGGTAGAAGGGGAGGACGGGGTTTACGTCGTACGTCTGGAAGCGCTTTGGGAAGAGCGTTTCCCGGAGCTTGGCTACAAGGAGTTCAAACAGAAGCTGAATAATGGAACGTTGCGGGAAGGTGCCCGTGCCGTATCTGTAGGCAAGCATGAGGTGTTGTTAAAGGAAGATGCCACTGTCATCCGTGAGCGGATGGATGCCTTGTTCAAGAGCCTGACAATGATGCTGAAAACGGCATTGATAAAGTCGAAAGGACGTTTTGATGAAGAAGAACTGCGGGCTGTCTTTGCCGAGCATGGCATGGACGTGCGCTCTGCCAAACGCTTTATCGGTTCCCTGCTGGAGAGCCGCACGGAGGAAGGCCGCAGTGTGAGCTATATCAGCAGTGTGAAAAAGAAAGATTCCAATGAACTCTCTTTTACGGTGACCAAAGGCTTTGATTTGCTTCTGTCGCGCTATCAAAAACTGTTTAGCCAACGTATAGTGGGCAGTAAGGGAGACCGCCTGTTGTTTTATTGCACTCCTTTCTCGGACTTGAATATGCTGCTTAATCTGCTTTCTATGCTCGACTGCCTTTCGTTCAGTGTGGAGGGTGGCGGTACGCCTTGCGTATTTGTCCGTTTCAATGACCCCGAAACTCTGCAGGAACTTGCGCTTGGCGATGATTACCGCAATCTGATTCTGGATACCAACGAGCAGATATTCCAGGAGCAGATTGACTTGTTCTCTTTCTTCTTCGGAACAGATAAGCTGACGGATGAACAGCGCTGGGACTTTATCGAGGATTATTTTACGGGAATGGGAGTGGACGACTTGAAAAAGAAGTTTGTGTCCTTGTAGCACCAATTCGTTGAACAGCCTTTCCAGAGTTACAGTTCATCTTTGCTTTTACTGTAAAGATTGTGAGTAATTAGTCTAAGTGCTCCTGCAGAAACCGTTGCAGGATGCGTGCATGGTTGTATATCGGTGCTTTGGAAGCATATAGTAAGGTTATGGTATGGTGGTGTTTTATGGTGTCAATGAACCTAAGGGCGGCTTCCGAATTTTCCAGTTCCTTGCGATACATGGCTGCAAACCCCTCCCAGTGTTCCGCTTGGTCTTCGTGAAACCATTTTCTTAATTCAGGTGAAGGGGTAATATCCTTTTCCCAGACATCGTATTTCAGATGTTCCTTTTTTATGCCGCGAGGCCACAGCCGGTCCACCAATACACGGTAGCCGTCTGTTGCATTGGGTTCTTCATATACCCGTTTGATTCTGATTTGTGTCATGGCTGTTCTCTTAATTTTGCTTCCATTTTGATGGAGCGTGGGAAAACGATATTATTTTCCAGATGGATGTGCTGGTGCAAGGCCTCTTCAAATGCTTTAAGCTGTTGGAGTACGAGGCGGTAACTGTTGCAGGCATCTTCTGGAGCTGTATAGCCGTTGGTCAGATGCTCTATGTGGCGATAGCGTTCTCCTTCAATGTCATGTTCTGCCATCATGACGGATATGGGAGCTTCGATGCTTCCACAGTGGAATTCGGGCAGGGGAGTATTTTCCAGCTTAGCCTTTACCATCTCATAGATGTAGGGAAACAGTACCAGTTCCTCTTTGTCGAGATGGGCATTGAGGTCGGAGAGGGAATCATGAAAGAGAGCCTGCACATTGTAGAGTGACGGATGTTTTTCACCGTGTACGCGACATATTTTATCCAGCAGTTCTTCAATCTCGGGACCTTGTGTACGGATATTACGGTGGTGGATTTTGAGAATATAGTCCACCAATAAGTCCAGAGGCCAACTCTTGAAATCAATATTTTCGGAGGTTGTCGGAGCCAGATGCTCTATTTCTTCTATCACCTTCTCCATATCGGCTCCGGCAGTTTTACTGGCTTCGGGAAGCAGTGCGGAACCATGGCAGCAGAAATCAATGCCATATTTATCAAATATCCCGGCATTGTTGAAGTTGTCGGCTACGATTTCGCCGACTGTCATACGTTTATAATCCTTCATATGTTATCTTGTTTTTGTTTTCCACAACATTGTGGAAACCTGCTATATATACAATTATATGGCAGATAATGTTTGAAGGGTTATGATTATTTGAGTTTTCTTGCCCGGTTCTTTCATTTAAAGGAATTGGAGGAGTTATCACTTCGCTCCGCTCCGTCAGGAGTTGAAGAAGTTAAAGCCGATACTTCTGTGAATACATACGCACGAGTATTGGCTTTAACTCCTAAGCCGACTTGTCGGCTGATAACTCCTTTAAATGAAAGATTCGTGGTTTCCTTGTCTATCCTTCTACTTTTTGGAATGCCAGCCGTTCGTCTCCATTGGCCAGAAGGATGATGCCGCAATATTTGAATCCGTGCTTCTTCAGTATGTATTGCAGGATATGATTGTCCCGGTGGGTATCTGCACGTAGGTTGGGTATTTGTTCGTAGCACCATTGCAGGCAGGCATTGGCCACTCCTTTGCTGTGTTCTGTACTTGCCAGCCGGTGAATGACGCCGTAAGGAAGCGTATCTTCCACCCATTTTCCTTCATAGATATGCGTATATGTGGGGTCGTTTCCACGGATAAAGGCGAAGGTTCCGATAATTTCTTCGGTATCGTCGGTGCACACATAGCTGTTTCCTTGTTCGATGTCTGCTATGACGATTTCCCTGGAAGGGTAGTTGCCTCTCCACTGCAGCATATTTCCGTCTTTCCGCATGATGTGCTTCGCTTGTTCAAAGATGTCCATAAGGATTGCAATGTCTGTGGGTTGCGTCTTTCTGATTTTTATCATAGCTTTTTATTTTATCTGTGTGGTATCTTTCTTTGATTCAGGTTGCAAAGGTAATGCGTTTTGTGATTCATTGTTCTCGTAAATGAACAAATGCTAACATACGTTGTTTCTTTAGGAAGAATTTGCATATATTTGTCCCGTAATATTAAACACAATTGATTATGAAAAAGATTTTTAGTGCTTTCGTGATAGCTGTATGCTGTATGTTTATGGCTATGCCTGCCCAGGCCCAACTATTGAAGTGGGGTGTTAAGGGTGGTGTGAATATGACGAAAATAGATTGGGATGGCGGATATAAGGGAAACAAGGATAATTCTACCGGTTTCTTTATTGGTCCGATGGCTGAGTTTACCATTCCCATTGTAGGCTTGGGTGTTGATGGTGCTTTGCTGTTCTCTCAGCGCGGCAAGGACGAGGTGAAGCAAACAGGACTGGAAGTACCCGTAAATCTGAAATATACCATTGGCTTGGGTAGCTTGTTGGGTATTTATATAGCTGCCGGTCCCGATTTCTTCTTCGACTTCAAGAAGAAGGATTACGTAGACCGCAAGAAGGCTCAAGTGGCACTTAATCTGGGTGCCGGTGTGAAGCTGCTGAAGCATCTCCAGGTTGGCGTGACCTATCAGCTCCCGATGGGCGACTCATTTACGTGGAAGAATGCGGGTGATGCCATCGGTGCCAAGAATAAGACTTGGCAGGTGTCTGCGGCGTATCTCTTCTAAATGTAGTAAAACGATTTGTGGAATATAATATAAGAAAGGCTCTCCTACAAAAAGGAGGGCCTTTCTTGCGTTTTTGATGGGAATTGAAAAGTTTATCAGATGGCTTTATCACCCATTCCTGAATCTTTCATGCATAATTTCCAATTCCCTAGATAGCGTACTGGTTTAAAGTACCAATTGGTCTTTCTAGTTTCGGTAAAGTAAACGGTGCATCTTACTTCATTATCTTCGGCTTCTTTAAATTGTATATTATCAATTTTATATCTATAGATAGGAAAGAGTTCAAATAATGTTTTAATATGTTGCATGTCTTCATTATCTAAAGGTTCTGGTGCTTGATTAGGTATTTTAGCATCCATTTTGTATAGCATGGCTACAGCTTCGGCATACTCTTTATTTTGAGCTAAAGTCATGAATCGGTTTACAAGCTCAGTCACAGTTGCTGTATCTCGCTGTGAGAGTACCATGATAGAGGATGTTTTGGGGGCAATACTTTCTACTCTTTTCTTTTCTTGTTTACAAGCTGTCATCAAAACAAGTACATACAACAGTATACTTAAAGACTTTATCGTTTTCATTCTTTTATCTATTTTTGTTAGGTGATTTTGGGGGCATATTATTATGATTGGTATCAATAGGCTGGAGCTATATTAAAATATATAGCGAAAAAATGAAAGAGAAATAGCTTCTTCACTTCACTCCAAGTGAACTGACCACATAATTTCAATATGTAGACGTCTTTATAGATTAAAAAGAGTGCCCTCTTTTGAAGGCACTCTTTCTATTGGAGATTTCTATTTAATCTAATGATTAGACAGTTCCGTGAACATCAATAACAATATTAACTTCAATAACACCCCATTTATAAGTTACTTTTACAGGAACTTGAATTTGGTAGTTACCAACTTCATTACCATTGTTCTTATAGTTTAGAATACCCATATGTGTACCATCAATAGGCTCTGTAGACGGAGTATATGTTATTTCGATATTATTACTCTTAGAGCTCAACAATGTTTCACCCAATGTTCCACCATTCAAATTAGTTGTGATATTAGCTTCATCTACTTCAATCTTCTCAACTCCATAGTAAGTATAGTAGTTATATCCTTCCGGACTGAACTCATTTTGTTCCTTGTTATTACGCCAGTCCGTAAATGCTAATACCTTGCTGAAGTCAAGCTTGTCACCGTCATTAATAGCATCTTTCAAGCCTTCATTATCCTTAGAAGTTACATTAATAGGGCGTATAAATTTCACATCAAATTCATAATTGCTCAATTTCAAGTCCTTTTTGCATTCGTTTGTTGCAACAACTTTAACACGACCGCAAAGAGTTTCACCATCTTTCATTTCAGTGCGACCAGCATAGTTCAAGATATCTTTTGCGTAATCAGTTTCTTGATATGTCACAGCAGAATTGCTAATTACTGCTATCTTTTGAGAAGCTCCGGTTGGTTGATTGTTCTCCAGCTTAGTTGCAGATAAAGTTAATCCATCCGTAGAAACAGATAATCTGTACTTGTTATGTTTAGAAACGCCATAAACATCCTTTATGCGCGGAGTAACGAACTGGAATGTTTTAGTTAATTTATTATCTTGGAAATCTGCATAAACTGCATCTACTCCACTGATAGTAACCTTATTGCCTTCAAATACATTCAAAAGGTCATTTACATAAGTACACTTATCTGCGCCTTCACCCTTATTGGGTACTTTTACGTTCTGATGGATTTCATCATAACCGCTCTTAGCTTCTGTACTACCACTTGCAAACCAAGCATAGTCAAGTTTTGTAGTATTGGCAATAGTACCGGCTGGAGTA
The DNA here is from genome assembly GCF_003602735.1 of Bacteroides sp. AF39-16AC. NCBI lineage: Bacteria > Pseudomonadati > Bacteroidota > Bacteroidia > Bacteroidales > Bacteroidaceae > Bacteroides > Bacteroides sp. AF39-16AC. The sequence continues at coordinate 111,450 of NZ_QTLN01000009.1, read as the reverse complement.
ACATTGCGTGGACTCGGTGTCCAGTTGAATGTTACATACACATAGTGTGCAGTTTTATTGCTATTCTCCTTAACAAAACGAACGACAGCATTTATACTTGCTTTTTCTGTGAAAAGTTCATAAGCGTCATTAGCTCCTATTGTCCACTGCAATACTTCTGTCATATGGCCTTCCGTATCAGCAGTTGTTTTAGAAACTACCCCAATCTTCTTCGCAACTTCTACTGCATCTGCACTTGCCCCAGTGAATTGCTTTGCATCGCTATCCGTAGCGTCAAGTTTATAAGTATTTTCAAACTCTTCCTTAGAAATATCAAGTTTAGCTAAAATTTGTTCTTCCACTTGATCCCAAGTTAATTTCTTAATCAAATTATCTTGAGAGCAATTAACGGTATATCCTTCAGTAAAGTTGAACGGATCAATAACAGTAATTTCATTCTCTTCCGGAGTTGTTGTAATTTCAGCTTTAATATAACCAACGGCTACATTTTGGTTCTGTACAGTATCTTTCAAGATGACACGAATCAACGGCATACGACCTATGGTTGCTTTGCTTTGTTCAGCACCAAATGCCTGTTGCTTACCACCTTTGGTTATTTGAGGTCTCAATATAGCACCCTTCCAATTTGCATGGGCACTTTCTGAAGTCTCATTTTGTCCGGCAAAATAACCTACCAATTCATAAATATACTTGAAACCATCTTTCTCAACAAGACCTTCATTTGCATTTTTATCCCAAGCGATATCTTGATTGGTAGTTGTTGTATAGTGTGTTTGAATATATTCAGCAACATCTACACCTTCGCTGTTCCATGCAACTTGAATTTGAGGTTCATTCTGAATAGCTTCAGCTGCAGTCGTATACAAGTGACCTTCTCCGTCAGCATGATTAGGTTGTACTTTTGCGTTTGCCAATACTAAATCTTTGATTTCTTGCGCTTTTACAGCAGCGTAATCAGAAGTAATTATAGTATCTACTTTGGCATCTTTATAATGAGCTTGCAAAGCCAATACTGTTACGAGTCCATCTTTGTCAATGTCTTTAATGCTACCGTCAGTCAATTTTGCTTTTACTCTCAAAACACCTGGTTGGTTTGGAGCTAAGCTTTTACCAATAACTTCAGCTTTCACTACTGCACCTGCAGCTTTAGTGTATTTCTTATCATCGGAGATAAATGTCAGTTCTGCGATATTATTTATATCTACAGTAGACGGATTCATGTGATAATCTGCAGTCAATCCTGGAGTCAAATAAGACTGCGTAGTTGCAATTGTTGCCGCATCTTTAGAAAAATCCGCATCAGCATTAACAACTTTCAATGTCAAAGCCTTATACGCAAATGTAGACGCAGACATAGCTTCAATACCTTGATAATAGAAATCAGGCTTAAACACTAAACTAGTCAATTGACGGCCGATCAGATTTAATGCCTCATTTTGTAATTTAGCCACCTTTTCTGCAAGAGCCTTCAATTCTTCTTGACTTGCTTTACCTGCAATAGCATTGGTCAGTTCAGATTTAAGGTTGGCAATTTGTTCCTCAACATCTTTTAAAGCTGCTAACTTAGCTATTTTAGCTTCTAAATCAGTTTTTAGAGCTTCCAAGTCAGCATCTGTAACAGTACCAGCTCCTGTAGCTTTATCTAAAGCTTCTTGAGCTTTTTTCGCTGCATCTTCTGCACTTGACTTAGCAGCAGCAATTTCACTTTCCAATGCGCTTACTTTGCTATTCAAGTCTTCAGCTGTAGCTTTTTTGTCCAATTGCTCCTGCAAATTATCGATGTCATCATCATAGTCCTTGCAAGATGTGAACGTACTTGTAGTAGCCGTCATCAAGGCTCCAAACAAGATTACACTTAAAAACTTTTTGTTCATAATGAAAACTTTAAATTTATAAATTTAAAAAATGAAAAATAATAAAATCTACGATTACAGTATTTTTCCTCACATTTTTATATGTGTTTTTTCCGTTACTTCGCAGGTAATGAAATCCTGTTAATTCCATTAATAATCAAGGAATAAGGATAAAATAGGTGGGGTTTGTTCAAAATAGTAAAAATCAGCCCGTTAGGATATTGGAAAGAGGATTGGAAGTCCAGAAAGATGACAGTGGGAAAGGGATGAAATGAGGCTTTCAAAGAATGAAAGTATGTATCTTTCAGTTCAAAAGGTTGAATGACAGTCCATTGATAGCACCGATGGGAGCTCCGTAAAGACAACGCCATTCCGTTCCTCAAAACTCATTTTGAAGATTCCGGAAAATGTGCGACAAATCTATTCTATCCTATCAAAAGAAGTAACGTCTTTTATACTGTACACGCTCCGCTTCTTACAAAAGAAATTACCCTCTGGTTGGCCTCGTCAATCTTTCTGCTGCTGAAAGGCTTCAGATAGGTTTCTGTCACCGTGATGGAGGAGTGCCCCATGGCTTCCGAAATGATACCCGGATGAATTTCACAATGATAAGCCATTGTGGCCCAGGTATGTCTTGCCGCATAGGTACTCAGTGCCGACTTCATGCCCAGACACTGCCGCAGTACAGCCAGCCGCTGGTTGAATCCCCTGAGTGCCGACTGGTATTCCCGGTATGCCGCTTCGGTGCCTTCCTCGCTGTGCAGTATGGGAAATAGATAAGGCGAATCCTGATTCCTGCTGGCCATCAGACGTATCATCTGCATGGCTTCGGGGGTAAGCGCCACTGTCAAGGCGCGTCCCGTTTTTCGGCGGCGGTACGATAGTGTATTGCCTTGCAAATCCCTCTTGTGCAGATAGGCCAAATCGACGAACGGAATGCCTCGCAGCATGAACATGAGTACAAAGAATATCCTGGTTTTCTGCAGGTTATTGGGAAATGCCTTTTCCTGCATCCCCATTTCCGTTTCGCGTACCAGATAGCTGATATCCGATGTTTCCAAAGCCTTCTTCCTATCGGCCCGTGTACCCGTATATACATGTTCGAAGAGCCGGGGAGTATAGCGTACGCACTTCATATCCACAGCCCTGTTGTAGGTGGAGCGGATTGTCTTAATGTAAGTAGATACCGTATTCCAGCTGCAGTTCCTGTGTCGCAGGTGGTTTTCGAAGCGTTTGAGTACCGTAGGGCTTAACTTCCGCAGAGGCAGCGCCTGGTAGTTGGTGAATGCGGAGAACGCATTTGAGGAGGCCTGGTAGATGTGTGCCGTTCCCCATCTCCCGCTTTCCCGAAGTTCTTCAACGATTGTCGAGAACATCTCCTGTAAGGTAATTTCATTCTTTCTCATTTCGAAATAATTTATAAAAGATTTATCTTGCAATTATATACAATTGAGAGGAGAAATAAAAAAAAGAATGCTCTCCCATTGAATACTTTTGTTATATCGGACTAAATATTTTATAATAACAGTTGGATATGATAAAGTAAATTATGAGTGTAGCAAATTAGAATAAAATCAACCTATTACTTTTATTGGAACTTGTACTTGAAACTAATGAGATTTAATTTGTTTGGCATGATTCTAAATTTTGTCCCGAAATAGTGCAAAGATAATCGTTTTTTGATTACTTTTGCACCAAAAAGGACGGATATGTCAATTCGAGAATGGATAAGAGAATTAGAAATTGGGGGAACACCTACATTTTCCTTTAGTACTGTAAGACGATTTTTCCCCAATATAACAGAACAATCTATCAAAAATGATTTGTTCCGCCTTTCTACGCAAAAAATCATAGTACCTGTATATCGAGGGTTCTATGTAATTATGCCCCCCCAATATGCGGCAAAAGGTATTATTCCTCCTATATACTACATTGACCAACTGATGTCTTATTTGGATAAGCCCTATTATATAAGTCTTCTCAATGCAGCAGAGCTTCTCGGTTCAGCTCATCAACGTCCACAGAGGTTTTCTGTCACAACAATTTTGCCTAAGTCCTCAGTATCTCCTACAAAGAATAATCTGTTGGTGTGGAATTATAGAAACAAAATGCCTTCTGAGTTTCTTCTAACAAGAAATTCAGAAACGGGTACCATATACTATTCGAATGCAGAGCTGACGGCTGTAGATCTTGTACAATATGAACAACATATTGGTGGCTTGTCACGTGCGGCAACCATACTGGAAGAATTGTCGGAATTGATAGACTTTTCGAAGATTTCAGAATCTTTGTTTGCATACACCTCTTTAGCGGCAATTCAGCGGCTTGGATTCATTTTAGATGTAGTGTTGCAAGAAGAACAACGAGCCAATGATTTATATGATTTGTTATGCAAATACACCAGAACGTTCAAATACGTATTCCTCAGCACGCGCCATAGTGCTGATGTCCAGGAGAAGAATACGCGCTGGAAGATAAAAATAAATACAAATATAGAAGTTGATGACATATGATTAACAGAGCCTCTATCATACAATGGAGTAAGCAGGTGCCGTGGAATGATAATGCGCAAATCGAGCAGGATTTAATCATCTCACGTGCATTGGTTGCCATTTTTAGTGATGAATTCCTTTCTTCACAGTTAGCCTTTCGTGGAGGAACGGCATTACACAAACTTTATCTTTCTCCACAGCCACGCTATAGTGAAGACATTGATTTAGTACAAATAAATCCGGGACCAATCAAGCCCATTATGTTCAGATTAGGAGAAGTATTGGACTTTTTACCGAATCGTGTTACTAAACAGAAACGCTATAATAATACAATGCTGTTCAGAATGGAATCAGAGTTTCCGCCAACAATCCAGATAAGATTGAAGATTGAAATTAATTGCTTTGAGCACTTCAATGAGCTGGGATTGGTAAAGATTCCTTTTATAGTTGAGAATAGTTGGTTCACGGGAGAATGTGAGATTACAACCTATCGGCTTAATGAACTTCTGGGCACGAAACTGAGAGCATTATACCAACGTAAAAAAGGGCGTGACTTATTTGACTTATATGTAGCATTGACAAAAGCAGAAGTTGATGTAAACGAACTCATGCGCTGCTATCATCGCTACATGAGTTTTGCAGTTCAGCAACCTCCCACATACAAACAATTCGTTGCTAATATGGAAGAAAAGATGGTTGATCCGGATTTTCTGGGTGATACTCAATTGCTTCTTCGTCCAGATGAGCCTTTTGACCCTATTGAAGGCTATAAAGCTGTTAAAGAACGGCTGATAGAAAACATGCAATAGTAATTCTATGGAAAGGAGGATATTTATTCAGAAACATCCTCCAACCTATTAATTGCTACCTCGTTTATTCGGATTCGATGGTCAGATACCAGTCTGCGTTATACTTCACCGGACAGAATCTGAGGCTGGTATAAGCAGCAGGCTTATTGTCCGCTGCATCTTCTTCAGCAAATTTCACCCTGAATTTCACTTCATTTCCGGTGTACTGAGAAAAACCGAAGCTTTCCAGAGTATAATCCAATACAGGGAAAAGCTTGAATCGTCTTGCCATGTTCACTTTCTGTTCGTTACTGATTGGCATCAGAGTATCATTCCGTGTAACATACATCATTTCCAATGCGGCTTCTGTTCTGCCTTCTTGCAGAGCGTCCATACACGAAGAAGCTAATTTCAAGACAACAGCCGTATCTTGGGAGCTAATATTATAAACGTCTTCTGTTACACTCGCTTTTCTATTGGTACATGAATTCATACCGATAAGAACAGTCGCAATAAATAGCGTGAGATTTATTACTCTTTTTTTCATTGCATTTCTATTTATAAAGAGAGGAGTATGCCCTCATGAACATACCCCTCTTTCATTAGTGTAGTATAATGTAACTATTTACATCATTAATTGTTGCCGATGGTGTTTTTAACCACACAATCTACCCACACTTTCTGGATAACGCCCCAATCGTAAGTGAACTCAACCGGAATACGTACCTTGAAAGTACCTACGTTGTTACCGTTGTTCTCATACTTGATTTGTCCCATAGCTGCCTTGATAGCATCGTAAGTTGCTTTCGTACCAGCAGATTGCTTGTTGTAAGCAGCGAAACTAACAGTTACACCAGTACCAGTCACATCTGCGCCAGATGGATTCAATTGAGAGAACTTAACTTTTGTTGACACCTGAGACAACAACTTGTTGTTGATATCGTGACCGTTCATATCAGTAGTGATCTTATCAATCAGCACCTTAACTTGTTTTACATTATAATATGCAAACAACCAAGCGTTTGAGTAGTCCACCGGATCAGCATCAAAGTCAACAAACTTCTTATCACGCCAGTCGGAGAAGTGGAACAAGTCTGCGATATTCAATTTAGAACCATTTGCCTCGGCATCAGTAAACTCACCGTCTTCTACCGGGTTGGCATCAATAGGACGCAAGAACTTGGCAGGATATACACTGTTCTGCGTAGCCATTGCTATAGCACACGGAGTATAAGGCACAACACCGATTTGTGCAACCAACTGTGCATTGGAGTGACCATAATAGTTCAACAAGAATTCAGATGTAGAATTCTGCTTGTATGTAATCTTACCTGTTGCTTGATTAATTTCTGCAATTTCTACTTTGGCTGCACGGGTCTTTCCTGCATACAGTTTTGTATTCGTATAGACACCCTGATCTGATTTTAATGCATATTCCAATGTATTGTCATAGCTTGCATCATATTGTTTTGCGAAGATATCTGTCGCCTTTGTATTATCAACATACAAGAAATAACCAGGTTTAGCTAATGTTCCAGTTGCAGGTAATTCGTACTCGTCGTTAGTAGCTGCAAAGAAGTACTTGTAACCACCGGCTGCACTATTGACAGCTTGTTTAGCAAATATAGCATCTGTATAAGAAGCAAAACCTGCAGTCGGACCAAATTGAGGTTTGTTGGCATCACCTACTACTTCCCATACCTGATCAAGTTCAACTACATACTGCAATGTGTTACCGCCATCCTTCGGATAAGCCACATTCAAACGAGTAGTTGTACCATTTTCGTACCAGTATTCAGCAATCTTGGTCTTAACAGCACCTACCGGCTTCAGAACAGTGGCCTTCAATGGCATGTAAATCGGAGCATTTGCTGTTTCGCCCTGCTTACTTTCATATCTTACGTAGATAGTCTTTGAGTGAGAATCGCTTTCTTGATAAATACGTTGCATATCACTTATTGACAGAGTCCAACGCAAAATTGTATTGGTAGTTCCGTGAGGATCTGCAACTTCCTCAACTTCTCCGTAAATCTTCTTGGCATCTGTGATAGCCTTCCATTCGTTACTGCTTGTCAATTCAAATTGTGTACCAACAGAATTATTCTGAGTAAATTTGTAGAGAGCATCAAATTCGTCTTTGGATTGAGTAGCGGTATTCTCAAGCAACTGATAAGAGATTTCAGCCCAAGTCAAATCCAGCTTAACTCCGTCGCATCCGAATTTAGCGTCTTTCGGGAATTCGTCCGTAATCTTATAACCGGCTTCTTTGATGATTTGCAATTTGATGTAACCAACCAAAACAACACGGTCTTGATTATCAAGTACGCGAACACGGATCAACGGGCGTTTTCCTACAGAAGAGATTCCTTGTTGATTCAATGTTTCACCCTTTTCATTTACGATAGAAGGAGTGATGACACCACTTGTAATGTCTTGTTGTACATATTTGCTGTCAGAAGTCACATTATTACCGGTCTTATACTGAATTAAAGCAAAGTCATACTTCAAACCGAATTTGGCTTCTGCACCGTAAGGCCAAATTTTATGTGTACCTTTATTCTTTGTTTCAGTGTTCCAATCATAATGGGTGGCCAATACCTTTTTTAAGTCAATGGACTCATCGTATGCCACTTGCAAAGTTGGAGCATGTGTGATTGCATCTTTTACGCTAGTCCATAATTCATCAGGGTTATTAGCTGTAGAACATTCAACGGCAGTATTGACACGACCATCAACAAGGTCATTGCTCTTGTAAGCAATAGCCATAGGAGTTACCTCAGAAATGTACGCCATTGCGTAATCAGAAGTAATGGTAGTGTCTTTGTCAGCCTTCTTTACATTGGCGGACAGAGCAAAAATAGAAGCTTCTCCCTTTTCAGCGTTATCGTATTTCTTGTCATAGATAACAGTCTTATCAAGAGAATATCCTACACTGATAAATCCGTCTTTCTTTTGCTCCATGTTTTCAACCTTAAATTTCAACTTGGAGTCATTTGCACGTGTAATGTATTCTGTTTCTCTTGAGACAAAGCTAAGATCAGCCAACTTATCAATCAATGCACTTGAAGGATTCATGTGATACTTAACTGTATCAATCGGAGCAAATACATCTTTTTTGTCATCTACATAGTTCCAATTTGCCACAGGTTCTGTAATTACACATTTTACGGCCGGCGAGTGCTCGTCATTAAACTCTATTTCAGTAGTAGTAGAAGTTTTCTTATACGTATAGCGCATCGCTTCATATTCAGTAGCCTCAATACCGCCTACATACAGCTCGGGATAGAATACTAAACTTCTTAATTCTTTAGTAAGCAGAGTTACTAAACCATCATTGATACTGCTAATTTGGGCAGCAATAGCGGTAACTTTGTCATCTATGGCTTTTACATCAGCTGTAGTTGCCACGTCTTCCATTGCTTTGTTGATAGCTGTAATTGCAACATTGATTTTGTCAATTTCTTCAGCATTAGCATCGATTAGCTCTTTGTACTTTTCAACAGCAACCATTTGAATCTTTAACTGAGCAATGGCAGCTGCATTAGCATCTACTGTACCTGAAATTGTAGCCAAATTTGTTTCGATGGCAGAAATTTGAGTCTTTAATGCATCTAATGCCTCTTGGCTTGGAGCATCTTTCAACATCTCATTAACCTTGTCAACCGCAGCCTGTATAGCTTCTGCTTTTGCAGTGGCAGCAGCTTCTTTGGCAGCATCAGCAGCAGACTTGGCAGCAGCGATATCAGACTTAGCGGCATCCAAAGCAGATTGCAAAGTCGTAAGCTGTGTGTTCAAGTCACTGGTCTTCTTGTCCAGGTTTTCGATGTCATCATCATAGTCCTTACAAGAAGTGAACGTTCCTGCAGTGCCAACCATTAAGGCGCTGAACAGGATTACACTTAGAAACTTTTTGTTCATAATTGAAAACTTTAAATTTATAAATTTAAA
>NZ_QTLN01000009.1:100689-102359 GCF_003602735.1 Bacteroides sp. AF39-16AC | reverse complement strand
TTGTTCATAATTGAAAACTTTAAATTTATAAATTTAAAAAAATAAAAAGTGAATAATCTCTCATTTTGAATCCCTTTCGCATACTTCTTTTGTTACTAAGTATTCCGTTACTTCGCAGGTAACGGGAACCATCTTGAATCAATTATGTGAAAAGAAGTTTAATATAGTTGTAATGTCCCTATAATTGTTTATAACATTTTAAGTGATGAAAGATGAAAAGTGACTTATAGGTGGAATTCTGATAATATGACCGAGAGGTAAAGTTACGATAAAGGGAAATCAAAATATTTATAGGGAAAGAAAGACTTAAAGTGTTATTTTGTAGAGTTTTGGCTTAAGGGGAAGTTGTTGAGAAATGAGCGAGAGGACTCTTCCCTTCAAGAGATGCTTCTTGCGGGAGGAATAAATATGGACACATCTAGGCCGCTTTATCAATAAAAATAAAAAAATCTATGCCGAGATTCCATTGCTTTTTACAAAAGAAATTACCTTCTCATTTGCTTCATCAATCTTCTTGTCGTTGAAAGGTTTGAGATAGGTTTCAGTAACATTTATCGATGAATGTCCCATCGCTTCGGAAATAATGCCAGGGTGAATCTCACAATAATATGCCATTGTGGCCCACGTGTGTCTTGCCGAATACGAACTAAGATGTGAACTCATATTCAAATGTGTTTTTAAAGCTGACAGCTGATAGTTAAAACGCCTCAAAGCTGATTGATACTCTTTATAAGCCGCTTCTGTACCATCCTTGCTACGTAATATTGGGAATAAATAAGGTGAGTTCTCGTCCTTATTGGATACCATGTGTACCAGCTGTAAGGCTTCAGGGGATAGAAGTACCCGTAAGGTGCGACCAGTCTTTCTTCTACGATAGGACAATACATTCCCTTGCAGGTCTTTCTTGTGCAAGAAAGCTAAATCGACAAATGGGAGACCACGCATCATAAACATAAAAACAAATAGCATTTTGGCTTTTTGAAGGCTTGAGGAAGGAATCCTTTTGGACAAATCCATTTCTGTCCCGCGAACTAAAGTTCCTATATCCGAAGCTTCCAAAGCTCTTTTCTTGTCTGCTTTAGTTCCTGTATATACATGTTCGAATAATCTAGGAGTATAACGGACACATCGTAAATCTACAGCTCGATTGTAAGCCGAGCGAATGACTTTCATATAGGTAGAAACGGTGTTCCAACTGCAATCTCGTTGACGCAGGTGCATTTCAAAACGTTTCAAAACCACTGGATTCAATTTGCGCAGATGCAAATCCCGATAGTTATTGAATGCGGAAAACACATTCAATGTGGATTGGTAAATATGGGCTGTTCCCCATCTTCCATTTTCTCGAAGCTCTCCAATAATAGTTGACAGCATTTCTTGTAAGGTAATCTCTTTCATCTTCAATTTAAATTATACATTCTCTTATTAATAATATGTATAAGTACAATCCCTTTATAATGCAGAACATACGTGCAAATACACTAATAATTGGGGCGAACAACAATCCCATTAACAAAAAAGTGCGCTTAAATGCAGATTTTTCGATTAATTATAAAAAAACAGCATTATTATTTGCTCATTTATAGAAAAACAATTATGTTTGCACGGAAAATTCCTCCGTTACCTGCGAAGTAACGGAATTTTTTAACAAAAGCATTATGGGAAAAGGA
>NZ_QTLN01000009.1:0-100538 GCF_003602735.1 Bacteroides sp. AF39-16AC | reverse complement strand
TATTTTTTTAAATTTATAAATTTAAAGTTTTCAATTATGAACAAAAAGTTTCTAAGTGTGATCCTGTTCAGTGCCTTAATGGTTGGTGCTGCAGGTACATTTGTTTCTTGTAAGGACTATGATGATGACATCGAAAACTTACAGAAGCAAATTGATGAAAACGCTAAGGCTATAGATCAGATTAATAAGCTGATTTCAGACGGTAGCGTAATAACAGGGGTAGTCAAGGGAGCAAATGGCATCACTATTACTCTTAGCAATGGTAATTCTTATGAAATTACCAATGGCTCAAATGGCACAAATGCTGCAGTATGGAGCATCGGAGAGGATGGCTATTGGTATAAAGATGACGTAAAACAGGCTTATAAAGCCGTTGGCGAAAAAGGTGGTGATGGTTGCTACTATAAGCCTAATGAAACAACTGGGAACTTTGACATCTACAATGCTGATGGTACCTTAAAGGAATCTACCAATATCTCTTGGAAAGGTACGGGCATTACTGCTGTAGAGGATGGCAATGATGTGATTCTATACAATGTGACAAAGGCTGATGGAACGACAGGCAGTGTTACAATTTCAAAGACCAACAATTTGCGTAGCTTGGTTTTCATCCCGCAAGTGTATGTTGATGGTGTGCAGGGGTTGACTTATGATTCCTATGCTTATAAAGCACTGACTTTATCTGAAAAGGATTCTAAATCGGAAAAAACGACAGCTGCAGCTACCAGCACCACTATCAATCCGGTTGTCTATGCCGAATATCATGTAAATCCGGCCAATGCCAACGTTAATGAACTGAAAGACAAACTTTCATTCATGGTGAAACCGAACGTGGATTATATCAGTTCACGTGCTGCTGCTTCCAATGATTTTGCAATGACTCCCGAATTCGTTTCCTTTACGGACGGTATTTTGAAGGTCAAAGTCAATATCAAGGGAATAGCCGCTACAGAAGAAAAGATTTCTGTGTTTGCATTGAATGTAGAGAAAGAAAATGGTGAAGATGTTACTTCTGATTATGCTACAGTATTCAAGAAAGATTTGAGTGACTTGGCTATCGCTGACCCGGCTGCCGAAGCTGCAAAGAAAGGTATCGCTGATAAAGACGAGCACTATAGAACTAAAATTGCTGCTGTAGATGCTGACGCATACAATCAAAAGGTTGTTTGGGCAGAAGGAAATACTGAGGCAGAATCTAAAACATACTGTGATACCATTGTTGTTTACAACCAGAGCTTAGACTTGACGAAATGCGTAGAAGCTCATGAATTGGCATGTGAAGGTGGTGACAAAATCAAGGTTGCTGATTTGGAGAAACTTGGCCTGAGCTTTGCTTTTGATGTGGTAAAGAACTATAAGGTAGGTAATCCTGTAACCGATCAGGCAGACTTCGTGACTTTGGCTGATGGCGTTTTGACCCCGAAAGTGTATGAAACCGAAGGCCGTGCAGCTATTGGCCGTACTCCTATCGTACGTGTTCGTTTGATGGATGGCGAGAACCTTGTAAAGGTAGCTTACATCAAGGTATTCATTGCAGATGAGACAAGCGCTCCTGTTACTAACCAATATGAACTGACTATCGAAAACTTCAAGTATGATTGCGATGATGCTGCAGCTTCAAAACTGTCAACAGTTAAGGATATGAACGTTCAGGTATACAATGAAATCGGTTTGAGTAAAGAACAATTCCACGCAACTTATCCGTATTTCTACGACTATGGTGCAAACCAGACTCCGGCAGATTTGGGTACTTGTGAAGAAACAACAGATGCAGAAACTCAAGCTACTCACGTAATCAAATGGACTATCTCTAAAGACGCTTTGTGGGAAAATGCCAGCAAGCAGCTGACTCACCGTGTAAGATATTATGCAGGTGAAAATCAAACAGGTGCTTATGTTGAATTGGTACTGAAAGCTACGGTAGAAGATATCCAGAAGTCTTACAATGTAGCAAAAGCCGACTTCATCTCCAACTATTGGGATGCAGACAAAACTTATACCAAGTTTAATGTTGCCGTACCAAGTAGCACGACAGATGCTGACCCAACTCACTGTACATTTGTTAATGATTTGAATTCTCCGTTCACAACTTGGGCAAAGAATAGTACGGAAGGAACTCCGGGCGTACTGAAACTTGACAAAGCAGTGACTGGTATAGAATACTTCTTCTGCGCTGATGACATCAAGAATATCACTAAGATTGGTGATATTAATGTAGTCTTCACAACAGATGCAGATGGTACGACATTATACGCTACAGTAGGCGGCGTAAAAGAAGAGATAGCTGTTATTAACAATGCTGGTTCTACCGCTCCTAACACTGTAACCTATAACAAGAATAGTGCTATTGCCAAGCAATTGTTGAATACTGGCGCTATGTACACTTATATTGGTGCTACTGGTCGTGTATGCGATGATGAGACTAAGGTAGTTACTATTACATTTGATAATGAAGATCACTTCCAGGCTAATTTCATCCGTCCGGTCAACATTGCTGAACAAGCTGCTGATAACTTCATCGACGCTGTTGACTTTGGTGAAAAGGGTTCATTCATCCGCTTGGAAGACTTGATTGCTCCTTACGACTGGCGTGATCGCTACTTCAGTGACTATGCTAATTACTGGGGCTTCTACGGACCATTCACAATTACTGCCGATGTGGATAATGCAGAATGTGACTTGAACGGTGTTCGTCAGGCTGTTCCTGTAACGGTAGAGTTGAAAGCTAACACAAATACCACAATGGGTAGCGGTGATGATGCTAAGACTTCTCAGTATGGTTTCATCACTTACAAGAACAATGGTACTAAAGTTTCAGCATTCAATATCTACGTTAAAGTTACCGTAGAATATGGTTGGGGTACCATCAAGACTGATTTCATTACAGTTCCTGTAAGCTCTACTATCACTAATAACTAAAAGTAAACAAGTTATTAGAAGATAATAAATAAAAGAGTGGATATAGTCTTACAAAAGATTATATCCACTCTTCTTTTATTGTGCCTCCAATAATAAACCAACTGTCAGAACAAGTCTTGACTATTACACGTTGTTAAACACTTCCCAGTACCCCGATGTTCTACTGCCAATCCGAGTTATCAGTCCCTCCCGTTTAAGCAGCACTATTCTATTTTTTATTGTTCTCTCAGAAAGTTTTAGCACTTCACTCAACTGTCCAATGGTTATATATGGATCTTGTATAATTGCTTCCAATGTACTTTGGGCAATCTTTGGGCAATCTTTGGGCAATCTTTGGGCAACATTAGTTTCATCCTGCCCCATATTACTCAGTGATGTTCCGGTATTGTCCTTCATTCTGACTACATTACCGCATCCTTCATGTACGGGTATGAACATGAGGAAGTAACTGCGTTCCTCATCGGTTTCGATAGAAGCACGTGGTGAACCGTTTTTAGCCAGCCCATCTTGGATTGTAGGAATTCCGGTGCAGCGACCTTCTGTCAAGTCCAATTCTTTCAAGAAATCCCGATTACTTTCCACTTTATTACGATGCAGCAGGTCTTCTATGTTTATTGGCAGTGACATATAGTGTTCAATTATTTAATTCCACCAATGAGTATAGTCAGTATGGTGTATTCGTATTGCAATTTTCAATGCGAAGTTTCTCGCAAATATAAGAAATATATTCGTCTCCCTTATATTCATCTAATTTATTTATATTGCAGAATAAACCTTTTATAAATAAATTGGAAATGAATAGAAATGAAATTACCTTACAAGAGATGTTCTCCTCAGTCATCGGGGAACTCCGGGAAGGCGGCAGGTGGGGGACGGCACACATCTACCAGTCAGCGGTGAATGCATTCTCGGCATTCACCAAATGGCAACCGATGCCCATGCGCAGGCTGAGCCCGACCGTACTGAAGAGATTCGAAAACTACCTCAGGCAGAGGAACTGCAGTTGGAACACCGTATCCACCTACATCAAGACGGTACGCTCGGTGTATCATCGGGCGGTGGACAGAAAGTACATACGGTATGTACCCAGACTGTTCGAGCATGTGTATACCGGCACACGGGCGGACAGGAAGAAGGCGCTCGAGGCATCCGACATCAGCAGCCTGGTAAGGGAGACGGAAAGGAGCCTGCAAAGAGGGACGCTCCCAAACACACAGCAGAGAACAAGGATTTTCTTCGTACTCATGTTCATGCTCAGGGGCATACCCTTCGTGGACCTGGCGTACCTGCACAAAAGGGACCTGCAGGGGAATGTGCTGTCTTACAGAAGGCGGAAGACGGGACGGGCGCTGACCGTGTCACTCACACCCGAAGCCATGCAGATGGTCAGGATGGTGGCGAACAGGAATCCCGATTCCCCCTATCTGTTTCCCATTCTGCAGAGCGAGGAAGGTACGGAAGCAGCATACCGGGAATACCAGTCGGCACTCAGGGGATTCAACCAGCGGCTGGCAGTACTCAGGCAGTGCCTGGGAATGCAGTCGGCACTCAGCACCTATGCAGCCAGACACACCTGGGCCACAATGGCTTACCATTGCGAGATACACCCCGGAATCATATCGGAAGCCATGGGACACTCCTCCATCACGGTGACGGAAACCTATCTGAAGCCTTTCAGCAACAGAAAGATTGACGAGGCCAACCAGAGGGTAATTTCTTTTGTAAGAAGCGGAGCGTGTACAGTATAAAAGACGTTACTTCTTTTGATAGGATAGAATAGATTTGTTGCGCATTTTCCGGAGTCTTCAAAATGAGTTTTGAGGAACGGAATGGTGTTGTCTTTACGGAGCTCCCATTGGTGCTATCAATGGACTGTCATTCAACCTTTTGAACTGAAAAATACATACTTTCATTCTTTGAGAGCCTCATTTCATCCCTTTCCAACTGTCATCTTTCTGGACTTCCAATCCTCTTTCCAATATCCCAACGGACTGTTTTTTACTATTCCAAACAAAACCGGTCTATTTTCTCCTTATTCCCTGATTATTAACGAAATTAACAAGATTTCATTACCTGCGAAGTAACGGAATACTTAGTAACAAAAGAAGTATGCGAAAGGGATTCAAAATGAGAAATTATTCACTTTTTATTTTTTTAAATTTATAAATTTAAAGTTTTTCAATTATGAACAAAAAGTTTCTAAGTGTGACCCTGTTCAGTGCCTTGATGATAGGTGCGACAGGAACGTTCACGTCTTGTAAGGACTATGATGACGACATCAAGAACTTGCAGGAACAACTGGACAAGAAAGCTTCACTTGAAGAGCTGACTGCAAAAGTTTCGACTTTGGAGACGGCTATCAACGATGCTAAAACAGCTGCCAACGAAGCTAAGGGCAAGGCTCAGGAAGCTTTGGACAAGGCCGGTTCGGCAGAAGGTGGTGTTTCTGATGACGACTTGAAAGCTCTGAAGAAAGAACTGCAAGACCAAATCGACAAGCTGGCTTCTTTGGAGGCGGTAGAGACAAAAATCGCTGATCTGAAAAAGTCTTTGGAAAGCCAGTTCATTTCTGACAAAGAATTGAAAGAGCTTGCTAAGGAAGTCGAAACATTGAGTACTAAGGTTATGGCAATTATCGGACATCGTTTGACGAGCCTTACGCTGATTCCGACTACACATATCAATGGTATTCCTTCTATCGAGTTGTTAACACTGAAGTATAAGCCTCAGGTTTTCAAGGCAAATGTACATGAAACAACAACTGATGGAAAGCACAAGACACATCCTGTTTTGGACCACGTGGCAGCGGCTAATGCTGAATACCTCAGCATTTCTACAGAAAAGAATGAAGTAAGCTTCAAGATGAGTCCGAGTATCGGTGTGATGAAGGAGGATATCGAACTTCCTATGTTTGAATGTTTCAAATCTCAGAACATCACAAAAGCTGCTCCTGAACTTTCGCTGAATAAACCTATTCAGGTTGTGGATTATGAAGTAGACGGAGGCATTCTGACCGTGAAATACAAGAAAAATGTAAATGAGAATATCGGTACAACCGGTAGCGCTCACGGGTCAAGCAAATCTGAAACTTTCTGGATGGCTTCTTTGAAGACCCCTATTGCTGAGAAAAATTTTACAGATGCGGAAAAAGAAGCAGGCAAAGATGTATATGTAAGTTCCGAATACAGTCGTATTGAAGAATCCAATGTATATCCTTACCTGGCTAATGCGAAGGTTAAGTTTGATGGAACAACTATCAGCACAGATTTTGCAGAAGAAAAGCAAGGCGATCTTTACGTTCACTATCATGACTCTCTGTGCTTGTACAGATCAGGTAATGAAGAACTGGTAGACGTTAAGCAGCCATTTGATAAGCCGCTTGACTTGAGAACCTTGGTTACCGTATGCTACAGTTACGATGAAAAGGATCATTCCTCTCACAAGAAATTGGAAGAATATCCGGATTACGGTTTGGAATTCCGTTTTGCTTTGGCAAAAGCCAAGTATCTGCAAGGTGACCGCAAGACTGACGAACAGGAGTTCGGTCGCATCTTGGCTGACGGTTATACCCTGAAATCAGAAGTCTACGATGTTGATTTGAAAGATGATGAATTCTCCAAGACTTCTATCGGTCGTGAGCCTATCATTCGTGCAGAGTTGTGGGATAAGAATAAGGGTAACATGATTGCGGTTCGTTACATCAAGGTGCGTTGGACCGGTGAAAAGGACCAAACGATTGCTGCTATCACATTCCCGAACGATACTGTAACTTGCAAGGATATGTTCCAACAATTGTTCTCTAAGGAGATGAACGAGAAGATTTACCATATGGTTAAGTTTGACGGTGGACAGAGTATCAGCAAAACTCAATTCCATGCTATCTACAAAAAGATAGAAATCGTAGAACTGAAGAAAGACAAAAAAGTGGTAGACCTCACTAAATTGACAATTGCTACTGATGCAGGAACATATTGGAATGAAGGAACCACTCCTCAAGTTAAGGATGGAAAAGAAGCGATTGAGACAGTTAAGGTGGAGAACAAAGACATAACACCTGACCTTGTATTCGGATTCTTGTCGGATGCTCTTGACAACACTTCTTACAACCTGGTTTGGGCGATGAACCCGAAGACTGTAGGTACTTTGGCTTACGATGCGGCTACCAAAACTTATGCTTCTGAATTCGAAATTACAGTTAGATATCTTGATGAAGCCGGTTTGAATGGTGATGTTAAACAGACATTCAAGCAGAAGATTGTGGTTCCGGAACAGAAATTTGCATACCAAGGTACATTCTGGAAGGGTGGTACCGGTGCAGGTGTCTTCAATGTGAACCCGATTGTTTACAACACAACAGATGACGGTGGAACACAGAAAGCCCCGCATGTATATCCGGGTACTGCTAACGGCTGTTCACTGAAAGACTATAGCCACATCGAAGCTGACTTGGTTAACGGTTTCGTTTATGCTGGCACTAAAGAAAAACCGAAGAACCTGGCTCAATTCATCAAATACATCCGTAGTTGTGCAGAAGTTAAGTTTATCTTCGATGCAGAACGTATGAAAAATGCAGAAAAATATCCGCACTTGGCTAAATTTAAAGTTAGCAATGATGGTGAGCAATTGTGGAAGACAACTGTAGGTGGTGCGTTGACTGATGCTGAGAAGGATGCCACTACGACTGAGGTAAATCATAACATTGGTATGTCAGACAAGGGTATCTATGATTACATACAAACTGATAACAACTTGGCTGCTACTATCAACAACTTGATGGGAGCTAGTGCAAATGAAAACAAAACGAACCTGCTTTGGAATTACGATGAAACCTTGGGTAATACTCAAGACCAATGCTCAAGTATCATCCGTTTGCACGAAACAGACAAGTTCCATGGTACTGCAGCTGCTCAAGAGTTGATAGATACGGAAGTTCCTGTAAGTTTGGTTGTTGAATACAATGACTACAACAAAATTCAAGTTCTTGACTTTGATGTATTCTTCATTGAACCGTTGAAGATTGACGGTACTATCAGCGACAACTTCGTTGATGCAGAAATTGACGGTAGCTTCTTGAATGTAGGCAAGAACTTCACATTCACCGACTGGAATGGCTATAAAGTAGCTGCAATTTCCGGTACTACAGGCAATGACGTTTACGCACATCCGTTGTATGACTACTATGGCGTAGACAAGGTTAGATTCTTGACTGAGGATACCAAGACCAGCTTGACTTGGAATGAGGAAACTCAGACATATGAGCACAAGGAAGGTACAACCGATGGCAAGATGCCGACTAACGCTTCGTTGAAGATGATGACTTGGAATGAAAATCAAGCAAAATCTACAGCAACTCCTGCTGAGTCTAACCCGACTCACTTGGCATACTTCAACAACCACGGAACCCCGGTTAATGTCGATTACAACTTGTTTGTAACTGTAAACGTTGACTACAAGTGGGGCTCTTTGGATAAAGAAAACCTGAAAGTACTCGTCAAGAAGGCTGAAGGTACTCCAAGCACTAAATGATTAAGAAGAAATTCTTGATATAACCCTAAATTAAAAGGACGTCCGTCAAGGACGTCCTTTTTTCAATTCTATAATATGTTTTGATATGAAAAGAATACTATATATTTCAATCATCTCCCTTGGGACTGCTTACCTGTCTTCCTGCAAAAATCCGAAAGCAGCACATCCATTTCATGGAAAATTCGTCACGGAAACCGGTATACGATTCGACCTTCGTGCAGACTCCACCACCCTGATTCAATATGATGATTCCAGTTCTTACGAGGGTACATGGAAGGTCTATAATCAAGGAGATACACTAAAGTATGCCACTATTGAGTTTGCCGGTTACTTTAATTATTATTATCTGCGCAATGGTAAACTCTATCGCAATGAGCATAACATGAAACGTCAAGTTCTTGGTGAAGAAATTAAATATCAAGATTAAAACAGAAAATGGCTATTACTATTCCTCTATTCTGTTGGATGGGGAAAAGAATAGCCACTTCATATGACACTCAACCACACATTTCCAATAATAATCGTTTTATGATTATCGTGATATTTTCCTCATATTTGCGTGTAAACTCAATAATCATCTGAAAAATCCATTCGTTACAAACGGTTATGTGTCACCGAAATATTTCTGTTGATAAAATGATACGAAACCCCAAAAGGATTTCCTCTTTTTATTATCCTTCTCTCTTTACCTCAATCCACCTTCTGAAGAAAGGATCATCCAGTTCATATCCCTCGTTACGTATCACATATCCTTGTTGCCCAAGTCGCTTCAAACTGCTGAAAGCGGTACTTGGAGAATCAATACCGACCCCCTGTAGAAAAGGAAGACTGGACGGAGTCCCCATCTGCATAGTTAAGCCTATCAAAACTTTTTTATCTGTTTTATTGAAAGTGCTCCATAACCGTTCATAATCCATATCGTGTACATGGGTCAACTCTGTAATGGCAGTTTCCACCAAGGTATCACTGTAACCGTTTTGTTTCCAGTTATTCCATGTCTGGTAAGCCAGTTGCTGGGTGTAATAGGGATGGCAATTAGTGAACGACAGAACACTGCGGCTTATCGTTTCAGCATCCATGTCTTGACCCAAGAGAAGAAAGCCATTCTTAAGAAACTCATAGAAGTCATCTTGAGGAATCTTACCCAGCTTCATCAAATATCCAAAATGATAGAAAGGAGATTTCTTTTTTTCGAAGATTTCCTGCATCATTGATTCCTGGCTACCTAAAAAAATGTAGTTGGCATGGTTGTAAGCCTGTAGAATAGACCGCAATTTCTTATCCAGATTCTTGTCCAATGTGCGTATTTCTTGGAATTCATCCAGTACTACAATCGGTTTCTTGTGTGGATTCTTCATTCCCAATTTATCAATCAGTGTGAATACATCCTCTAACAGAATGAACCCGTCCATTGACGGCTGAAATGAAACTTCTATGCCGTCTGTCATAGGATTGGTTGAAATGGTGGGAATAAAACGAAAGTGGGTAATGAGATGCTTCAAACGTTCCATAGGGCATTGCTGAAGCACAATCCGCAATAATCGTGCAGCAAAGTCGGCAGTATCTGTTACCAGTTGCAGGTTCAACTGAAAAGCAGGACGTGACAATCCTTTCGTTACTTTTTGGACGAGGCTGGTCTTGCCGAAACGCCGTGGGCTGATAAGTATCAAGTGATTCTCACTTGCAAGTATCTCTCTTACTTTTTCCTGTTCCGCTACTCTATCCGTAAAGTATTCACCGTCTACAATGGTACCGAATTTAAATGGATTATTCATATTGCGATTTTTTTCGATGCGACTTTTTTCGCAAATATAAGAAATATATTTGAGTTCATTCTGAAAGACTGGTCAAAATGAAGAAATACATTATAAGTTTCTGTTTTTCTTCATTTTATTGTATATACTTGTAAGGTAACCACTTTATAAATAAAAATGGAAATGAACAGAAATGAAATTACCTTACAGGAGATGTTCTCCCAGTCCATCGGTGAACTCCGGGAAAGCGGCAGGTGGGGGACGGCGCACATCTACCAGTCGGCGGTGAATGCATTCTCGGCATTCAACAAGGGGCAACCCATGCCGATGCGCAGGCTAAGTCCGACAGTATTGAAAAGGTTCGAGAACTTCCTCAGGCAGAGGAATTGCAGCTGGAACACCGTGTCGACCTACGTCAAGACGATACGCTCGGTCTATCACCGGGCGGTGGACAGGAAGTATACAAGGTACGTGCCCAGGCTGTTCGAGCATGTGTACACCGGGACGCGGGCAGACAGGAAGAAGGCGCTGGAAACAGCGGATATCAGCAGCCTGGTGAGGGAGACGGAAAAGAGCCTGCAAGGGAGTTCACGGCCCAATACGCAACAGAAAACAAGAATCTTCTTTGTACTGATGTTCATGCTCAGGGGGATTCCTTTTGTGGACCTGGCCTATCTGCATAAGAGGGATTTGCAGGGGAACACCCTGTCCTACAGGCGCAGGAAGACGGGGCGGGCGCTGACCGTGTCGCTCACACCAGAGGCCATGCAGATGGTAAGGATGGTGGCGAACAGGAACCCCGACTCGCCCTATCTGTTTCCCATTTTGCAAAGCGAGGAGGGCACGGAAGCGGCATACCGGGAATACCAGTCGGCACTCAGGGCATTCAACCGGCGGCTGAGTATACTCAGGCAATGCCTGGGGATGCAGTCGGCACTCAGCACCTATGCGGCACGACATACCTGGGCCACAATGGCTTACCATTGCGAGATACACCCCGGAATCATATCGGAGGCCATGGGCCACTCATCAATCACGGTGACGGAAACCTACCTGAAGCCTTTCAGCAACAGGAAGATTGACGAGGCCAACCAAAGGGTAATTTCTTTTGTAAGGAGCGGAGGGTGCACGATATAAAAGACGTTACTTCTTCGGGTGGGATAGAATAGGTTTGTCACACATTTTCCGGAATCTTCAAAGGGAGTTTTGAGGGGCGGGGCGGTGTTGCCTTTACGGAGTTCACAGCGGTGATGCCAATACGCTGTCATACAATCTTTTGAACCGAAAAACATGCATTTTTATTCCTTGAAACCTTCATTCCGCCACTTTCACCCTGTCATCTTTCACGAGTCACTGTCCGCTTTCCAATATCCTGACGGGCTGTTTTTTACTATTCTGTACAAAACCGGCCTGTTTCCTACTTATCCACTGATTATTAACGAAATTAACAAGATTTCATTACCTGCGAAGTAACGGAAAAAATCATATAATCAACAACTATGTGAAAGGGAATGAAAATGAGAGATTATTCACTTTTTTATTTTTTAAATTTATAAATTTAAAGTTTTCAATTATGAACAAGAAGTTTCTAAGTGTAATCCTGTTTAGTGCCTTAATGGTTGGTACTGCAGGAACTTTCACGTCTTGTAAGGACTATGATGATGACATTGATCAGATCAACAATGAGTTGACTGGTATCAAGGCTTCAATCAGCGACTTGCAGGCAAAAGTGGGCGATGGTAAGTTTGTTACCAACGTTGTGAAAAATGGTGATGGTATTACAATCACTTGGAGTGATAATACTACTAGCACCATTGGAACCATTAAAGGTGATAAAGGGGATAAGGGTGATGCTGCTACAATCACCATCGATCCAGTTACTAAAAATTTCATCATCAACAACGAAGATACCGGTATTTGCTCTGAAGGTAAGAATGGAGTAAATGGCATCAATGCTAAAGCTCCTTCTATCAGTAAGGAAACCGGTAATTGGGTGACTTACGAATGGGATGCTGAAAAGAATGACTATGTCGGCACTGATACTGGCATTTCTGCCATGGGAGCAAGTACTTATGTCGTAGATAAGACCAGCTACTGGGAACTGCACGTTGCAACGAGTGAAAATGGTGAAGGCGAACCTGCTGTCATCAAATTACCCAAAGCCGCATCTATTACAAGCTTGAAAGCGGTTTCTATTGATGACGGTCAGATTAAAGCTGCTAATGTTACAATGAGCTATGGTAAGGCATTGGGTGCTGATGTGAAATTTAATAATGTAACATATAAGAAAGACGCTATTTTGCTTTCACAGACTAGTACATTAAGTGCCATTGTAAATCCTCAGGATGCCGATGCCACTAAATATGCTTATGTTTTGTCCGATTCAAAAGGTAATATGCCTTTCAAGGTGACTAATCCGGTAGCTAACATGACTGAAGATGCATTGACTCGTGCAGCTTCAGTGAACAAGGGTGTATTCGATATGACTGTAGAGTATCTTTCTACAGCAAATTGTGGTAAATCTGCAGGAACTTATGCTTTAACGACTGAAACTGCCGACGGTTTGGTCGCTTCCGCATATGATGTAAAAGTGACAGAAAAGGCTGTTAATACAATTGCTGTAACTAACCTGAAAGCTCTTTCTGTTGACATCAATAAGGAACTTGATTTAATCGGATGTTTCAAAAATGCTAATGTTGCTACTGTTAATGGTGTTGCTGTTGCCGATTTGACTCCTTATATCGTTGATTACTATTTTGAAATTGCCGATAAGACTGCTGCAGCAAATCTTGGTGCAACTATATCAGGAAATACGATTAAGGCTGAAAAGGCTGGTCTTCTTGATATTAAAGTAAATTATCTGTTAGTGAATGGAACTGTCGCAGAAGCTACAACTGCCAAGACTATTGCAGTAACCTTTAAATATGTTGCTCCTTCAACAACTTTAGGTGATGTAGAATGGACAGTAAATAAAACTAATGCTGATTTCTTCTTGCCATTGGGTGATATTCAAGCAGCTTTGGCTGGTTCAACTGACACTGACCTGCCTTCTGTTGTAAAGGTTGGAAGCATTACTTGGGCAGACGGCAAGGCTCTTACTGAAAAGACAATCACAGTAAACGGTGTGAAATATGGTAAGGATGGAACTGCATTCGATGAAAGCTGGATTACAACAATTGATGCAAGCACTCTTTATGTTAAAAACAGTGCAGGTCAATATGTTTCAGCGGCTGGCTCTAAGATTCAGACCCCGTTGTACATCAAGTTCAGTTTCGATTACACTAAAGCATTCCCAGCAGAAGAAAGCTATCAAATTGTATTGGGCTTGAAGAAGAAGGGAGCCACAGTAAACGCCTTTGAAATTCCTGTTAAGGTTACTATCAAGTCTCCGGCTGAGTCAGCTGTAACTCCGTTCAGCAGACTGTCTGCTTACTTCGTTGGTGACAACGCTGTAGCTTACGGTTCAGCAGATGGTACAGATGTTACTTATAACTTGTTCAAGCTGTACAAAGACATGGGTGCTGAAAAGACCAATGTAGCGTTTACTGAAACGCTTCACGAAATTGATGGACACACTTGTACACCATGGATTACAACAACCGGTGTTGCGGGTGATATCAGCGTTAAGGTATACGACAATGCTCAGAATGCAGACAACAGAGACAATGTTTACTCAACTCGTGAAATCCAGGCTGCTTACACTGTATTCGGCAACGTTCACATCGCTAAGATTGTAGATAAATTCAACTTGACAGTTAAGTCTGAAATCAAGGAAGGTGCCTTGGAAGCTACTGCAGCTGCAAATGCTTCTGGCAATGGTGTTAGTCCTATCAAGGTTAGCTTGAAGAACATCACTGCTAAGGATGTTTACGGAGAGGCTTATAACTTGACTCAGATGTATAAGAAATCAGGTGCTAATTATGTAGCGGATACAACTGAGCCTATGGATAGTAGAATCCAAAGCGTGAGAGTTGTTTTGGCTGATGACAATGCCAAAGAATATCTGGCTATTGAAGACCATAGTGGAAGTCAGTTTGCTCCGACTGAGACTGATGCTTACTCTTACTTCTCAGTAGTGAAGAAGAGCGCAGAAACTGCATTGCAGAACGATGTTCCATGTAAGGTTTCTCTCGTTGTACTTGATAAGTGGGGTGCTACCACAACCACTACTGTAACAATTACTTTGAAGAAGTAAGATATATAGTACATAGATAGACTTGAGGGTATTCCGATAAAACGGAATGCCCTCTTTTTTTCTCCAGAAATTTATTTTCCATCACTTTGCTTCCACACTTCCACCCACCTCCTGCATCCCCCTATCCATCGGCATTTGAGCTGCTGTGGAAGCAACAAAAAAAGGTGGAAGCAAATTTTGCTTCCACCTACTCAAAACGCTATAGTTTTACCGTAACCTACTCGTCTCTACCATAATACCCCGTGCAAGGTACATAAATCGGTTGGTTGAGTTTTCCTGCATTCTCGAGTTTGCCTTCGCTGCGAAGCAGGCGAATATGAAGCTGTGCAGTAGAGCGTATCATTCCGCAGAGGCTCTGAAAATCACTGCGTGTAAGGAACTGATGCGTAGAGAAGTAGCTCGTCAGCCGCCTGTCAATCTCCTTGTCACTCAGCTTTTGGGAATGCTCATTCAGCCCCAGCGGTTTAGCTTTGATAGCGCCTATCTCATTCTTCAGCACCTGGTCGGCACGAAACTTGATGCCCTTCAGCTTAATCTTGGTGGTTTTACGTTTGGTCGCGGCAGTCACCGGCTCCGTGCTCGTCAGTACGGGATAAAAATAGCCGATACCGTCCAGATGTACCTGCCGCCCCTCGGCGAGGTCTTCCCCCATGACGTGCGACAAGGCATCCAGTACCGCCGAGACATCAGTCTCCGTCAACGAGCTGCGTTCCTGAATTCTGCGACGCAGTTCGTCGGTAGTGGTAGAGCCGTTCAAGCGGATGCGCGGATGAAGTATCTTTTCTTCCCGCTGTTTGTCTTTAGGTTCTGGGAGCTCATACCAATCGAATAAAATTGCCATAGTTCAATGTCTTTTAAGTTGTTGTACAATACGTTCGCGCCCTATGCGGAATAGGTGCGGGTTACGTACTTCATCCGTAAAAGCTTTGGGAAGAGAAACGCCTAACGGCCATGAACAGCTCTGCTTACAGTCGTCAAGCGATTGCTTCATGACCGTAAGCAGAGCTGTTCATGGTCGTTAGGCGTCATCTATTCCCTATACAAAAGTAGACAAACAAAGGGAGAAAAGCAAAGGAATGCCTATGTTTTAAAAAAGAAATCCAAAGGTTTCCGACACCACGCTGTATAGTTTGTGGAAGCAGGCATTTATTTAATAATTATTCTGCTGAATACTTGTTTTCCGCCTTCTGATGTCGTATCTTTACGAGAATTATATTTACCCAAACAAGCTGACAAACAGAATGAAAATTACCTTGATTAGAGCAGAAAAAGAGAGCGGAAAGGAAGCCCTCAGCACCCTGGAAGCGGACGCACTGATTAAAAAACTGAAAACCGAAACCAAAGCCGGACATGTATCGACCCTCCGGGCCATCCTTCCTCAACTGGAGGGTACTTGCGCCCAATACGAACATATAGACAAACTGCCACGCATCTACCCTGCCGTGGAATATAGCCGTACACAAGAGGGAGAACGGCGGATGAAGAACTATAACGGACTCGTACAACTGGAAGTAAACCGTCTGTCGGGCATTGCCGAAGCGGAATATGTAAAGCAACAAGCCGCCCTGCTGCCACAGACCTTTGCCGCTTTCTGCGGTTCCAGCGGACGGAGTGCCAAGATATGGGTATTGTTTGCCCTGCCCGACGGCACAACGCCGAAGCGGGAGAGCGATGCCACCTTGTTTCATGCCCACGCCTACCGTATGGCGGTGAAGTGCTACCAGCCCTTACTGCCGTTTGCCATTACATTGAAAGAACCTTCCCTTACCCAGAGTTGCCGCATGACTCTGGACGGATATCCATACTACAATCCTGCCGCTGTACCTTTCTGCCTGGAACAGCCCCTCGGCATGCCCGAGGAAGAGAACTTCCGGCAACGAAAACTCGCAGAAAAGAATCCGCTGTTGCGGCTGCATCCGGACAGTAAAGCCTCGGACACCTTCGCCATACTCTTCGAATCAGCCCTTGACCGTGCATTCCGCGAATTGGACGGCTGGAAACGGGAGGGGGATTTACGGATACTGCTGGTGCCTCTGGCCGAACATTGTTTCAAGGCAGGCATCCCCGAAGAGGAAGTAGTCCGCCAGACATTGATGCACTATTACCGGGAAGCGGATGAATTCATTGTTCGTCAAACGATTCATAACCTATATCAAGAGCTTAAAGGCTTCGGGAAAAAGAGCAGTCTGACGCAAGAGCAGGAGAGCGTTTTCCGGCTGGAAGAGTTTATGGGCCGCCGGTATGAGTTCCGCTACAACACCGTTCTGGATGATTTGGAATACCGTCAGCGCGACTCCGTCCATTTCTATTTCAAGCCTGCTGACCAGCGTGCCCGCAGTACGGTCTCCATGAATGCCCTGAAGGAGGGTATCCGCGTATGGGACCGCGACATCAACCGTTTCCTTACTTCAGACTACGTGCCACTCTATAATCCCGTCGAAGAGTACCTTTACGACACCGGCCGCTGGGACGGGAAAGACCGCATCCGGGCGTTGGCCGACCTCGTTCCGTGCCACAATCCTCATTGGCAGGAGCTGTTCTACCGCTGGTTCCTGGGCATGGTGGCACACTGGCGTGGAATGGACCGGCAACACGGAAACAATACTTCTCCTCTGCTTGTCGGTTCTCAAGGGTTCCGGAAATCCACCTTTTGCCGCATTTTGCTGCCACCGGAGCTGCGTTTCGGCTATACGGACAGCATCGACTTCAAGAGCAGGCAGGAAGCGGAGCGCAGCCTGGGACGCTTTCTGCTCGTCAACATCGACGAGTTCGACCAAATCAGCATCAACCAGCAGGGTTTCTTGAAGCATCTGCTGCAGAAACCGGTTGCCAACCTGCGCAAACCCTACGGCAGCACCATCCGTGAGATGCGGCGGTATGCCTCCTTCATCGGTACCAGCAATCAGAAGGACTTGCTGTCCGATCCCAGTGGCAGCCGCCGTTTCATCTGCATTGAGGTCACCGGTCCCATCGATACGAATGTCACCATCAACTACCGCCAGCTCTATGCGCAGGCTCTGAATGCCGTAGCCAAAGGTGAGCGTTACTGGCTGGATGATGCCGATGAAGCCATCTTGAAGCGGACGAACCGGGAATTTGAACAGCTCACCCCACTGGAACAACTCTTCCACAGCCATTTCCGCGCGGCAGAAGAGGATGAAGAGGGGCAATGGGTGATGCCCATGCAGATTCTTTCCGCTTTACAGACAAAGACGCGTGACCGTCTGGCAATCAACAAGGTTGCCGTATTCGGGCGGACGCTCAAGAAGCTTGAAATACCGAACAAGAAGTCAAGGCAGGGGACACTGTATCATGTAATGCCGCTGGATTAAATGCTATGCAGTAACCCCGCACAAGCATCTTCCAGAATGTCTAGCACATACTCAAAACCTTCGGAACCGCCGTAATAGGGGTCCGGTACATGGTCGGCATGGGTAAACTTTGTACAGTATTCCGTCATGCGGTGTATCTTGCTCCATTCGGCGGTTGAAGGGGCACGATCTTTCAGGTCGTCGATGTTGCGGTCGTCCATACCGATAATCAGGTCAAAGTTGTAAAAATCCTCGGTACGTACGGGTCGCGAAAGATGCGTCAGATTGTATCCACGGCGGGCAGCATGGGCACGCATCCGGCTGTCCGGCAGTTCGCCCTGGTGATAGGACAGAATGCCTGCAGAATCGATTAAAAACTCATCCGCACGTCCGGCTTCTTCTATCAGATGTTTCATGACTCCCTCTGCCGAGGAGGAACGGCAAATGTTGCCGAGGCAAACGAAAAGTATCTTCTTCATATTTCTTTAGTTACGAGTTATTTACATCGGGTCTACATCATAATACACTATCAGCGACTTGAAGCGGTCTTCCGCCACCATCTCCTTTTGCACCTGGACGAGCAGCTCGCGGGCACGTGCCATTGGGGCATTGGTTTCTATCTTCAAGATAATCTTTCGGATGAACAGGGTCTGTACGCGTGCTACGGGCGGCTTGTCCGGTCCCAGCACACGGTTGCCAAAGACGGTGCGGAGCTTGGCGGCCATAGTCTGTGCCATGAGGTCGAGCAGGGTCTCGTTCCGGTTCTTCAGGTAGACATACACCAGGCGGTAGTAGGGCGGGTAGTGGAACATCTGGCGTTCGGCAAGCTGCCCGCCTACCATGGCTTCGTAGTCGTTGGCAATGACTTGCGGGATGATGGGATGGTCGATGCTTTTGGTTTGTAGCACCACCCTGCCGCGCTTGTTCTTCCGTCCGGCGCGTCCGGCAACCTGCGCCATCAGCTGGAAGGCGCGCTCGTAGGCGCGGAAGTCGGGATAGTTCAGCATGGTGTCGGCATTGAGTATGCCCACAATGCTGACGTGGTCGAAGTCCAGACCCTTGGACACCATTTGCGTGCCTATCAGGATGTCCGTCTTGCCTTGCTGGAAATCGGAGATGATGCGCTCGTAGGCGGTACGGGTGCGGGTGGTGTCCAAGTCCATACGGGCTACGCGGGCGTCGGGGAAGAGGGCTTTGATGTCATCTTCTATTTTTTCCGTGCCGAAGCCGCGGTTGCGCAGGTCAGTGCCCTCGCAGGCGGGGCAGATGCGGGGCAGTTGGTAGGTGTAGCCACAGTAGTGGCAGGTCAGTTGGTTCAGCCCCTTGTGGTAGGTGAGGCTGACGTCGCAGTTCTTGCACTTGGGTACCCAGCCGCAGGTGTTGCATTCTATCATGGGGGCGAAGCCGCGGCGGTTCTGGAAGAGGATGACTTGTTCTTTCTGTTCCAGCGCTTCGCGGATGTATTGCAGGAGCAGTGGAGAGAACGGACCGTTCATCATCTTCTTGCGGTGCAGCTCCTTGATGTCTACGGGGATAATCTCCGGCAGTTGTATCTCTTTATAGCGTTCTTTCAGTTCCACGAGGCCATACTTACCGGATGTGGCATTGTGCCAAGTCTCTACAGAAGGGGTTGCCGTACCCAACAGAGTTTTGGCGCCGTACATGGAGGCGAGTACAATGGCTGCATTGCGAGCATGATAGCGAGGGGCAGGGTCTTGCTGCTTGTAGGTGTTTTCGTGCTCCTCGTCCACAATCACAAGACCGAGGTTGCGGAAAGGAAGAAAGACGGAGGAGCGGACACCGAGGATAATGTCATAGTCTGCTTCCGACAGCTGCTTCTGCCAGATTTCTACCCGTTCCGCATCGGGGAATTTGGAGTGGTAGATGCCCAGACGGGAACCGAAAACACGTTGCAGGCGCTCTGTGATTTGCGCAGTGAGGGCTATTTCGGGCAGGAGATAGAGCACTTGCTTTCCTTCCCGGATGGTTTCTTCTATCAGATGAATATAGACTTCTGTCTTGCCGCTTGCCGTGATGCCGTGCAGCAGGCAGACGTTCTTGCTTTGGAAATTCTCCAAGATGGCGTGATAGGCGCGTTGCTGGTGTTCGTTCAGCGGATTGACGGGGACGACTTCTTTGAGAAGCGCTTTATCTATGCGGCCTATTTCCTGCTGATAAACTTCGAATACACCACGGTCTATAAGACCGTTGAATACGGCAGGGGTGGTGGAGGTGCGTTGCAGCAGTTCGGCTTTGGAGACTTCTTTTATATCTCGTCCGCTGAGGTAGCCGGAGAGTTCCAGGTACTTCATCAGCAGGTCCAATTGCTTGGGGGCACGGCGCTGCAATTCGTCGAAGAAGATATGCAGGCGGTGTTCGTTGCGCGCAACGGCGGTGAGGCGTACGCGGGTTTCGGTCTTGGGCTTATAGGTACGGCGCAGTTCTTCCTTTACGAAGATGGCCTCTTTGTCGAGCAGTGACTTGATGACAGAAAGTATGTTCTTGATGCCGGTCTCCTTCTCCAGTTTGGTCACGCATTGCTCCGGGTCGGTAGAGAGCGCGTCCAGTATCTTCTGTTCCTTCTCCGGCAGGCGGACATCGGATTCGAAATCGGGGTTGTACTCTACGATTGTTTCGCTTTCCAGCTTCAAGCCAGAGGGTAAGGCGGCTTTGTAGACGTCTCCTTGCGTGCAGAGATAGTAATCGGAGAGCCATTCCCAGAACTTGAACTGCCGCGGAAGCAGTATCGGGCAGGCATCCAGCAAAGCAGACACTTCCTTTACTTCGTATCCGGTGGGGGCACAATAGTGCACGTTACGCACGATGGCCGTATAGTATTTCTTCCGCCCGAATGGTACTACCACCCGGCAACCGGTTTGCACTTCATCCGCCCACTCGTCGGGCAGGGAGTAGGTGAAGCAGCTGTGCAAGGGCAAAGGCAATATGACGTCGGCGAACTTTTTCATCGTGGGGACAAAGATAGTGGAAAGTGGAGGGAGAATGAAATGAACGGGGCATTTTTTATGCTGAGGAGAGGAGGAGGCTGTTGTGGATTTGGATGAAGATAAGGGAGAGGTATTGCAGATTTTATGGGTAGGATGGGTGTAGAAGTATGGGGAAACTGGCGTCAGTGTTTTATAAAATTTGTTCGATGTATTAAAATAAAAATGAGTGAGTTGCAGTAAAACCATGGCGTTTTGAGTAGGTGGAAGCAAAATTTGCTTCCACCTTTGGAGGGTGCTTCCACAGAGGGGCAAATGCCGATGGATAGAGAGATGCAGGAAGTGGGTGGAAGTGTGGAAGCAAAGTAATAGGAAAGAATATTCTGGAGAAGATTTGAAATAAAAAAGTAGGGAAAGAAATAACTTCTTTCCCTACTTGAGGATTATCCGTACTAAGGAGAGAGTTTAGAATGCTCTTTGTCTCTCCTTAGGTTAGCTTTGGATATTAGATAGCTTTTACTGTTACAAGAACATTAGCTTCGGTCTCTCCTGTTTTACCACTATCATAAGTAAATTTAATTTTAGCCTTGAATGCAGTATCTTTAGCAATTTGTATATCCTTAGGAGTAATTATAATAGATTTGCCATCTGTTGTTCCTGCTGATACATAGTTGTTTGCTGCAGTCTCAAGATCCACTGCTGTAACCACAATGTCCTTCATCGGGTTACCTGCAGCATCCGCAATAGTCAAGTCAGTACCAACCTTGAGAGTAACTGCGCTACCACCACGAACAACGCTAACAGCCTTCTTCAATGAGAATGTGTAAGTTGCTTCTGTTGCAGCCTTCTTGAAGATTACATTGAATGCAGGAACTGCAAACTTATGGTTGGCATATTTTACATAAACACCAGTTACAGAGTAGGCTGTACCATACTTATCGATATTACTCAATGTTACCTTACCATTTGCTACCTTGTAATCTTCTGTTGTTACACCTGCAGGTTTTGCTGCCTCGTTAGTGGCTATGCTTACACCGTTTTCAAAGCCTTTGGCACTTACTTTAATCAAATCACTCAAAGTTGCCTCTGTTCCAAATACAGTAAATGCGTTAGTTGCTGCATCGTAAGCAATGGCATCGAATGCATATTGTTTAGCAATTTCAGCAGCGGCAGGTTGCTCTACGGTGAACGGTACATTTACATAATCAACGGCACCAGTTGCAGTGTTCTGTACTAGAACTTGCAATGTATATGTAACATCGTAGTTCAGCAAATCAATGCCATTTCCATCGAATGCTTTAGTATAATCCAAAGAAATTTTCAAATTCTTGAACTTAGCTAAACCTTCTTCAGTATTAAGTGTTGCGCCTTCTTCATTTGCTTCAACAGCAGCAACAAAGCCAAACAGTTGACCTTCGTGAGTGCTATAATCCTCTGGATCTGTATATACATAGTTCACTACATATTGCTGTTGAGGATAATACTTAGGAACAAAGATTTCATGTTCAGAGTTCCAAACAATACGGTCATCTCCCTGAATATCCTTGAAGTATTCATCGAAGTTTGCAATAAGAGATGGGGATTCAGCGCTCTTAACAAATGCAATTGTATGTTCAGACGCTGTCAAGTCAATGGTCTCAGGCTCTACATATTCACCTTGGAATGTAACAGTAATTTCTTGTTTGTATACTTTTCCAATAACATCTACGTAATGAGCTATCAATACAATACTTTGACCTTGTGCATTTTCAGCACTCTTTACAGTCATTCCATCAACAGAAATACCATATTTAATGGCTTTGGCGTTATTTGTCTGGTCATCCTTGATGGTTAAATAAGAGTCATAAATCTTGGCAGCAACATCATCTTTAGGAGTCACTAAAAGATCCTCGGCAGCAACTGTAGTATACTTAGACATCCATTCTTCTTGTTGTGTAATGGGATTCCACTGCCATACCTGATAAGCTACATTTCCAACCGGTTGATTACTTTTTACCATTTGCAGTGTAGAAGTATAAGTAGAACGTACACTTTCATTTGCTACCAGCGAAATCTGTTTCTTCCCTTGATAGAAGTTAACTAACTCTTCGTTTTCCTTAATTGGATTTACGGTAACTGGAATCTCATAAACACCTGTTATTGAAGATTGTCTTGTAATGGTTGTCGGAGTAGCTTTACCTACAGTAACAGGAACTTCTTCTCCCTTGCCATTAACAAATTTCAAATCTAAAGTAGCCAAATCATAGTTGGCAGGAGTTACCTGAACAAGGATGGACTGTGTATTAGTTGCTACCATGTATTCACCAACAGCAGGCAGTTCTCTCTCACCATCCCATTCTGTACTAACTTTTCTCAAAGCATAATTTACCACGATATTAGCAGCACCTTGAGAGAAGTTTGCATCCAACACTGTCAATTGAGCCAAACCTTCATTCATCGGCAAACGGATCTCCTTCTTAGTCTGTCCATCTTGGCTATAAACTACCAAAATCGTGTAGTTGTTGTCATTCGGATCAGTGTAATAGTAAGGAATATTTCCAGAAGTTGTTGCACCCTTGAATTCTACAAATTCAGTGCCGTTCCACAAGAACCACTTACCGTTCTCAAACTTCACTTCTTGCTGGCCAGCCTCGCCTTTTTCTCCATCTTGACCAACAGCCTTAACGTCTGTTTTTTCGCCATTGCATACCCAGTAACCATCTTCAGAGATAGTCCATTCTGTTCCGGCAGCACCCGGAGTACCAGCAGCACCGTCCTTACCATTAGTAACGTCGTAAGTAGTACCGTCAGACAACGTGATTGTCAAACCGTTGGCAGTCTGAGCCACACTTGTGATCCACTTGCCATCTTTAATTTTGCCTTCCAAGGCTTCGATTTGAGATTTGATGCCAGACAACTCGTTGTTGATCTGTTCAATGTCATCATCGTAGTCCTTACAAGACGTAAACGTTCCTGCAGTACCTACCATTAAAGTACTGAACAGGATTACACTTAGAAACTTCTTGTTCATAATTGAAAACTTTAAATTTATAAATTTAAAAAATAAAAAAGTGAATAATCTCTCATTTTATATTCCTTTCCCATATCTGTTTTGTTATATGATTTTCCGTTACTTCGCAGGTAATGAAATCTTGTTAATTTCGTTAATAATCAGGAGATAAGGAGAAAATAGACCGGTTTTGTTTGGAATAGTAGAAATCAGTCCGTTGGGATATTGGAAAGATGATATATAGTCTTAATCTCCAACATTATAGAAAAGCTGCAATAGAAATTATGAAGTGAAAAAGTCTCTAATTTTCAATATAAGATTCTATCTTTCAGTTTATTGCTTACGTTGGGAAACTTTTTGTAAAGCCAATATCAATCCGCTCCTCAAAACTTTGTTTGAAGACTATAAAAAAGAAACAACAAGTTTGCTCTACTTCCTCAAAAGAAGTAATCTCTTTTATACTGGATATCCTTCGTTTTTTACAAAAGAAATTACCCTTTGATTGGCTTCGTCAATCTTTCTGTTGCTGAAAGGCTTCAGATAAGTTTCCGTCACTGTGATGGAAGAGTGCCCCATGGCTTCTGATATGATTCCAGGATGTATCTCGCAGTGGTAAGCCATGGTCGCCCAAGTATGGCGTGCCGCATAACTACTGAGTGCCGACTGCATTCCCAAGCATTGTCTGAGTACTGCCAAACGTTGGTTGAATGCCCTGAGTGCCGACTGGTATTCCCGGTATGCCGCTTCCGTGCCTTCCTCACTTTGTAATATGGGGAATAAATAAGGAGAGTCCTTGTCCTTGTTTGCTATCATTCTCACCATTTGCATAGCCTCCGGCGTCAGTGAGACGGTCAGTGCCCGTCCCGTCTTCCTGCGCCTATAGGACAAGGTATTTCCTTGTAAATCCCTCTTATGCAAATAGGCCAGGTCCACAAAAGGAATCCCTCTTAGCATAAACATCAATACAAAGAAAATTTTTGTTTTCTGTCGGGTGTTGGAAGAATTACCGGCCTGCAGGCTCATCTCTGTCTCCCGTACCAAGCAGCCTATGTCGGAAGCTTCGAGCGCCTTTTTCCTATCCGCCCGTGTGCCGGTATACACATGCTCAAACAGCCTGGGTACATATCGCACCAGCTTTTTGTCCACCGCCCGGTTGTAAACCGAACGTATCGCTTTGATATAGGTGGATACCGTATTCCAACTACAATTCCTCTGCCTGAGGAAGTTTTCGAATCTCTTCAGCACGGTCGGGCTCAGCTTGCGCATGGGCATCGGTTGCCATTTGGTGAATGCCGAGAATGCATTCACCGCTGACTGGTAGATGTGTGCCGTCCCCCACCTGCCGCTTTCCCGGAGTTCCCCGATGATTGAGGAGAACATCTCTTGTAAGGTAATTTCATTTCTGCTCATTTCCAAATTATTTATAAAAAGGTTTATCCTGCAATTATAAATAAATTGAGAGCAAGTGCAAAGGCATCATTCTGAAATCTGCGAAACGGGAATGATGCCGTATCCGGTAGCTTATTTGTTGGCTAACGTCTGTTTAGTGGCTGATATACGTATCCTGGAAGAACCGCTTGTTGTCATTCAGACTGCAAGTGGCATCCACTCCGGCTTGTTGCAGGCGTTCGGCAATCTCATTCAGCTTCTTCCTCGAAACCCTTCCGATATAGAACAGACGGTAGCGGTAATCGTTGTCCAGCAATTCCATGACGTGTGTGAAATTCTGTTCGCGGGCAAAGTCGAAGTTTACTTTTCTCAGGTTCTGGTACGGATAGCGGATGGTCCTGCCTACGCTGTGTATGATGAGGCCGTTATTGTCCAACGTCAGGTAGCAGAAGCGGGTCATCAGCATGCTGATGAAAAAAAGACTTAATGCAAACGAAATGATAGCCGGGATGAAGCCCCACCATACGTTGCTACTGATGGAATAATATCCCAATATAAGGAACATCAGGAATAAGACAAAGAACCAGAACATATAGAGTGACGGACGCTGGTATGTTTCTGTGGGAATCTCTGCGACTGTCCGTTCCCTCGGTGCGTGGTTGTCGAAGGGGATTTCTTGGGAGACCAGGTAGCGGATGACCGAGGAAGGGTGACGGAAAGGAGGCAGATAGATTACTTTTTCTTTCCCTTCCTTTAGATGTAAAGTCAGTATGCCCGGACCATATTTGTCTTTCGCAGCCAAGTTGCTTTTGCGGGGAACCTGGTGGTAACGCTTCA
Organism: Bacteroides sp. AF39-16AC; assembly: GCF_003602735.1. NCBI lineage: Bacteria > Pseudomonadati > Bacteroidota > Bacteroidia > Bacteroidales > Bacteroidaceae > Bacteroides > Bacteroides sp. AF39-16AC. The sequence continues at coordinate 74,676 of NZ_QTLN01000009.1, read as the reverse complement.
TGAAACTGAAACTCTTGATTTGGTGCAGTCCGATGTGCTGGCTTTGCAGCAGTTGTTCGGCTCTTTTCTGTTCTTTACTGGTCACTTCCATAGTTCTTATTTTTTAAGTTCGGGATAACTGATGCGGGTATGGTATATAGTCTTCAGCTTCTCCTTGAATACGTTCTTCACGGTGGCAATATCCTTGAAGGTGATGGGGCATTCCTTGAAATAGCCTTCTGCCACTTGCGAATCGATAATCTTGTCTACCAAGTTGCTGATACTCTCTTCCGTATATTCGGGCAGACTGCGTGAAGCGGCTTCCACCGAATCGGCCATCATCAGGATAGCCTGCTCTTTGGTGAACGGGTTGGGACCGGGGTAGGTGAATGCCTCCTCGTTAGGGTCTTCACCGGGGTGCTCGTTTTTCCAGGAGATATAGAAATACTTCGTTTTCCCACGGCCATGGTGAGTGGTGATGAAATCCTTGATTACTTTGGGGAGATTGTTCTTCTCGGCCAGCTTCAGCCCGTCCGTCACATGGCTGATGACGACTTGGGCACTTTGCTCATAGCCCAGATTCTTGTGCGGATTGACTCCACCCGACTGGTTCTCGGTGAAGAACACCGGATTCTCCATCTTGCCGATGTCATGATACAGCGCTCCGGTACGTACCAGCTGGCTTTTGGCTCCGATACGGTTGGCCGCTTCCGCCGCAAGGTTGGCAACCTGCATGGAATGCTGGAAGGTGCCGGGAACTGTCTCGGACATGCGGCGCAGCAGGCTGTTGTTGATGTTGGACAATTCGACCAAAGTGACATTGGAGGTAAAGCCGAACGTCTTTTCCACCAGGAAGAGCAGGGGATAGGTGAACAGCAGCAACACTCCGTTGATGACGAAATAGGTGTACATGCTTCCGTTGATTTTTGTCAAGTCGTTTTCTGTAATCAGCTCGAAAGCAAAGTAGACGGCAGCGTAGGTCAATATGACGAGGAAGGCTGTCCGGAACAGTTGCGACCGTTGTGAAAGTTCCCTCAGACTGAAGATGGCAACCAGCCCCGCCGAGAGTTGCAGAAGAATGAATTCATGCGGATAGCGCAGGCAGATGGAGCATATCAGTATGGTGGTGACTTGTGCGATGAAGGCCGTGCGTGAGTCGAGGAACACCCGGATGATGACCGGCAGCATGGCATACGGGATGATATAGACATTGAATATGTTGTTGGCAACCATGATGGCCGTCACCACGCAATAGAACATGATGAGGGCGAAGAGCAGGGAGAGGCTGCCCTTGCGCTTGTAGTAATCTTTACGGAACAAGTCGAGGTAGAGCATGAAACACAGCATGAAGATACTGACAAACAATACCTGCCCCGCCAGCATCAACCGTTTTTGCCCGATGGACTCACTGCGTTTGATGGATTCTTTCCGTAGACTCTCAAGGATGTTGTATGTCTCCTGGCTGACAATCTCGCCGCGGTCGATGATTTTCTGTCCACTCAGTACGATGCCGTTGGCCCATGAATAGTTGTCGAGCATCTCCTTCTTAGCGGTTTCGGTCCGCTGCTCGTCATAGGTCAGATTAGGGAACAGATATTCGTTCAGCGAGCATTGCCGTAGAATGTCCGGGCGGTAGTGGGCGGTATCGGCCGTGAGTATATAGTTATAGGCATCCTTCACCGAATATACCTTGTTGATGTCCTGCTGGTTGGCCAGTTTGTCGTTAATGACCATGATGGCGGTTGTGCTGTCCTTATGCAGTTGGTTCAGCTCTTCGGTAGAAACGATGCCGGCGCGATATACTTCAGAGAGTTTTCTTTCCAGAAAGCGGACGTAGTCGGTGGAGGGAAGCAGGCCGCGCAGGTGGGTCTGATAGTCTGCCTTCAACTTGGCGAGCACACTTTTCTCAATGCTTTTGTCCAGCTGGAAATACGGCTGGAAGGCGGCGAGGATACTGTCTTGCTCGCGTTTCACCACTTCATCGGCCTTATAGATGGGGAAGTCGAAGGTGGCCATGAGCTGTCCGTACTTCCAGGGCTTGTCAATGTCGAACTGGTAGTTGAATTTACCGTCACGTGGCAGAAAATAGACAATAATCCCCACAGTGCCGATGAATATCAGTGCTCTGTATAGCAAATCTCTGAGCGAGAACTCTTTTTTGGTATTGAAATAACTCATATCGGCTGAAATTTTTGCGAAAAGTACAAAAAAAAACATTAGTGTGGAAAAAAAGGTTTAATTTTGCCGTCTAAAATATTCATAAGTAAGGTAGATTATGACAGAAAGAAAGGTCAGAGTCCGTTTTGCCCCGAGTCCTACGGGGGCGTTGCACATCGGCGGTGTGCGTACAGCTTTATACAATTATCTCTTTGCGCGTCAGCATGGAGGAGATTTGATATTTCGTATTGAAGATACTGATTCCAACCGGTTTGTGCCGGGTGCGGAAGAATATATCCTGGAATCTTTCAAGTGGTTGGGCATCCCGTTTGACGAGGGCGTGAGTTTCGGTGGAGACCATGGCCCGTACCGTCAGTCGGAACGTCGGGAAATATACAAGAAGTATGTTCAGATTCTGCTGGAGGCCGGAAAAGCCTACATCGCTTTCGATACTCCTGAGGAGCTGGAAGCAAAGCGTGCGGAGATTGCGAATTTCCAGTACGATGCTTCTACCCGCTTGCAGATGCGCAATTCACTGACCCTTCCTAAAGAAGAGGTAGACGCGCTGATTGCTGCCGGTAAGCAGTACGTGGTGCGTTTCAAGATAGAGCCGAACGAAGATGTGCATGTGAACGACCTGATTCGTGGGGAAGTAGTGATAAACTCTTCCATTCTTGATGACAAGGTTCTTTATAAATCGGCAGATGAACTTCCTACTTACCATCTGGCCAATATTGTGGACGACCATTTGATGGAAGTGTCCCATGTGATACGCGGTGAGGAATGGTTGCCTTCCGCGCCGTTGCATGTATTGCTCTACCGTGCCTTTGGGTGGGAGGATACCATGCCTGCCTTTGCGCATTTGCCCTTGTTGCTGAAGCCCGAGGGTAACGGCAAATTGAGTAAGCGTGACGGCGACCGTCTGGGCTTCCCGGTTTTCCCGTTGGAGTGGCATGACCCCAAGTCGGGAGATGTTTCTTCAGGCTACCGGGAATCTGGTTATCTGCCCGAAGCGGTCATTAATTTCCTGGCTCTGCTGGGCTGGAATCCGGGCAATGACCAGGAACTGATGTCTATGGATGAATTGGTGAAATTGTTTGATTTGAGCCATTGCAGCAAGTCGGGTGCCAAATTCGACTATAAGAAAGGTATCTGGTTCAACCATGAGTACATCATGATGAAACCGGATGCGGAGATAGCTTGTCTTTTCAGACCGGTGCTGGAGTCCAACGGCATAGACGCCTCCAACTATAGCGACGAGTTCCTTACGAAAGTGGTTTCACTGGTGAAGGGACGCGTCAACTTCGTAAAGGAACTGTGGGACCAGACCCGTTTTTTCTTCGTAGCCCCCACGGAATATGCGGCAAAGGATGTGAAGAAGCGTTGGTCGGAAGATACTCCCCGCATCATGACCGAATTGATGGATGTGTTGCGCGGCATCGGGGATTTCTCCTCCAAGCCTTCCGAAGATATTGTGATTGGTTGGATTACTGAGCGTGGCTATCACATGGGAAATGTGATGAATGCCTTCCGCTTGTCAGTGGTGGGCGAGTGTAAAGGCCCGCACATGTTCGACATTACCGAGCTGATTGGCAAGGAAGAGACGTTGGCCCGTATACAGCGTGCTGTTGATGCTTTAAAGTGAATAAATCTTCTTCATCCTTAATCCATATAGTATGCTATATGACTTGGCAATAGCCATCTACGATATTCTGGTGCATTTGGCTGCTCCATTTAGCCGTAAGCCCCGAAAAATGATGAAGGGACACTGGGTGGTCTATGAACTTCTCCGGCAGCAGTTGGAGAAGGACGTGCGCTATATATGGTTCCATGCCGCTTCTTTGGGGGAGTTCGAGCAGGGACGGCCGTTGATTGAGAAAATTCGTGCCAAATATCCGGATTACGGTATTCTGCTGACTTTCTTCTCGCCGTCGGGCTATGAGGTCCGCAAGAATTATAGGGGGGCAGACGTTGTCTGTTACTTGCCTTTCGACAAGTCCCGCAATGTGAAGAAGTTCCTGGATATCGTGAATCCCTGCATGGCATTCTTTATCAAGTACGAGTTCTGGAAGAACTATCTGGACGAACTGCACAAGCGCCGTATTCCGGTGTACAGCATTTCTTCCATTTTCCGCCGCGGACAAGTATTCTTCAAGTGGTATGGCGGTACGTACAGACATGTGCTGCGCGACTTCGACCATTTGTTTGTGCAGAATGAACGCTCCAAACGCTATCTGGCGAAGATAGGTATCAGCCGTGTCACGGTGGTGGGGGATACCCGTTTTGACCGTGTGCTGCAGATTCGTGAGGAGGCCAAACATCTGCCTTTGGTGGAGCTTTTCAAGAACAACACGATGACTTTCGTGGCAGGAAGCTCCTGGCAGCCGGACGAGGATTTGTTTATTGAATACTTTAACCAGCATCCGGAGGTGAAGTTGGTTATCGCTCCGCACGTTATCGACGAAAACCATCTGGTAGAGATTATCCGTAAACTGAAACGCCCCTACGTGCGCTATACCCGTGCCGACGAGAAGAATGTCCGTAAGGCCGACTGCCTGATTATCGACTGCTTCGGGTTGCTCTCTTCCATCTACCGCTATGGCGAGATTGCCTATATCGGAGGTGGTTTCGGGGTGGGAATCCACAATACCCTTGAGGCTGCAGTTTATGGCATTCCGGTGATTTTCGGACCGAAGTATCAGAAATTCCAGGAGGCCATCCAGTTGCTGGAGGCAAAAGGCGCTTTCTCGGTGAAGGATTATGAGGAACTGAAAACTTTGCTCGACCGTATGCTGACAGATGAAGTCTTTTTGCGAGAATCAGGCATGAATGCAAGCAATTATGTGACCGGCAACGCCGGTGCGACGGATAAGATAATGAGTATGATAAACTTTTAGAAAAGTAAAGAGTGATAAAAGCGATAGGGCGGTAAAGGTGATGGAATGGCATCCCTTTATCGCCCTGCCTTTTTGGGGCGCCTTGTCTCCCTTTATTTGTACCAGTCGGAATACATCAGATAGTTGTGTGCAATCTTCTGGTTCAGCTCCTTGGCCTGCTCCGGATCTACTTTCTTGATGAACTTGGCGGGGACTCCTCCCCAGATGCTTCCCGGCTCGATGACCGTATTGCTCAATACCAGGGAACCAGCGGCGACAATAGCCCCTTCGCCCACTACTGCGTGGTCAAGGATGGTGGAACCCATCCCTACCAAAGCATAGTCCTTGATAGTGGCTCCGTGGATGGTCACGTTGTGCCCCACGGATACGTGGTCTCCTATCTCTATGGTCGATTTCTCGTACAAGGTGTGGAGCACGCTTCCATCCTGGATGTTTACTCCGTTCCCTATGCGGATTGAGTTTACGTCACCCCGCAGCACGGTGCTGAACCAGATGCTGCAATCCCGTCCCATCTTGACGTCGCCAATGACAACCGCATTGTCCGCCAAAAAACAATTCTCCCCGATTTCGGGAGTGAATCCTCTTACTGATTTTATTAATGCCATTTTTTTAGTGATTAGTGGTTAGGTTACTGCATGCTTCCTTCAGCCATTCCCGTTCTCCTTCGTTCAGGCTTGGCGAAAGTGTCTCGTATACATGCTGGTGATAGTTGTCCAGCCATGCCGTTTCCTCTGCCGTCAGCATCTCTTTGATGATACCTTTCTTGCAGATGGGGCAGAGGGTAATGGTTTCGAACTTCAGGTAATTTCCGAACATGCCTTCACCGTCCTTCACGGTCAGCACCAGGTTTTCCGTGCGTATTCCATGGCTTCCGGCTTTATAAACGCCCGGTTCGTTGGAAGTGACCATTCCCGGCCGTAGGGTTACCGGATTCTCATTCATGCGGATGCTTTGCGGACCTTCGTGCACATTGAGGAAATGGCCTACGCCGTGCCCGGTACCATGCAGGAAGTTCATGTGGTGTTGCCATATCGGCATGCGGGCCAGTACATCCAGTTGCGCTCCTCGCGTACCTTCCGGGAAGACAGCCATGGCGAGGTCGATATGTCCTTTCAGTATCAGGGTGTAGTCCGTCTTCTCTTCTTCGGTCAGTTTCCCCAGTGCGATGGTGCGGGTGATGTCGGTAGTGCCGTCCAGGTATTGCGCACCCGAGTCCAGCAGCAGGAATCCCTCGGGTTTCAGTGGCACGTCCGTTGCCGGAGTGGCTTCGTAGTGTACGATGGCTCCATGTTCCTTGTACCCGGCAATGGTGTCGAAGCTTTCTCCCATGTAGAGTGGCTGTGCGGCACGGAATTCGTGCAGTTTCTTGTCTACGCTGATTTCTGTCTCGTTGCCTGCGGAAACGGCCTCCTCCAGCCATTTCAGGAACTTCACCAGTGCCACTCCGTCGCGTTGCATGGCTGCGTGGATGCCGGCTATTTCCCGGTCATTGCGGACCGCTTTCAGCAAGGCTATCGGTGAGCGCTCGTCAAGTACCCGGCAGGAAGGGGGGAGGGCGGAATAAACGGCATAATTCGTCTTTCCCATGTCGAGCATGATGCTGCCGTCCGGTATTCTTGTCACAAAGGATTCGGTGTCCCCATAAGCATGGATGGTGACGCCGGCTTCTTCCAGATGGGCTGAAAGCTCTTCCGTTACTTTCTCGGGCTGGATGAAAAAGTGTGTTTCTTGTTCGTTGATTATCAGGTAGCTTACTACTACGGGGTTGCAATGCACATCGTTGCCGCGTATATTGAGTGTCCATGCTATCTCGTCCAATGCCGACACCAATAATACGTCCGCTTCACTCTTCTTCATCTCCCGGCGGATAGCAGCCAGTTTGTCCGGACAGCTTTTCCCGGCGTATTTCATCTCGTGGATAAAGGCGGGTGCTTCGGGCATGGGAGGGCGGTCTGTCCATATCTCATTCATCGGGTCGGCAATGCTCTTTACGGTGATGCCGTTTTTTGCCAGATCCTCTTGCAGGGCTATGGCTTGTGTGGTGGAAAATACCTTTCCGTCTATACCTACAACTGAATTCGCTGTAAGGTTCTCCCGCAGGAAATCGAGGATGCTGGGCGTTTCGGGCAGCATTTCCTTGTATAAGTCGATGCCGCTGCCTTCCAGCTGCTGCTCGGCTTGGAGAAAATAGCGGGAATCTGTCCACAGTCCCGCCTTGTCGGTGGTAATCACCGCCGTGCCTGCCGAACCGGTGAAGCCTGATATCCATTCTCTTGATTTCCAGTACGGTGCTACGTACTCGCTTAGGTGCGGGTCGGTACTGGGGATAATGAAAGCGTCTATGCCTTCTCTTTTTAACAATGCCCGTAGAGCATCTATACGTTGATTGATTGTCTGAGCCATATTTTTATAAATGTAATTAAGTAGGCGTGTAAATGAGTTTATAATCTCTTCATTCTCTGCTTTCAAAGTTACACATTCTCTTTTAAAAATTTGCTATGCTTCACGGATTTTAGCGGATTGGCTCAATAAAAACATCTTTCCCTTTGCTCATTCGTTTGATAATTAGGAATCATGGGTAATTTTTTTGCAGAAAGTTTTGTGAATAAAGAAAGTATGTGTAATTTTGCCGCTCAATTTAATCGTGAGATTTTTAAACCATTAACATTTAATTAAAAGAAAATGATTGTAGTACCTGTAAAAGAAGGCGAAAACATTGAAAAAGCGCTGAAGAAATTCAAAAGAAAGTTTGAAAAAACTGGCACAGTTAAGGAATTGAGACGCAGACAACAGTTTGATAAACCGTCTGTGACTAAAAGACTTAAGAAAGAACGTGCTGTTTACGTTCAACAACTTCAGCAAGTAGAAGATTAATAATTCGTAAATTCCTTTGAATTATTGAATTCTTTTTCATACATTCGTTGCATGATTTTAGATATGTAGCGATATGTTGTTGACAGATTCTTTTCTTGACTATCTTCTGCACGAGCGGAACTATTCCAAAGGTACGGTTGAGTACTATCGGGCAGATATTCTTGAACTGCAGAGGTTTGGAGAAGAAATGTTGGGAGACTTGACTCCATCGGATGTAGATGCGGAACTTGTTCGTGAATGGATTGCTTCCTTGATGGACAAAGGACTTGCTTCTAATACGATAAACCGAAAGCTGAGTTCTATCCGGACATACTATAAATTCCTTTTGAGGAGAGGCGAGGTCGCGGTAGATCCGTTGCGGAAAGTGACGGGGCCCAAGAAGAAAAAGCCGCTTCCGGTATTTCTGAGAGAGGGTGAGATGAATAGGTTACTGGATGATATGGACTTTGGTGAAGGTTTTGAAGGGTGTCGCGACCATATGATTATTGAAATGTTTTATGCTACCGGCATGCGACTTTCAGAATTGATAGGGTTGGATGATAAGGATGTCGATTTTTCGGCTTCTCTCGTTAAAGTGACGGGAAAACGGAATAAACAACGTCTTATACCTTTCGATGAGGAGCTGGGACGCTCGATGCGAGAATATGTCAATGTGCGGAATGAAGCTGTCCCGGTTCGCTCGGATGCTTTTTTTGTCCGGAAGAATGGAAAGAGGCTTTACCGCAGTATCGTAGCATGCCTTGTGAAACGAAACCTTTCGAAGGTAGTGACTGTAAAAAAAAGAAGTCCCCACGTGCTGAGGCACACCTTTGCAACGGCTATGCTGAACAATGGTGCTGATTTAGGCTCGATAAAAGAACTCCTCGGACACGAGAGTCTGGCGACAACGGAAGTTTATACGCATACTACTTTTGAAGAGCTTAAAAAAGTGTATAATCAGGCTCATCCCCGAGCCTAAAGTAAAAAGGAGGTAAGTATGGAAGTAAGAATTCAATCGATTCACTTTGATGCGTCAGAGCAATTGCAGTCTTTCGTTCAAAAGAAAGTTGCTAAGTTGGAGAAATTTTACGACGATATAAAGAAAGTAGAGGTGTCATTAAAGGTAGTAAAACCAGAAACAGCCGAAAATAAAGAAGCCGGAGTGAAAGTATTGGTTCCCAATGGCGAGTTTTATGCAAACAAGGTTTGTGATACGTTTGAAGAAGCAGTGGATTTATGCCTGGAAGCTTTGGAAAAACAGCTGGTTAAGTACAAGGAAAAGCAACGGAGCAAATAATTTTCCGCTAAAATTTTGCGGGTAAAAAATAAATGCCTAAATTTGCAGCCGTTTCGCTCACACTATGAACGTTACGGTTGCATTTTTTAGCTTGCCTCTTTAGCTCAGTTGGCCAGAGCACGTGATTTGTAATCTCGGGGTCGTTGGTTCGAATCCGACAAGAGGCTCGCTCAAGGATGAGTGGAATGAGTCTTTCTTCACGAGGTGGAGATGATATGAGAACGGAAATCGTCCGGGTAAAGTTCACTCTGCGATGATTTAGTAAGGAAAAGAGTTCTTTTTGTAATGTAGGGGCAAATACCAGAGTGGCCAAATGGGGCAGACTGTAAATCTGCTGGCTTACGCCTTCGGTGGTTCGAATCCATCTTTGCCCACAACTCTTATTCTCCTTGCTGTTATAGCTCAGCGGTAGAGCACTTCCTTGGTAAGGAAGAGGTCCCGGGTTCAAGTCCCGGTAACAGCTCACAAAGATGTAAAAGCTGATTATTAATCAAATAAATAACAAGTAAAGCTATGGCTAAAGAGAAATTCGAACGTACCAAACCGCATGTAAACATTGGTACAATTGGTCACGTTGACCACGGTAAAACCACGTTGACAGCTGCTATCACTACAGTGTTGGCAAAGAAAGGTCTTTCTGAATTGCGTTCTTTCGATTCTATCGATAACGCTCCTGAAGAAAAGGAAAGAGGTATCACTATCAACACTTCTCACGTAGAGTATGAAACAGCTAACCGTCACTACGCTCACGTAGACTGCCCGGGTCACGCCGACTACGTAAAGAACATGGTAACTGGTGCTGCTCAGATGGACGGTGCTATCATCGTAGTTGCTGCTACTGATGGTCCGATGCCTCAGACTCGTGAGCATATCTTGCTGGCTCGTCAGGTAAACGTACCGAGACTGGTTGTATTCATGAACAAGTGTGACATGGTAGACGACGCTGAAATGTTGGAACTCGTTGAAATGGAAATGCGTGAACTGCTTTCAGCTTACGAATTCGACGGCGACAACACTCCGTTCATCCAGGGTTCTGCTCTTGGTGCGTTGAATGGCGTTGAAAAGTGGGAAGAGAAGGTTATGGAGCTGATGGATGCTTGCGACACTTGGATTCCTCTGCCTCCACGTGATATTGACAAACCGTTCTTGATGCCGGTTGAAGACGTATTCTCAATCACTGGTCGTGGTACTGTAGCTACTGGTCGTATCGAAGCTGGTGTTATCCATGTAGGTGACGAAGTTGAAATCCTCGGTTTGGGTGAAGACAAGAAGTCTGTTGTAACTGGTGTTGAAATGTTCCGCAAGTTGCTGGATCAAGGTGAAGCTGGTGACAACGTAGGTCTGTTGCTCCGTGGTATTGACAAGAACGAAATCAAACGTGGTATGGTTCTTTGTAAGCCCGGTCAGATTAAACCTCACTCTAAGTTCAAAGCTTCTATCTACGTTTTGAAGAAAGAAGAAGGTGGTCGTCACACTCCGTTCCACAACAAATACCGTCCTCAGTTCTATCTGCGTACTATGGACTGTACAGGTGAAATCACTCTTCCGGAAGGAACTGAAATGGTAATGCCTGGTGATAACGTAGAAATCACTGTAGAACTGATCTACCCGGTAGCATTGAACGTAGGTTTGCGTTTCGCTATCCGTGAAGGTGGTCGTACAGTAGGTTCTGGTCAGATTACTGAAATTCTTGACTAATAACCAATATAATCTTAATCAGTTCCCGGTATACATCGGGAACTGATTATGTACAAACGGGAGTAGCTCAGTTGGTAGAGCACCGGTCTCCAAAACCGGGTGTCGGGAGTTCGAGCCTCTCCTCCCGTGCTAATATTTTTGAAATGAAGAAGATTGTAGCTTATTTTAAAGAAACTTACGACGAACTTGTTCATAAAGTGTCGTGGCCTACGTATTCTGAACTTACTAACAGTGCAGTAGTTGTTTTATATGCTTCCCTACTAATTGCAGTGGTAGTATTTGCGATGGACTTCTGTTTCCAGCATCTGATGGAATTTGTTTATCCACATTAAAAGTAAGGAGAAATGTCTGAGATTGAAAAGAAATGGTACGTTTTGCGTGCTATTAGCGGAAAAGAAGCTAAGGTAAAGGAATACCTTGAAGCTGATATTAAAAACAGCGACCTTGGTGATTACGTATCTCAGGTATTGATTCCTACCGAAAAGGTATATCAGGTTCGCAATGGTAAGAAAATTGTGAAAGAGAGAAGTTATCTCCCTGGTTACGTTTTGGTGGAGGCTGCTCTGGTGGGTGAGGTTGCTCATCATCTGAGAAATACTCCTAATGTGATAGGGTTCTTGGGTGGTTCGGAAAAACCCGTACCTCTGAGACAGTCGGAAGTGAATCGCATACTTGGTACGGTCGACGAATTGCAGGAATCAGGTGAAGACTTGAGTATCCCGTATGTAGTCGGCGAGACTGTAAAGGTGAATTACGGTCCGTTCAGTGGATTCAGTGGAATCATTGAAGAAGTGAACACCGAGAAGAAGAAACTGAAGGTCATGGTCAAGATATTCGGACGGAAGACTCCGCTCGAATTGGGCTTTATGCAAGTTGAAAAAGAATAGTGCAGGTGTTACGCTGTAGTATTCTTCATTAATGTTTATATATATAAATCAATTAGAAAATGGCTAAAGAAGTTGCTGGACTAATCAAATTACAGATTAAAGGAGGCGCGGCAAATCCATCACCCCCAGTAGGACCTGCATTGGGTTCCAAGGGTATCAATATCATGGAGTTTTGCAAGCAATTCAACGCCAGAACCCAAGACAAAGCAGGAAAGATTCTTCCTGTGATTATCACTTACTACGCAGACAAGTCTTTCGATTTTGTAATCAAGACTCCTCCCGTGGCTATCCAGTTGTTGGAAGTGACGAAGCAAAAGAGTGGTTCTGCTGAGCCTAACCGTAAGAAAGTTGCCGAGATTACTTGGGAACAGGTTCGTACGATTGCTCAGGACAAAATGGTTGACTTGAACTGTTTCACTGTAGAAGCTGCCATGAAAATGGTTGCCGGTACAGCTAGAAGTATGGGTATCGCTGTAAAAGGGGAGTTCCCGGTTAATAATTAATAAACTTCAATTAGAATGGGTAAACTGACAAAAAATCAAAAGTTGGCTGCAGAAAAAATTGAAGCAGGGAAAGCATACTCTCTCAAGGAAGCTGCTCAGTTGGTAAAGGAAATCACTTATACCAAGTTTGACGCTTCTCTGGATATCGACGTACGTTTGGGCGTTGACCCGCGTAAGGCCAACCAGATGGTGAGAGGTGTTGTATCACTTCCTCACGGTACTGGTAAGGTTGTACGCGTTTTGGTGCTTTGTACACCAGATGCTGAAGCTGCTGCAAAAGAAGCCGGAGCTGACTATGTTGGTCTTGACGAATATATTGAAAAGATCAAAGGTGGATGGACTGATATTGATGTGATTATCACTATGCCGTCCATCATGGGTAAGATTGGTGCACTCGGTCGTGTGCTCGGTCCTCGTGGATTGATGCCTAACCCCAAGAGTGGCACTGTAACTATGGATGTTGCTAAAGCTGTAAGAGAAGTAAAACAAGGCAAAATCGACTTTAAGGTTGACAAGAGCGGTATTGTTCATACTTCTATCGGTAAAGTTTCATTTAGCGCTGAGCAAATTCGCGACAATGCGAAAGAATTCATCTCTACTTTGAATAAATTGAAACCGACTGCAGCCAAGGGTACATATATTAAGAGTATTTATCTTTCTAGCACGATGAGTGCGGGCATCAAGATTGACCCGAAAACAGTAGAAGAAATCTAATAAAACGGAGTAATAATGAGAAAGGAAGATAAAAGTACGATTATTGAGCAGATTGCTGCTACAGTGAAGGAATACGGTCACTTCTATTTGGTGGATACCACTGCCATGAATGCTGCTACAACCAGCATGTTGAGAAGAGAATGTTTCAAGGCTGACATCAAATTGATGGTAGTTAAGAATACATTGCTTCACAAGGCATTGGAGAGCCTGGAAGAAGACTTTTCTCCGCTTTATGGTTCTCTGAAAGGTACAACTGCCGTAATGTTCAGCAACGTTGCTAACGCTCCGGCCAAGTTGATTAAAGATAAGGCTAAGAACGGTATTCCCGGACTGAAGGCTGCATATGCAGAAGAAAGCTTCTATGTTGGTGCTGACCAGTTGGATGCTCTCGTAAGTATCAAGAGTAAGAATGAAGTTATTGCCGATATCGTTGCATTGCTGCAGTCACCGGCCAAGAATGTTATTTCTGCTCTGCAATCAGGTGGTAACACCCTCCACGGAGTTCTCAAGACTCTTGGTGAACGTCCCGAAGCGTAAATTTCGGAAAAAGAATTATATCAATTTATTTAGTATTTAAACAATTAAAAATCATACAAAAATGGCAGATTTGAAAGCTTTTGCAGAACAATTAGTTAACTTGACAGTAAAAGAAGTTAATGAACTTGCAACAATCTTGAAAGAAGAATATGGTATTGAACCTGCTGCTGCAGCTGTAGCTGTTGCTGCTGGTCCTGCAGCCGGTGGTGCTGCTGCCGCAGAAGAAAAGACTTCTTTCGACGTAGTATTGAAGAGCGCTGGCTCAGCTAAACTTCAGGTAGTTAAAGCCGTTAAGGAAGCTTGCGGTCTTGGCTTGAAGGAAGCTAAGGACATGGTAGACGGTGCTCCTAGCGTAGTAAAAGAAGGTTTGGCTAAGGACGAAGCAGAATCATTGAAGAAAACATTGGAAGAAGCTGGAGCTGAAGTTGAACTTAAATAACATTAGCCTGTAAATCAGGTAATTCGGTTAGGAACCCTTCGTGAAAAGGGTTCTTAACCTTTTTGTGTATATATTTAAAATTAAGTTCTACAAATCCATTAACAGATGTCTTCAAATACTGTAAATCAAAGAGTTAATTTTGCTTCGACTAAGAATCCGCTTGAATATCCGGATTTTCTGGAAGTACAATTGAAGTCATTCAAAGACTTTCTACAACTGGACACCCCACCCGAGAAACGTAAGAACGAGGGACTGTATAAAGTATTTGCTGAAAACTTCCCCATTGCCGATACAAGAAATAATTTTGTTCTTGAGTTTTTGGACTACTATATTGATCCGCCGCGCTATACCATTGATGAATGTATAGAGCGAGGGCTTACATATAGCGTGCCTTTGAAGGCAAAATTGAAATTATATTGTACCGACCCCGACCACGAAGATTTTGACACGGTCATTCAGGACGTGTTCCTCGGTCCTATTCCTTACATGACGGATAAGGCAACATTCGTCATCAACGGTGCGGAACGTGTGGTTGTATCCCAGCTTCACCGTTCACCGGGCGTATTCTTCGGACAGAGCGTACATGCCAACGGTACCAAGTTGTACTCAGCCCGTATCATCCCGTTCAAGGGTTCGTGGATTGAGTTTGCCACCGACATCAACAACGTCATGTATGCGTACATTGACCGTAAGAAGAAATTGCCGGTTACCACTTTGCTGAGAGCCATCGGATTTGAGAATGACAAGGACATTCTCGAGATTTTTAATTTGGCGGAAGACGTGAAGGTGAACAAGACGAACCTCAAGAAGATGGTGGGACGTAAGTTGGCCGCACGTGTGTTGAAAACATGGATTGAGGATTTTGTAGACGAAGATACCGGTGAAGTTGTTTCCATCGAGCGTAACGAAGTCGTTATTGACCGTGAAACTGTAATCGAGCCGGAACATGTTGACATTATATTAGAGTCGGGCGTTCAGAATATCCTCGTACACAAGGAAGAACCGAACCAGTCTGACTATTCTATCATATATAATACTCTGCAGAAGGATCCGAGTAACTCGGAAAAAGAAGCTGTACTCTACATCTACCGCCAGTTGCGTAATGCAGACCCTGCCGATGATGCCAGTGCACGCGAGGTTATCAATAACCTGTTCTTCTCAGAGAAGAGATATGACCTGGGTGATGTAGGCCGTTATCGTATCAACAGAAAGTTGAACTTGACGACCGATATGGACGTGCGTGTCCTTACCAAGGAAGATATTATCGAAATTATCAAATATCTCATCGAGTTGATTAACTCGAAAGCGGATGTGGACGATATCGACCACTTGAGCAACCGTCGTGTGCGTACAGTGGGCGAACAGTTGTCCAATCAGTTTGCCATCGGTCTGGCACGTATGTCGCGTACTATCCGCGAGCGTATGAACGTCCGTGACAATGAAGTCTTTACTCCGATTGACCTGATTAACGCCAAGACAATCTCTTCCGTTATCAATTCATTCTTTGGAACGAATGCTTTGTCACAGTTCATGGACCAGACCAACCCGCTGGCCGAGATTACTCACAAGCGCCGTATGTCTGCCCTGGGTCCCGGCGGTCTGTCACGCGAGCGTGCAGGCTTCGAGGTTCGTGACGTACACTATACTCACTACGGACGTCTTTGTCCTATCGAGACTCCTGAAGGTCCGAACATCGGTTTGATTTCTTCACTCTGTGTGTTCGCGAAAATCAACGAGCTTGGCTTCATTGAAACTCCGTACCGCAAGGTGGCAGAGGGTAAGGTTGATCTTTCTGACGAAGGTTTGGTTTACCTCACCGCAGAAGAAGAGGAAGCCAAGATTATTGCTCAGGGTAATGCTCCTTTGAACGATGACGGTACTTTTGTACGTGATAAAGTAAAATCCCGTCAGGATGCCGACTATCCGGTGGTTCCTCCTTCCGAGGTGGAATTGATGGACGTATCTCCCCAGCAGATTGCTTCTATTGCGGCTTCTTTGATTCCGTTCTTGGAGCATGATGACGCCAACCGTGCATTGATGGGATCAAACATGATGCGCCAGGCTGTTCCTTTATTGAAGAGCGAAGCTCCGATTGTAGGTACCGGTATCGAACGCCAGCTGGCACGCGATTCCC
Source organism: Bacteroides sp. AF39-16AC (assembly GCF_003602735.1). Lineage (NCBI taxonomy): Bacteria > Pseudomonadati > Bacteroidota > Bacteroidia > Bacteroidales > Bacteroidaceae > Bacteroides > Bacteroides sp. AF39-16AC. The sequence continues at coordinate 58,581 of NZ_QTLN01000009.1, read as the reverse complement.
GTACGCAGATTACTGCCGAGGGTGACGGTGTGGTTGAATTCGTGGATGCAACGACTATCCGTATTCTGTACGACCGTACGGAGGAGGAAGAGTTCGTAAGCTTCGAGCCTGCATTGAAAGAATATAATATCCCGAAGTGGCGCCGTACCAACCAGAACATGACGATTGACCTCCGTCCGATTTGCGAGAAGGGTCAGCGCGTGACTGTAGGTCAAATCCTGACGGAAGGTTATTCAACCGAAGACGGAGAGCTTGCACTGGGTAAGAACCTGCTGGTTGCTTACATGCCGTGGAAGGGCTATAACTATGAGGATGCTATCGTACTGAACGAACGTGTGGTTCGTGAGGATCTTTTGACCTCTGTACACGTAGAAGAATATTCTTTGGAAGTTCGTGAAACGAAGCGTGGTATGGAAGAGTTGACCTCTGACATTCCTAACGTAAGTGAGGAAGCGACTAAAGACCTTGACGAAAACGGTATTGTTCGTGTGGGTGCCCGCATCGAACCGGGTGATATCCTTATCGGTAAGATTACTCCGAAGGGTGAATCGGATCCTTCTCCGGAAGAGAAACTGCTCCGTGCCATCTTCGGTGACAAGGCCGGTGATGTGAAGGATGCTTCTTTGAAAGCCTCTCCTTCTTTGAAGGGTGTTGTTATCGGTAAGCGTCTGTTCTCCCGTGTTGTCAAGACCCGCAGCTCCAAGCTGGCCGACAAGGCTCTGTTACCGAAGATTGACGATGAGTTCGACGCTAAGATTGGTGACCTCAAGAAAGTGTTGATAAACAAGCTGTTGAAGCTTACAGAAAATTATACATCGGAAGGTGTGAAGGATTACATGGGTGCCGACATTATTTCCAAAGGCGCCAGATTCTCTGCTTCCGACTTCAGCGATTTGGACTTCACCGCTGTTCAGTTGAGCAACTGGACGAAGGATGAACATACCAACGGACTGATTCGTGCATTGGTGATGAACTTCATCAAGAAGTACAAGGAACTCGATGCCGAGCTGAAACGCAAGAAGTTCGCCATCACTATCGGTGACGAGTTGCCCGCAGGTATCATTCAGATGGCCAAGGTATACATTGCCAAGAAACGTAAGATTGGTGTCGGTGACAAGATGGCCGGTCGTCACGGTAACAAGGGTATTGTTTCCCGTGTGGTACGCCAGGAAGACATGCCGTTCCTTGCTGACGGTACTCCGGTAGACATCGTGCTGAATCCGTTGGGTGTGCCTTCACGTATGAACATCGGTCAGATATTCGAGGCCGTTCTCGGGCGTGCCGGAAAAAACCTGGGCGTGAAGTTTGCCACTCCTATCTTTGACGGTGCATCTTTGGACGATTTGAACGAATGGACCGATAAGGCCGGCTTGCCTCGCTACGGCAAGACAACGCTGTATGATGGTGGTACCGGTGAAGCATTCGAGCAGCAGGCTACGGTAGGTGTGACTTACATGCTGAAGCTCGGTCACATGGTTGAAGACAAGATGCACGCACGTTCCATCGGTCCGTACTCACTCATTACGCAACAGCCGTTGGGTGGTAAGGCACAGTTCGGTGGTCAGCGTTTTGGAGAAATGGAAGTTTGGGCACTCGAAGCGTTCGGTGCCGCACACATTCTGCAGGAAATCCTGACTATCAAGTCTGATGACGTTGTAGGACGTTCCAAGGCTTATGAAGCAATCGTGAAGGGTGAACCGATGCCTGCTCCGGGTATCCCCGAGTCACTGAACGTATTGCTGCACGAGTTGAGAGGTTTGGGCTTGAGCATCAACTTAGAATAATGGATAATTGATAATTGAGAGTGGATAATGCAAGTTACCATTCTCAATTATCGGTTTTCAGTTTTTCAATTTCAATTTTCCATTGTCAATTATCAATTAAATAAATTTATGGCTTTTAGAAAAGATAACAAGATAAAGAGTAATTTCTCGAAAATCTCTATCGGTTTGGCTTCTCCTGAGGAAATCCTTGAGAATTCGAGTGGTGAAGTTTTAAAGCCTGAAACCATCAACTATCGTACGTATAAGCCCGAACGCGACGGATTGTTCTGCGAGCGCATCTTTGGTCCTATCAAGGATTACGAGTGCCATTGCGGTAAGTACAAGCGTATCCGTTACAAAGGCATCGTCTGCGACCGTTGTGGTGTGGAAGTGACTGAAAAGAAAGTGCGCCGTGAGCGTATGGGACACATCCAGCTCGTTGTGCCCGTGGCTCACATCTGGTACTTCCGTTCACTTCCCAACAAAATCGGTTACTTGTTGGGCTTGCCCACCAAGAAGCTGGATGCCATTATCTATTACGAGCGTTATGTTGTCATTCAGCCGGGTGTACTGTCCGATGAAGTGGCACAGTATGACTTGCTTGAAGAAGGAGAATACCTGGACTTGCTGGAAAAGTTGCCGAAAGACAACCAGTTCCTCGAAGATTCAGATCCCAATAAGTTCATTGCCAAGATGGGCGCGGAAGCTATCTACGATTTGCTGTCACGCCTCGACCTTGACTCTTTGTCTTACGAACTGCGTAACCGTGCCGGAAGCGATGCTTCACAGCAACGCAAGACCGAAGCTCTGAAACGTCTTCAGGTAGTTGAGTCGTTCCGTGCATCACGCGGACGCAACAAGCCCGAGTGGATGATTGTACGCATTGTACCGGTTATTCCGCCCGAACTTCGTCCGTTGGTCCCATTGGATGGCGGCCGTTTCGCAACTTCTGACTTGAATGACCTTTACCGTCGTGTCATCATCCGTAACAACCGTCTGAAGAGATTGATTGAAATCAAGGCTCCTGAAGTGATTTTGCGTAATGAAAAACGTATGTTGCAGGAAGCTGTCGACTCTCTGTTTGATAACTCCCGTAAATCGAGTGCAGTGAAGACCGACGCTAACCGTCCGTTGAAGTCACTTTCCGACAGTTTGAAGGGTAAGCAAGGACGTTTCCGTCAGAACTTGTTGGGTAAGCGTGTCGACTATTCCGCACGTTCTGTAATCGTTGTAGGTCCGGAGCTGAAGATGGGCGAATGCGGTATCCCTAAACTGATGGCAGCCGAGCTTTACAAGCCGTTCATCATTCGTAAGCTCATTGAGCGTGGTATCGTGAAGACGGTAAAGAGCGCCAAGAAGATTGTAGACCGCAAGGAACCCGTTATCTGGGATATTTTGGAACACGTGATGAAGGGGCATCCGGTGCTGTTGAACCGTGCCCCGACACTTCACCGTCTGGGTATCCAGGCATTCCAGCCTAAAATGATTGAAGGTAAGGCAATCCAGCTGCACCCGTTGGCATGTACGGCGTTCAATGCCGACTTCGACGGTGACCAGATGGCCGTGCACTTGCCGTTGAGCAACGAAGCGATTCTGGAAGCACAGATGCTAATGCTCCAGTCACACAATATATTGAACCCTGCCAACGGTGCTCCTATCACTGTGCCTGCTCAGGATATGGTACTTGGTCTGTACTATATTACGAAGCTGCGCAAGGGTGCCAAGGGTGAAGGCCTGACATTCTACGGTCCTGAGGAAGCGCTGATTGCCTACAATGAAGGTAAGTGCGACATCCATGCTCCGGTAAGCGTAATAGTGAAAGACGTTGACGAGAATGGTAACATTGTGGACAAGATGATGCACGATACCTCCGTGGGCCGTGTCATTGTCAACGAAATTGTTCCGGCAGAAGCAGGATATATCAATACGATTATCTCCAAGAAGTCACTCCGAGACATCATCAGTCACGTAATCAAGGTGTGCGGTGTTGCCAAGGCAGCCGACTTCCTCGACGGAATCAAGAACCTCGGTTATTACATGGCCTTCAAGGGTGGTTTGTCGTTCAACTTGGGCGATATCATTATCCCGGAAGAGAAGGAAGCATTAGTACAGAAAGGTTATGATGAAGTAGAGCAGGTAATCAATAACTATAACATGGGTTTCATCACGAACAACGAGCGTTACAACCAGGTAATCGATATCTGGACGCACGTGAACTCTGAGTTGTCCAACATCCTGATGAAAACCATTTCAAGCGACGACCAGGGTTTCAACTCTGTATACATGATGCTGGATTCCGGTGCCCGTGGTTCTAAGGAACAGATTCGTCAGCTCTCCGGTATGCGTGGTTTGATGGCGAAGCCCCAGAAAGCAGGTGCCGAAGGCGGTCAGATTATCGAAAACCCGATTCTTTCTAACTTTAAGGAAGGTCTGTCCGTGTTGGAGTACTTTATCTCTACCCACGGTGCCCGTAAGGGTCTTGCCGATACCGCTTTGAAGACGGCCGATGCCGGATACCTGACCCGTCGTCTGGTTGACGTATCGCATGATGTGATTATTAATGAAGAAGACTGCGGCACGCTCCGCGGATTGGTTTGTACGGCACTGAAGAACAATGATGAAACCATTGCCACTCTGTATGAACGTATCCTGGGTCGTGTATCCGTACATGATATTGTTCATCCTACAACCGGCGAACTGATTGTGGCCGGCGGTGAGGAAATTACCGAGGACATTGCACAACGCATTGAAGACTCTCCAATCGAGAGCGTTGAAATCCGTTCTGTATTGACCTGCGAATCCAAGAAAGGTGTTTGTGCCAAGTGTTACGGACGTAACCTGGCTTCCAGCCGTATGGTTCAGAAGGGCGAGGCAGTCGGCGTAATCGCTGCACAGTCTATCGGTGAGCCGGGTACACAGTTGACACTGCGTACATTCCATGCCGGTGGTACGGCAGCCAATATTGCTGCCAACGCAAGCATCGTGGCCAAGAATCCTGCCCGTCTGGAATTCGAAGAACTCCGTACGGTAGACGTTATCGACGAAGCAGGCGAACCGGCAAAGGTAGTGGTAGGCCGTTTGGCCGAAGTGCGTTTCGTGGATGTCAACACGGGTATTGTGCTTTCCACTCATAATGTACCCTACGGTTCTACGCTCTATGCAGCCGATGGTGAAATGGTAGAGAAAGGCAAGATGATTGCCCGTTGGGACCCGTTCAACGCGGTTATCATTACCGAAGCTACCGGTAAGATTGAATTTGAAGGTGTTATTGAAAACGTGACTTATAAGGTAGAGTCTGATGAATCTACCGGTTTGCGCGAAATCATCATCATTGAGTCTAAGGATAAGACGAAGGTGCCTACCGCACACATCATGACAGAAGACGGCGAACTGATCCGTACATACAACTTGCCAGTAGGTGGCCACGTAGTGGTTGAAGACGGTCAGAAGGTAAAGGCCGGTGAAGTTATCGTGAAGATTCCGCGTGCCGTAGGTAAAGCGGGTGATATCACGGGTGGTCTTCCCCGTGTCACTGAGTTGTTCGAGGCACGTAACCCGTCTAATCCCGCTGTGGTTTCAGAAATCGACGGTGAGGTTACCATGGGTAAGGTGAAACGCGGTAATCGCGAAATCATCGTTACTTCCAAGACCGGTGAAGTGAAGAAGTACCTCGTACCGTTGTCCAAGCAGATTCTGGTTCAGGAGAACGACTATGTACGCGCCGGTACTCCGTTGTCTGACGGTGCTATCACACCTGCGGACATCCTGGCTATCAAAGGTCCTACGGCCGTGCAGGAATATATTGTGAACGAGGTTCAGGACGTTTACCGTCTGCAGGGTGTGAAGATTAATGATAAGCACTTTGAAATCATCGTTCGTCAGATGATGCGCAAGGTGGAAATCGACGAGCCAGGTGATACCCGCTTCCTGGAACAGCAAGTTGTTGACAAGATGGAATTCATGGAAGAGAATGACCGTATCTGGGGAAAGAAGGTGGTAGTGGATGCTGGAGATTCCCAGAGTCTGCAGGCTGGCCAGATTGTGACGGCCCGCAAGCTGCGTGACGAGAACTCCATGTTGAAACGCCGCGACTTGAAACCCGTGGAAGTGCGCGACGCTGTACCTGCGACTTCTACTCAGATTCTTCAAGGTATCACCCGTGCTGCATTGCAGACTTCAAGCTTCATGTCGGCTGCTTCCTTCCAGGAAACGACGAAGGTACTGAACGAGGCTGCCATCAACGGAAAGGTGGACCGTCTGGAAGGTATGAAGGAGAACGTAATTTGCGGTCACCTGATTCCTGCCGGTACCGGACAACGCGAGTTCGAGAAGATTATCGTTGGCTCCAAAGAAGAGTACGACCGTATGCTTGCCAACAAGAAGACGGTACTTGATTATGCTGTAGACGAGAAAGTAGAGGGATAGCCTTACAACGTCAATATAATTCTATAAAATAGAGAGGGAATATCCTATAAGAAGGAGTATTCCCTCTCTGTTTTATCTTTGCCTCTTCCTTCTGTACTGCAATGCTTCTGTATGTTTGTTACAGTGCTACTGCAAAACGGTTGCAGTGGCTTGCTCCTTTTTCAGAACGGATTATTATGTGTCTTTTTGAACTTAAATGTATATCATCCGAAAAAAAAGAGTACTTTTGGTCTATCTTTTAAGAACATTTTAAAAACAATTGTGCAACATGGAAAATCAAGAAAACAACAACGGTCAACTCCAGATAGAATTGAAGGAAGAAGTGGCGCAAGGTACATATGCCAATTTGGCTATTATAACTCATTCCAGTTCGGAATTTATTCTCGACTTTATCCGCGTGATGCCTGGAATGCCAAAGGCTGGCGTGCAATCGCGCATAGTTTTGGCACCCGAACATGCCAAGCGTTTGCTGCGTGCACTCGAAGAGAATATTGGGAAATATGAACGCGCTTTCGGACTGATTCGCATGCCGGACGAACAAACATTTCCGCCTCTTCCCAACATCAAGGGTGAAGCGTAAAATCAAAAAAAAACTTGTAGTGCATTGATTATTCAAAACTTATTAGTATCTTTGCAGCCCAAAAGTGTATAGTTTTGAATTAATATAAACAATAATATATAACTAAAAACAATTAAAATGCCTACAATTCAGCAATTAGTAAGAAAAGGACGCGAAGTGCTGGTGGAGAAATCAAAGTCTCCAGCCTTGGACTCTTGTCCTCAAAGACGTGGCGTTTGCGTGAGAGTGTATACAACCACTCCGAAGAAGCCGAATTCAGCTATGCGTAAAGTAGCTCGTGTACGTTTGACCAATGGTAAAGAGGTGAACTCTTATATTCCGGGAGAAGGTCACAACTTGCAGGAACACTCTATCGTGTTGGTACGTGGTGGTCGTGTAAAAGACCTTCCGGGTGTGCGTTATCACATCGTACGTGGTACTTTGGATACTGCAGGTGTTGCAGGTCGTACACAAAGACGTTCCAAATACGGCGCAAAACGTCCGAAACCGGGTCAAGCAGCTCCTGCTAAGAAGAAATAATCTGGTGGCCTGATTCCCAAAATAGGAAAATTTAAAGTAATAACTTACGTTTTAGTTTGTTGGAAATGCTAAAGGTTGAGTAAATTCTCCGGAGGGAGAGTTGAAGAAGACAGAAGTAAACAACCAAGAACGAAAAACATTATTCTTTCAGACAAATGAGAAAAGCAAAACCAAAAAAACGCGTTATCCTTCCGGATCCCGTGTTCAATGATGTAAAAGTTTCCAAGTTCGTGAATCACTTGATGTACGATGGAAAGAAGAACACTTCTTATGAAATCTTCTATGCTGCGTTGGAAACAGTGAAGAACAAAATGCAGAACGAAGAGAAATCCGCTCTTGAAATCTGGAAAAAAGCTCTGGATAATGTGACTCCTCAAGTGGAAGTTAAGTCTCGCCGTGTGGGTGGTGCTACTTTCCAGGTTCCTACAGAAATCCGTGCTGACCGTAAGGAATCAATTTCCATGAAGAACTTGATTATCTTTGCACGTAAGCGTGGCGGTAAATCAATGGCTGATAAGCTGGCTGCCGAAATCATGGATGCTTTCAATGAACAGGGCGGTGCTTACAAACGTAAAGAAGATATGCATAGAATGGCAGAAGCTAACCGTGCATTTGCTCATTTCAGATTCTAATACTATAAGAGACTAACCAATTAGAAGATTAAAAAAACTTAAAGTAAGGGAATTAGAAAATGGCAAAGCATGATTTACATTTGACACGTAATATCGGTATCATGGCCCACATCGATGCCGGAAAGACAACGACTTCTGAACGTATTTTGTTTTACACGGGTTTGACCCACAAAATCGGTGAGGTACACGATGGTGCCGCTACAATGGACTGGATGGAGCAAGAACAAGAACGTGGTATCACTATCACTTCTGCTGCTACTACCACTCGTTGGAAATATGCCGGTGATACTTATAAAATTAACTTGATTGACACTCCGGGGCACGTTGACTTTACCGCTGAGGTAGAACGCTCTTTGCGTATTCTTGATGGTGCCGTTGCTGCTTATTGTGCAGTAGGTGGTGTTGAACCGCAATCTGAGACAGTTTGGCGCCAGGCTGATAAATATAACGTACCGCGTATCGCTTACGTTAATAAGATGGACCGTTCGGGTGCTGACTTCTTTGAGGTAGTCCGCCAGATGAAGGACGTTTTGGGCGCTAATCCGTGTCCTATCGTCGTTCCTATCGGTGCTGAGGAATCTTTCAAAGGTCTGGTAGACCTTATCAAAATGAAAGCTATCTATTGGCATGATGAAACAATGGGTGCTGACTATACAGTAGAAGAAATTCCTGCAAATCTGGTAGACGAAGCTAATGAATGGAGAGATAAGATGCTCGAAAAAGTGGCTGAGTTTGACGATGCTTTGATGGAGAAATATTTCGATGATCCTTCTACCATTACAGAAGAAGAGGTTTTGAGAGCTCTCCGTAACGCAACAGTGCAAATGGCTGTCGTTCCGATGCTTTGCGGTTCTTCATTCAAGAACAAAGGTGTACAGACATTGCTCGATTACGTGTGTGCATTCTTGCCTTCTCCGCTGGATACAGAGAACGTTATCGGTACAAACCCCGAAACTGGTGCTGAAGAAGACCGTAAACCGAGCGAAGACGAAAAGACTTCTGCTTTGGCATTTAAGATTGCAACAGACCCGTATGTAGGTCGTTTGACTTTCTTCCGCGTTTATTCCGGTAAGATTGAGGCTGGTTCTTATATCTATAACTCTCGTTCTGGTAAGAAAGAACGCGTATCCCGTCTGTTCCAGATGCACTCAAACAAGCAGAATCCGGTAGAAGTTATCGGTGCTGGTGATATTGGTGCTGGCGTAGGTTTCAAGGATATACATACTGGTGATACATTGTGTGACGAAACTGCACCGATTGTATTGGAGTCTATGGACTTCCCGGAACCGGTAATTGGTATCGCAGTTGAGCCTAAGACTCAGAAGGATATGGATAAACTGTCAAATGGCTTGGCTAAGCTGGCTGAAGAAGATCCGACGTTTACAGTTAAGACTGACGAACAGACTGGTCAGACAGTTATCTCTGGTATGGGTGAGCTTCACTTGGATATTATCATCGACCGTCTGAAACGTGAGTTCAAGGTTGAATGTAACCAAGGTAAGCCTCAAGTTAACTATAAGGAAGCTATCACTAAGACAGTCAACTTGCGTGAAGTTTACAAGAAGCAGTCCGGTGGTCGTGGTAAGTTCGCTGATATTATCGTGAACATCGGCCCGGTTGATGAAGACTTCAAGGAAGGCGGATTGCAATTCGTCGACGAAGTGAAGGGTGGTAACATTCCTAAGGAATTTATCCCGTCTGTACAGAAGGGCTTCACTACTGCCATGAAGAATGGTGTGTTGGCAGGTTATCCGTTGGATTCACTGAAAGTAACCTTGATTGACGGTTCTTTCCACCCGGTTGACTCTGACCAGTTGTCTTTCGAAATCTGTGCTATCCAGGCATATAAGAATGCTTGTGCTAAGGCAGGCCCGGTATTGATGGAGCCTATCATGAAGCTGGAAGTTGTTACTCCGGAAGAGAACATGGGTGACGTTATTGGTGACTTGAACAAGCGTCGTGGCCAGGTGGAAGGTATGGAATCCAGCCGTTCCGGTGCACGTATCGTGAAGGCAATGGTTCCGCTGGCAGAAATGTTCGGTTACGTAACAGCATTGCGTACCATCACTTCTGGTCGTGCAACCTCTTCAATGGTATACTCTCACCACGCCCAGGTTTCCAACTCTATTGCCAAGGCAGTATTGGAGGAAGTAAAAGGTCGTGCTGACTTAATCTAAAAAAACTTGAAGTCCCGTAGGCTAGCGAATGACTCTTAGCCTGCGGAACTTCATCTTATATAACTATTTAATAATTAAAGACAGTAATGAGTCAAAAAATTAGAATCAAACTGAAATCTTACGACCACAACTTGGTTGACAAGTCAGCTGAGAAGATTGTAAGAACGGTGAAGACAACGGGCGCCATCGTTAGCGGTCCGATTCCTCTTCCTACGCACAAGCGTATCTTTACCGTGAACCGTTCGACTTTCGTTAACAAGAAGTCGCGTGAACAATTCGAACTCTCTTCTTACAAGAGACTGATTGACATCTATAGCTCAACAGCTAAGACAGTAGATGCTCTGATGAAGTTGGAGTTGCCGAGTGGTGTGGAAGTAGAAATCAAAGTGTAAGTATTAAAAATTAAGTGAAATGCCAGGATTATTAGGAAAAAAAATCGGAATGACATCCGTTTTCAGTGCCGAGGGTAAGAATGTACCATGCACTGTTATCGAAGCAGGTCCTTGTGTTGTTACTCAAGTGAAAACTGTAGAAAAGGACGGTTATGAAGCTGTTCAGCTGGGCTTCCAGGACAAGAAGGAGAAGCACACTACAAAGCCTTTGATGGGCCACTTTAAGAAAGCTGGAGTAACTCCCAAGAAACACTTGGCTGAGTTCAAAGAATTTGAAACAGAGTTGAATCTGGGTGACACTGTTACCGTAGAACTGTTCAATGACGCAACTTTTGTTGACGTTGTAGGTACTTCTAAGGGTAAAGGTTTCCAGGGTGTAGTAAAACGCCATGGTTTTGGTGGTGTAGGCCAGACTACTCACGGTCAGCACAACCGCGCTCGTAAGCCGGGTTCTATCGGTGCTTGTTCTTACCCTGCAAAAGTATTCAAAGGAATGCGCATGGGCGGACAGCTTGGTGGCGACAGAGTAACTGTTCAAAACCTGCAGGTATTAAAGGTAATCGCGGAGCACAATCTTCTTTTGATTAAGGGATCTGTTCCTGGTTGCAAAGGTTCAATCGTAATAATTGAGAAATAATGGAAGTTAACGTATATAACATTAAAGGTGAAGACACTGGGAGAAAGATTACGTTAAACGAGTCTATCTTCGGAATTGAGCCCAACGACCACGCTATCTACTTGGATGTTAAACAGTTTATGGCTAACCAGCGTCAGGGTACACACAAGTCAAAGGAAAGAAGCGAAATCAGTGGTTCTACTCGTAAAATCGGTCGCCAGAAAGGTGGTGGTGGTGCACGTCGTGGTGACATGAACTCACCGGTACTTGTTGGTGGTGGACGCGTATTCGGTCCGAAACCGAGAGATTACTACTTCAAATTAAACAAAAAAGTAAAGGCTCTGGCTCGTAAGTCAGCTTTGTCATACAAGGCTCAGAACAACGCAGTTGTAGTAGTAGAAGACTTCTCTTTTGAAGCTCCGAAGACTAAAGATTTTGTTGCAATGACAAAAAATCTTAAAGTTTCTGACAAAAAGCTGCTTGTGATTTTACCAGAAGCAAATAAAAACGTATATTTGTCGGCTCGTAATGTGAAGGGTGCTAATGTGCAGACTATCTCAGGGTTAAATACTTACAGAGTATTGGACGCTGGGGTCGTTGTGTTTGCTGAAAGTGCACTTTCTGCTATCGACAATATCTTAATGTAAAAAGGAGGCTTAAATAATGGGAATTATTATTAAACCGTTAGTGACAGAGAAGATGACTGCAATTACTGATAAGACGAATAATCGTTTCGGCTTTATCGTGCGTCCTGAAGCTAATAAACTGGAAATTAAGAAGGAAGTTGAAGCCCTTTACAACGTTACAGTAGTTGATGTGAATACAATGAAGTATGGCGGCAAAAACAAGAGCCGCTATACTCGTGCCGGTATCATCAACGGACGTACGAATGCGTTCAAGAAGGCTATCGTTACGTTGAAAGAAGGAGATACTATTGATTTTTATAGCAATATTTAATAAAAATGGCAGTACGTAAATTTAAGCCCACAACACCGGGGCAAAGACATAAAATTATTGGTACTTACGAAGAGATTACTGCACGGGTACCAGAAAAGTCTCTTGTATTTGGTAAGAAATCTTCAGGTGGTCGTAACAACGAAGGTAAGATGACTATGCGCTACATCGGTGGCGGTAGTAAGAAGATTATTCGTATCGTAGATTTCAAGAGAAATAAAGACGGTGTGCCTGCAGTGGTTAAAACAATTGAATACGATCCGAATCGTTCGGCTCGTATCGCTTTGTTGTTTTATGCAGATGGAGAAAAAAGATATATTATTGCTCCCAATGGATTGCAAGTTGGTACGACTTTGATGTCAGGTGAGACTGCCGCTCCGGAAATCGGAAACGCACTTCCGCTTCAGAATATTCCGGTCGGTACTGTAATTCACAACATCGAATTACGTCCGGGACAAGGCGCTGCCTTGGTTCGCTCGGCTGGTAACTTCGCTCAGTTGACTTCTAGAGAAGGTAAGTACTGCGTTATCAAGTTGCCTTCAGGTGAGGTTCGTCAGATCCTCAGTACTTGTAAGGCTACTATTGGTAGTGTAGGTAACTCAGATCATGGATTGGAAAGTTCAGGTAAAGCTGGACGTTCTCGTTGGTTAGGACGTCGTCCGCGTAACCGTGGTGTTGTTATGAACCCGGTTGATCACCCGATGGGTGGTGGTGAAGGACGTGCTTCAGGAGGACACCCGAGATCTCGTAAGGGATTGTACGCTAAGGGTCTTAAGACAAGAGCTCCGAAGAAACAATCGTCTAAGTATATTATTGAGAGAAGAAAGAAGTAATCTGATTAATTGAGTAAATTATGAGTCGTTCATTAAAAAAAGGTCCGTATATTAACGTTAAGCTTGAGAAGAAAGTGCTTGCCATGAATGAATCGGGCAAGAAAGTGGTAGTTAAGACCTGGGCCAGAGCTTCAATGATTTCGCCTGATTTCGTAGGCCATACTGTTGCAGTTCACAACGGAAATAAATTTATTCCTGTTTATGTTACCGAAAATATGGTAGGACACAAGTTGGGCGAATTTGCTCCAACTCGTACTTTCAGAGGACACGCTGGTAACAAGAAAAAATAAAACAGGATTTATCTGAAATAATAAAGTAATAATATAATGGGAGCAAGAAAAAAAATATCGGCTGAAAAAAGAAAAGAAGCCCTTAAGACCATGTATTTTGCGAAATTGCAAAATGTTCCTACTTCCCCCCGTAAAATGCGTCTCGTGGCTGACATGATTCGCGGGATGGAGGTGAACAGAGCACTCGGCGTTTTGAAGTTCTCTTCAAAAGAGGCTGCCGCAAGAGTGGAAAAGTTGCTGCGCTCTGCAATTGCTAACTGGGAGCAGAAAAACGAACGTAAAGCTGAAAGTGGCGAGCTGTTCGTAACCAAGATTTTTGTTGATGGTGGTGCTACACTCAAAAGAATGAGACCGGCTCCGCAGGGTAGAGGTTACAGAATTCGTAAACGTTCAAACCACGTAACGTTGTTCGTTGGTTCTAAAAGTAATAACGAAGATCAAAATTAAGGTAAATGGGACAAAAAGTTAATCCAATAAGCAACCGTTTAGGAATTATCAGAGGATGGGATTCCAATTGGTATGGTGGAAAGAATTACGGCGATTCTCTGCTGGAAGATAGCAAGATTCGTAAATATTTGAACGCTCGTCTGGCAAAGGCTAGTGTGTCAAGAATTGTAATTGAACGTACACTGAAACTCGTGACTATTACCGTTTGTACTGCACGTCCGGGTATCATTATCGGCAAAGGTGGCCAAGAAGTTGACAAGTTGAAAGAGGAGTTGAAGAAGGTTACTGATAAGGATATTCAGATTAATATCTTCGAAGTTAAGAGACCAGAGTTGGATGCTGTTATCGTGGCTAACAACATTGCCCGTCAGGTTGAAGGCAAAATAGCCTACCGTCGTGCCATCAAGATGGCTATTGCCAATACAATGCGTATGGGTGCGGAAGGTATCAAGATTCAGATTTCAGGACGTTTGAATGGTGCAGAAATGGCCCGTTCTGAAATGTATAAGGAAGGAAGAACTCCGTTGCACACTTTCAGAGCAGATATCGACTATTGTCATGCAGAAGCATTGACTAAGGTTGGTCTTCTCGGCATTAAAGTTTGGATTTGTAGAGGTGAAGTTTATGGTAAGAAGGAGTTGGCTCCGAACTTTACGCAAAGCAAGGAAAGTGGTCGTGGAAGCAATAGCGGAAACAATGGCGGAAAGAACTTCAAAAGAAAGAAAAATAATCGCTAACGAATTTGATTTTTAGGAATTATGTTACAACCGAAAAAAACAAAATTCAGAAGACAACAAAAAGGCCGTCAAAAGGGTAATGCCCAAAGAGGAAACCAGTTGGCTTTCGGATCTTTTGGTATTAAGGCCTTGGAAACGAAATGGATTACAGGCCGTCAGATTGAAGCTGCGCGTATTGCAGTGACAAGATATATGCAACGTCAAGGACAGATTTGGATTCGTATTTTCCCCGACAAACCTATCACCAGAAAGCCTGCTGATGTGCGTATGGGTAAGGGTAAGGGTGCGCCGGAAGGATTCGTAGCGCCTGTTACACCGGGTAGAATTATTATCGAAGCCGAAGGAGTATCTTATGAAATCGCTAAAGAAGCTTTGCGCTTGGCTGCACAGAAGCTTCCTATCACAACTAAGTTTGTGGTTAGACGTGATTATGATATTCAAAATCAAAATGCGTAAGAAGTATGAAAACAGCAGAAATTAAAGAGATGCCTACCAGTGACTTGGTAGAAAGAGTTGAAGCAGAAGTAGCTAATTACAACCAAGTGATTTTAAATCATTCTATTTCTCCTTTGGATAATCCTGCTCAGATCAAACAATTACGCAGGACTATTGCGCGTATGAAGACTGAATTACGCCAAAGAGAACTTAACAATAAATGATGAGCTTGATGGAAGCAAGAAATTTAAGAAAAGAAAGAACTGGGGTTGTGCTGAGCAACAAGATGGATAAGACCATTACAGTAGCAGCTAAGTTTAAGGAGAAACACCCCATATATGGTAAGTTCGTTAGCAAGACGAAGAAGTACCATGCTCATGATGAAAAGAATGAGTGCAATATCGGCGATACTGTACACATCATGGAAACTCGTCCTTTGAGCAAGACTAAGAGATGGAGATTGGTAGAAATAATTGAAAGAGCTAAGTAATTATGATACAAGTAGAATCCAGACTTACAGTATGTGATAATAGTGGGGCAAAAGAGGCTCTCTGTATCCGCGTTTTGGGTGGTACAGGTCGTCGCTATGCTTCAGTAGGGGACGTGATTGTCGTTTCTGTTAAGAGCGTTATCCCTTCAAGTGATATTAAAAAAGGTGCAGTGTCTAAAGCTTTGATCGTACGTACTAAGAAAGAAATCCGTCGTGCTGATGGCTCTTACATACGTTTTGATGATAATGCTTGCGTGTTGTTGAACAATGCAGGTGAAATTAGAGGTAGTCGTATTTTCGGTCCGGTAGCTCGTGAACTTCGTGCTACTAACATGAAAGTTGTGTCACTCGCTCCTGAAGTACTTTAATATTGTAAAAGATTTGAGTAATGAGTAAATTACATATTAAAAAAGGCGATACAGTTTATGTAAACTCCGGTGAAGACAAGGGTAAGACTGGTCGTGTATTGAAGGTTCTTGTTGATAAAAACCGCGCAATCGTTGAAGGTATCAACATGGTGTCTAAGAGTACAAAACCGAATGCTAAGAACCCGCAAGGTGGTATTGTGAAGCAAGAAGCTTCTATCCACTTGTCAAACTTGAACCCCGTTGATCCAAAGACTGGCAAAGCAACGCGTGTTGGTAGAAAAGTAAGTGCTGAAGGCACTTTAGTGCGTTATTCTAAAAAATCAGGAGAGGAGATTAAGTAATGAGTAATACTGCTAGCCTTAAGAAAGAATATGCAGAGCGTATTGCGCCTGCATTGAAATCACAGTTCCAGTATTCTTCTTCTATGCAGATACCCGTACTTAAGAAGATTGTTATCAATCAGGGTCTGGGTATGGCTGTTGCCGACAAGAAGATTATTGAAGTGGCAATTAATGAAATGACTACTATCACTGGCCAGAAAGCCGTGGCAACCATTTCTCGTAAGGATATTGCAAACTTTAAGTTGCGTAAGAAAATGCCGATTGGCGTTATGGTAACTCTGCGTCGTGAGAGAATGTACGAATTCCTTGAAAAGTTGGTTCGTGTAGCTCTGCCTCGTATCCGCGACTTCAAGGGTATTGAAAGTAAGTTCGATGGTAAGGGTAACTATACCCTTGGTATTCAGGAACAAATCATTTTCCCTGAAATTAATATCGATAGTATTACTAGAATTCTCGGAATGAATATTACCTTTGTAACCTCTGCGCAAACAGATGAAGAAGGGTATGCCTTGTTGAAAGAATTCGGTTTACCGTTTAAAAACGCTAAAAAAGATTGATAATATGGCAAAGGAATCAATGAAAGCACGCGAAGTAAAGCGTGCTAAATTAGTAGCCAGATATGCCGAGAAAAGAGCTGCGTTGAAGCAAATCGTTAGAACCGGTGATCCTGCTGAAGCTTTTGAAGCTGCACAGAAATTGCAGGATTTGCCTAAAAATTCTAACCCGATTCGCATGCACAACCGTTGCAAGCTGACAGGTCGTCCCAAAGGATATATCCGTCAGTTTGGCATCTCCAGAATCCAGTTCCGTGAGATGGCTTCTAACGGTCTTATTCCCGGTGTAAAGAAAGCAAGCTGGTAATTATTGTTTTTAAATATTGTCAGGGTAGGCCTGATTAATTTAATTTATTTTTTATATGACTGATCCAATAGCAGATTATTTGACGAGGTTGCGGAACGCTATTCAAGCGAAGCACAGAGTTGTGGAAGTTCCGGCTTCTAATTTGAAAAAAGAAATCACTAAGATTCTTTTTGAAAAGGGCTACATTCTTAATTATAAGTTTGTAGAAGATGGTCCTCAAGGTACAATCAAAGTTGCCTTGAAGTATGATCCGGTAAACAAGGTTAACGCAATCAAGAAGCTGGAGAGAATCTCTTCTCCGGGTTTGCGTCAATATACCGGTTATAAAGACATGCCGCGTGTTATTAATGGTTTGGGTATTGCTATAATATCTACTTCCAAGGGTGTAATGACCAACAAAGAAGCCGCTGAACTGAAGATTGGTGGTGAAGTTTTGTGTTATGTATATTAATAGGAGGAATTAGCAATGTCAAGAATAGGAAAATTACCCATTAGTATTCCCGCTGGAGTAACAGTTACTCTGAAAGATGACGTGGTTACCGTTAAGGGACCCAAAGGCGAAATGAGCCAATATGTAAATCCTGCTATCAATGTTACCATCGAAGACGGTCATGTTGTTTTGGCTGAGAATGAAAATGCAATGCTGGATAACCCCAAGCAAAAGCATGCATTCCATGGATTATACCGTTCATTGGTGCACAACATGGTTGTTGGTGTATCAGAAGGATATAAGAAAGAATTGGAACTTGTCGGTGTAGGTTACCGTGCCTCTAACCAGGGAAATATCATTGAACTGGCTTTAGGTTATACTCACAGTATCTTTATACAGTTGCCTCCTGAAGTTAAAGTTGAGACTAAGTCTGAAAGAAACAAGAATCCTTTGATTATATTGGAATCTTGCGACAAGCAGTTACTTGGTCAAGTTTGCTCTAAAATACGTTCTTTCCGTAAGCCTGAACCGTATAAGGGTAAGGGTATTAAGTTTGTTGGCGAAGAAATTCGTAGAAAGTCTGGTAAATCAGCTGGTGCTAAATAATCATTTAAATTGATATTATTATGACAACAAAAATAGAAAGACGAATTAAGATCAAATATAGAGTACGCAACAAAATTTCAGGTACTACTGAATGCCCGCGTATGAGTGTATTTAGAAGTAACAAGCAAATCTATGTTCAGATTATCGATGACTTGTCCGGTAAGACATTGGCTGCCGCTTCTTCGTTGGGTATGACTGAAAAAATGCCTAAGAAGGAACAAGCTGCTAAAGTAGGTGAACTGATTGCGAAAAAAGCTCAGGAAGCAGGTATTACTACTGTTGTTTTCGACCGTAATGGTTACTTGTATCATGGGAGAGTAAAAGAGGTGGCTGATGCTGCCCGTAACGGTGGACTTAAATTTTAATCATTATGGCAGGACTTAATAATAGAGTTAAGATTACAAACGATATAGAGCTGAAAGACAGATTGGTTGCTATTAATCGTGTAACCAAAGTAACCAAAGGTGGTAGAACTTTTAGTTTCTCTGCTATTGTGGTAGTAGGAAACGAAGAAGGCATCATCGGTTGGGGCCTTGGTAAAGCTGGTGAAGTAACCGCTGCTATTGCCAAAGGTGTTGAATCTGCAAAGAAAAACCTGACAAGAGTGCCTGTACTGAAAGGTACAGTTCCTCACGAACAGTCTGCAAAGTTCGGTGGCGCTGAAGTATTTATTAAACCGGCTTCTCACGGTACTGGTGTTGTTGCTGGCGGTGCAATGCGTGCCGTATTGGAAAGTGTTGGTGTAACAGACGTTTTGGCTAAGTCAAAAGGTTCTTCCAACCCGCACAACTTGGTAAAGGCTACTATCTTGGCATTGAGTGAAATGCGCGATGCTCGTATGGTTGCCCAGAACAGAGGAGTTAGTATGGAAAAAGTATTTAGAGGATAAGGAGGAAGAATATGTCGACTATAAAGATTAAACAAGTTAAAAGTAGAATTGGTGCTCCTGCTGATCAGAAGAGAACTCTCGATGCACTGGGACTTCATAAGTTGAATCGTGTGGTTGAACACGAATGCACTCCTTCAATTCTTGGAATGGTGGATAAGGTTAAACACTTGGTTACCATTGTTAAGTAATTATTTGTTGAATATAAAACGAATTACAATATGAACTTAAGTAATTTAAAACCTGCAGAGGGATCTACTAAAACAAGAAAGAGAATTGGACGTGGTCCGGGTTCTGGCTTGGGAGGTACTTCTACTAGAGGTCATAAAGGAGCTAAATCAAGATCTGGATACTCTAAGAAAATCGGTTTTGAAGGTGGTCAGATGCCTCTTCAACGTCGTGTACCTAAGTTTGGCTTTAAAAATATCAATCGTGTAGAGTATAAGGCTATCAACTTGGATACAATTCAGAAATTGGCTGAAGCAAAGAACTTGCAGACTGTAGGTATCAGTGACTTCATTGCTGCTGGTTTCATTTCTGCAAGCCAGTTGGTAAAAGTATTAGGTAACGGAACTTTGACTGCTAAGTTGGATGTACAAGCACATGCATTTTCTAAGACTGCTGTTGCTGCCATCGAAGCTGCTGGTGGACAAGTAGTAAAACTCTAATTCAATGAGAAAAGCTATTGAAACATTAAAGAATATATGGAAAATTGAGGATCTGAGACAACGGATCCTCATTACCATATTGTTTGTGGCAATCTACCGTTTTGGTTCGTATGTCGTTTTGCCGGGTATCAATCCGTCAATGCTGACACAATTGCATCAACAGACAAGCGAAGGTCTTTTAGCCTTGTTAAATATGTTTTCCGGAGGAGCATTTTCCAATGCCTCTATTTTTGCATTGGGTATCATGCCGTACATCTCTGCCTCCATTGTGATTCAGTTGCTGGGTATTGCGGTTCCGTATTTCCAGAAATTGCAGCGCGAAGGTGAGAGTGGTAGAAGAAAAATGAATCAATATACTCGTTATCTGACGATTCTTATTCTTTTGGTTCAGGCTCCTTCTTATTTGCTCAATCTTAAGATGCAGGCTGGTCCTTCTTTAAATGCTTCATTAGATTGGACTCTGTTTATGTTTACTTCTACCATTATTTTAGCGGCTGGAAGTATGTTTATTTTGTGGCTTGGTGAGAGAATTACGGATAAGGGTATCGGTAATGGTATTTCGCTGATTATCATGATTGGTATCATCGCCCGTCTGCCACAGTCCTTATTCCAGGAATTGATTTCCCGTATGACGGACAAGACTGGTGGTCTGGTAATGTTCTTGATTGAGCTTGTTGTTCTGCTGGTTGTTATTGCATTCGCTATTCTTTTGGTGCAGGGAACTAGAAAGATTCCTGTACAATATGCGAAGAAGATCGTGGGTAACAAGCAATATGGCGGTGCTAGACAGTATATTCCTTTGAAGGTGAATGCTGCTAACGTGATGCCTATCATTTTTGCTCAGGCTATCATGTTTATTCCTATCACTCTTGTTGGGTTCTCAAATGTAAATGATGCAAGTGGTTTCGTACGTGCATTGACTGATCATACAAGCTTTTGGTATAATTTGATTTTTGCAGTGTTGATTATATTGTTTACGTATTTCTATACTGCAATTACTATTAACCCGACTCAGATGGCTGAAGATATGAAGAGAAACAATGGTTTTATTCCGGGTATCAAGCCAGGAAAGCAAACTGCTGAGTATATTGACGTGATTATGTCGCGTATTACTTTGCCTGGTTCTTTCTTCTTGGCCTTGGTTGCCATTATGCCTGCGTTTGCCGGTATATTCGGTGTGAAAGCTGAGTTTGCTCAATTCTTTGGCGGTACATCTTTGTTAATCCTTGTGGGTGTGGTGCTTGATACTCTCCAGCAGGTAGAAAGTCATTTGTTGATGAGACACTATGACGGTTTGCTGAAATCCGGACGTATTAAAGGCCGCAGTGGTAATGTAGCTGCATATTAATCTTTTTTGAAGAATGATATTTCTTAAAACAGAAGATGAAATAGAGCTGCTCCGCAAGAGTAATTTGCTTGTTGGAAAGACGTTGGCTGAGATAGCTAAGGTTATAAAGCCCGGAGTGACAACAAAAGAGCTGGATAGGGTGGCGGAAGAGTTCATCAGAGACAATGGTGCTGTTCCAACCTTTAAAGGTTTTCCTAATCAATATGGCGATCCGTTTCCAGCTTCTATTTGCACATCTGTAAATGACCAGGTGGTACATGGTATTCCGGGAGATGATGTGGTACTGAAAGATGGTGATATCGTGTCTGTTGATTGTGGTACTTACATGAATGGCTTTTGTGGCGACTCAGCCTATACGTTTTGTGTAGGTGAAGTTGACGAAGAAGTCCGCAAATTACTGAAGGTTACTAAAGAAGCATTGTACATAGGGATACAGAATGCCGTTCACGGCAAGCGGTTGGGTGATATCGGTTATGCGATACAGCAGCACTGCGAATCTAATTCTTATGGTGTGGTGCGTGAGTTTGTGGGTCACGGAATAGGCAAGGAAATGCATGAAGATCCTCAGGTTCCCAATTACGGAAAGCGTGGTTATGGGACAATGCTGAAGAAAGGCTTGTGCATTGCCATTGAACCGATGATAACTTTAGGTAACCGACAAATACTCATGGAGCGTGATGGCTGGACGGTGAGGACAAAAGACCGCAAGTGTGCAGCTCATTTTGAACATACGATAGCAGTCGGCACTGGTGAAGCTGATATATTGTCATCATTCGAGTTCATTGAAGAAGTATTAGGAGATAAAGCAATTTAAGAAATTAATATGGCAAAGCAATCTGCAATAGAACAAGATGGAGTTATAGTTGAAGCATTGTCTAATGCAATGTTTCGTGTTGAATTAGAAAACGGACATGAGATTACTGCACATATTTCCGGTAAGATGCGGATGCATTACATCAAAATCCTGCCAGGGGATAAAGTAAGAGTCGAAATGTCTCCTTACGATTTATCGAAAGGAAGAATTGTATTTAGATATAAATAAAATTAAGATATGAAAGTAAGAGCATCCTTAAAGAAACGTACGCCAGAGTGTAAGATCGTTAGACGTAATGGCCGTTTGTATGTTATTAACAAGAAAAATCCTAAGTATAAACAACGTCAAGGATAATATTATTATTTTTGCAAAAAAAATAATTTAGTATATGGCTATAAGAATAGTTGGTGTCGATTTGCCTCAAAACAAGAGAGGTGAAGTTGCGTTGACCTATGTATATGGTATAGGTCGTAGTAGTTCAGCAAAAATTTTGGATAAAGCAGGTGTTGACAGAGACCTGAAAGTAAAAGACTGGACGGATGATCAGGCTGCCAAGATTCGTGAGATCATTGGTGCAGAGTATAAGGTTGAAGGTGATCTTCGTTCTGAAGTTCAATTGAACATTAAGCGTTTAATGGATATCGGTTGCTATCGTGGTGTTCGTCATCGTATTGGTCTTCCAGTAAGAGGTCAGAGCACAAAGAACAATGCCCGTACTCGTAAGGGTAGAAAGAAAACCGTTGCTAATAAGAAAAAAGCTACTAAATAATAATTGTTGATATGGCAAAAAAAACAGTTGCAGCAAAAAAGAGAAATGTGAAGGTTGATGCTAATGGACAGTTGCATGTTCATTCATCTTTTAACAACATTATTGTTTCTCTGGCAAACAGCGAAGGTCAGATCATTTCTTGGTCTTCTGCCGGAAAGATGGGTTTTAGAGGTTCAAAGAAGAACACTCCCTACGCAGCACAGATGGCTGCTCAAGATTGTGCTAAGATAGCATACGATCTTGGCTTGAGAAAGGTAAAAGCATATGTGAAGGGCCCGGGTAACGGACGTGAGTCTGCTATTAGAACTATCCACGGTGCAGGTATCGAGGTTACTGAAATCATTGACGTAACTCCGCTTCCGCACAACGGTTGTCGTCCTCCGAAAAGACGTAGAGTTTAAAATTTACCTTTAATAGAAGTGAGACTTGATTTTGTTATTGGATTGTAAACTTTCTCTCTGCAATCGCGGCTGCAACAAACCCAAGTTCATGAATAAACAATTAAATATTTAAAAGAAATGGCTAGATATACTGGACCAAAATCAAGAATAGCCCGTAAATTCGGTGAAGGTATCTTTGGAGCAGATAAAGTATTGTCAAAGAAGAACTATCCTCCCGGACAGCACGGTAATTCCAGAAAGAGAAAGACTTCTGAATACGGTGTTCAACTTCGTGAGAAACAGAAAGCCAAATATACTTATGGCGTTTTGGAAAAACAATTCCGCAACTTGTTTGAGAAGGCTGAGACTGCTAAAGGTATTACTGGTGAAATCCTTCTCCAATTGTTGGAAGGTCGCCTTGACAATATCGTATTCCGTTTGGGTATTGCTCCTACTCGCGCAGCTGCTCGTCAGTTGGTGAGCCACAAGCACATTACTGTAGACGGTGAGGTTGTGAATATTCCTTCTTATGCAGTGAAACCGGGTCAGGTGATCGGTGTTCGTGAAAGATCCAAATCATTGGAAGTTATCGCTAATTCACTGGCTGGCTTTAACCATAGCAAATATCCTTGGTTGGAATGGGATGATAACTCTAAGGTAGGCAAATTGCTGCATGTACCTGAAAGAGCAGACATTCCTGAAAACATTAAAGAGCATTTGATCGTAGAATTGTATTCTAAATAATAATTAATTTCATGGCGATATTAGCATTTCAAAAACCTGATAAAGTATTAATGTTGGAAGCGGACTCTAGATTCGGAAAATTCGAATTTCGTCCGTTGGAGCCCGGTTTCGGTATTACCGTGGGTAATGCACTGCGCCGCATCCTGCTTTCTTCATTGGAAGGTTTTGCTATCACTACTATCAAGATAGACGGTGTTGAGCATGAATTTTCCAGTGTTCCGGGGGCAAAAGAGGATGTTACTAACATTATCTTGAATCTGAAACAAGTGAGATTCAAGCAAGTAGTTGAAGAATTCGAGAGTGAGAAAGTAAGTATTACAGTCGAGAATTCAAGTGAATTTAAAGCAGGTGACATAGGTAAGTATTTGACTGGATTTGAAGTGTTAAATCCTGAATTAGTTATTTGTCATTTAGATTCAAAGTCGACTATGCAGATAGATATTACGATCAACAAAGGTCGTGGTTATGTTCCTGCTGACGAAAACCGCGAATATTGCACCGATGTGAACGTAATTCCTATCGATTCTATTTATACTCCGATACGTAATGTGAAGTATCAGGTAGAGAACTTCCGTGTAGAGCAGAAGACCGACTACGAGAAACTGGTACTTGAGATTACTACCGACGGTTCCATTCATCCGAAAGAAGCCTTGAAAGAAGCTGCAAAGATTCTGATTTATCACTTTATGCTCTTCTCTGACGAGAAGATTACGCTGGAAACAAATGATGTTGACGGCAACGAAGAATTTGATGAAGAAGTATTGCACATGCGTCAGTTGCTAAAGACCAAGCTTGTTGATATGGATCTCTCTGTACGTGCCCTCAACTGTCTGAAGGCTGCAGATGTAGAGACTCTTGGTGACTTGGTACAATTCAACAAGACGGATTTGCTGAAATTCAGAAACTTCGGAAAGAAATCGCTTACCGAGCTTGATGATTTGCTGGAAAGTCTGAATCTGTCGTTTGGAACTGATATTTCTAAATATAAATTAGATAAAGAATAAAAAATGAGACATAATAAGAAATTCAACCATTTGGGTCGTACTGCCTCTCATAGAAACGCTATGTTGGCTAATATGGCGTGTTCTTTGATTAAGCACAAAAGAATCACTACGACCGTTGCAAAGGCTAAAGCTTTGAAGAAGTTTGTTGAGCCTTTGATTACAAAGGCTAAAGACGATACGACTAATTCCCGTCGTGTTGTATTTAGCAATTTGCAAGACAAGTATGCTGTAACTGAATTGTTTAAAGAAATCTCTGTGAAGATTGCTGATCGTCCGGGTGGTTACACTCGTATTATCAAGACTGGTAACCGTTTGGGTGACAATGCTGAAATGTGCTTCATTGAACTCGTTGACTACAACGAAAACATGGCTAAGGAAAAGGTTGCCAAGAAGGCTACTCGTACCCGCCGTTCAAAGAAAGCTGCTGCTACTGAAGCTACTCCTGCTGCAGAAACTGCTGCACCAGTTGCAGAAGCTCCTGCTGCTGAGGAAGCTAAAGCTGAATAATTCAACTATTCTTTTTATATATAGAAGCCGTTCCAATTTGTTTGGAGCGGCTTTTTATTTCCTATAAATCATCCAAGAAACATTAAAAGATGTGTGCATTAAACAAATTCCTGAAAGAAACTGTTATATTTGCACATAGATATGGCTAAATTCTTAAGATTCATAGGATTCATGGTGCTTGCATTGGCTTTATGGCAGACTGTAAGCGATACATTTGCCAATAAAGCGGCGAGTGGTGGGAATGTTGTGAGTGAGAATACTATTGCCGTACATGAGCAGACTGATGCCTATATTGAGATGCCTCAATTGCCTTATCTGCCGGATGCAGAGCTGGCGGGCATGGGTGGACAATTACATTCGCTGACGTACTCCCGTATACAGCGCATTTCTACCACGGAATATATATTTTCTTTAAAGGACTGGATTGACAAACTGGCCCAGCGAGCGGCTGTTTTGTCTCTGCATCGTGAGAAACTCTATGATGCCACTGCCTATTATCGTTGCCAGCCGGTGTGCGAATATTACATTTTCACGCTAAGGCGTATTCTCATTTAGTGTTTTATTGAATCTTCCTTTTTCCCTTGTGTATGGTCAGACTATGTGTTTTTGCAGGGAAATACTGTATTTTCTATTTCTAATAAATTCATTAAAACATATTATAATTATGGCAACTCAAACTATTGACGCAACTCTTTTTGCGTCTTCACATCCCGATATTGTAAAGCGTACCAGTGTTTCAGGACTTATCTTTTCAGTAGCTATGCTGCTGGTCGGTGTTTTTATTTTTGCATCCATTTTTGAGATGAGTGATAAATCTTCCACTCTCAGCATGGCTTTGATGGTGCTGGGTACGGCATTCGTCTTGCTTGGCGTGTTCCGTCTGTTTTGGAAATCGAAGGAAGTGGTCTATTTGCCGACGGGCAGTGTGACCAAGGAACGCAGTGTTTTCTTCGATTTGAAATATTTGGGCAAACTTACAGATATGATTGAGAATGAACAGCTGAATGGCGAGACTGAAATAAAAAGTAGCGGCAGTGGAAATGTGCGCATGGATGTCATGATTTCGCAGGACAATAAATTTGCGGCTGTACAGTTGTATCAGTTTGTGCCTTACACATATACTCCGGTAACTTCCGTACGCTACTATACGGGTAGCGATGCGGTTGCAGTGTCTACTTTCCTGGAGAAATGTAAAACAGCATAATCAGTCAAAGAGTTAGACTTGACTTTAACTGTGGTGGGGATTAGTCGGCAACGGCAATCCCCATTTTTTTCATCAGGAAGCAGGCGTTCATATTCTGGGCGATACCTGGGCGCAAGCGGTAGGAGAAGGTCAGTTCATTGTCTGTAATGTCTGCTTCGAAGCGATAGTTGCGGATGTCATCGGGGAAGAGGTCGATGAGTGTTCCCAGCAGCAGGTCGTGGGTGGCAATGATGCCATTGGCCTGCAAAGTCATGAATTGCTTGATAAGGGCAAAGGAGCCTTTCTGCTTGTCCATGGAGTTGGTACCTTTCAGAATTTCGTCGAGGATGATGAAAAGCTCCTCACCAGCCTGCAGCTTGTCTATGATGAGTTTCAGACGTTTGAGTTCGGCAAAGAAGTAGGACTCGTTGTCGTTCAGTGAATCCGAGGTACGCAGGCTAGTGATGAGCCGGGCCGGGCATATTTCCATTTGGCGGGCACAGACGGGGGCGCCGATGCAGGCAAGGAGGTAATTGATGCCCACCGTACGCAGATAGGTGCTTTTCCCTGCCATGTTGGCGCCGGTGACGATGATGAAAAACGGTCGTTTCACCATGTCGATGTCATTGCGGACACAGCGGTCACGGTTCATCAGCGGATGGCCCAGGGCTTCGGCACGGAGACGGAAGGAGGAAGGGGCATTGATGGGTGCTTCCGTTTCAGAATTGCTTTCTTCTTCTTTATTTAGGTTTCCTTTTCCCTTTCTTTCCGCTTGAACTATCTTTGGGTAAATATAGTCCGGATGATTATAGGCAAATGTTGCCAGTGAGTTGAGCGCATCCATTTGTCCGATGGCATCGAGCCACCCGGGCAGTTCAGCGGCATATTGCTCTTTCCAGGCTTCAATGCGCATGATTTGACGCAGTTCCCAGAAGAAGAGGCCGTTCAGAATGACGTACATAAAGACATTGTTGCGTTGGTCGAGTTCATCCATGAGCTTGTTCAGCCTGCTGATGGAGTGGGAGGCTTTCCGTTTTTCTCCGTCAATCTGTTGTCTTATCTCTTTGAGCAGGGTGGCTTGTGCAGGCTGCTTTTCCATGAGGTGGAGCAGGGCGGCGTAGGTGGAGAGAATTTGCAGTTTTTTGCCATAGATGGCCTGCATCTTGGTGACTTTGCCAGTGAAGCCGAAGCCGGCGATGACGAAGCAGGTCCAGATGATGCCGTAGATACTTGCGGACAGAATTCCTGCCATGACGAGTGCGAGGCAGATGAGGTTGGCTCCCGTCACCAGTACCGGCAGGAGGCGCAGTAATTTCCGGCTCCGGAAGATGCTCGGACTTTCCGCCCATTGGCACAGTTCTGTTTCATCGGCGGCTTTTCCTTTGTACAGCAGGCCGAGGATACGGAAGCGCTGACGGAATTTCAGTTCCGGAGCCAGTTCACTGACGGCTTCTTGTCGGCGGATGATTTCTTCCTTTCTCTCGAGATGTTTCCCCAGCCAGTGGGCGAGGCGGTGTTTCCCGGGCTGTGTGCAGGTACGGTTGATGTACTGGAAAAGGGAATGCGGACCGAAAACATCCAAATCATAGGTGTAGAGATGGGTGGGGTCGATGTATGCTTCGCCGTCATCGAAAGAAGACGTATCGTAATCCAGAGCGGCGAGTTCCTGCTCGTTGATTTCTATCTTCTTTTCCAGATAGTCCTTGCGATGGAACAGCCGGTTGTGGTATTTCATAAAAAATAGGAACGGCAGTAGGGTGATGAGGGCAATGCAGGCCAGTATACCCCAGCTCTCGCTCCAGAAATAGATAATTCCTACTACTCCTGCCACAAATAGCAGCAGGCGCAGGCTGCCGATGCGGTAAATCTTCTGTTGTACTTTATTCAGTTCTTGTCTTGCCTCTTCTGCCGTGTTGCGGTAGACGGCGCTGATTTTATCTATCGTATTTATTTGCTCCATACATGTTAAGTTTAAGGCAAAGATATACATTTCCAATTGTTTTTTCCGCGATTTTTTGTCTACTTCCGATAAAAAATGTACCTTTCGCTCACTAAAACAAAGTTTCAGAAAAGAGGAGGTTGGGATATGAAGAAGAGTTGGTTGTTAGGCGTTCTGATGTTGCTGGCGGTTTTGCCGGTGGGGGCGCAACAGGTAATGTATTCCAATCTGAAAGAGTTGGTGGAGAACCGTGGCGATACGGTTACCACACTGAAGATTGAGAAGCGTACAAAGAACCAGATTTACCTCATGGGCGGTGCCGATTATCGTATTACGGTAGACGACAATCCCGGTCTTTGCCGTTATTTGAAGTCCCGTTGTTATGCTGTACGGGTAGATACCTCGCTTTATGTCAATTGCCGTAAGATGCGCTATAAGCGTTATCGCTTCGGGCAGTGGTATGCACCTGCCATGTGGCTCGGCGGCAAGGTTTACTTCTGTGCACAGCCTGTGGGACAAGCAGCCACCAGTACCATGACTCCCGATGATGCCACACGATTGGGCGGTGAAGTGGGAGACGCCATCAATGCTTCGGGACTGGTGCATGCCCGCGTCTATTACGAACTGAATCCCGAAACCGGAAAGTCCGAGTTCGTGGGACGTGAGCGAATGATGCAATTGCTTGCCGGATACCCGACACTGCACGCCGAATTCGAGAAAGAAACAAGCGAGTCGGCAGAGGTCATCGGCAAGTATCTGCGTGCACTCCGTCCATTAATCACTAATCATTAATCATTAATAAGATGATATTATTGCAAGACGTGCCCGATGGGTACGAATACTGCTTTGCGGGTAACGGAAAGTGCCCCAAAGCCTCTTCCTGCCTGCGGGCGATAGCGGCACAACTGTTGTCCGAGAGTGAAGGCCCCCAGCCACAGTCCGTTCGTGCGGTGAATCCTTTTTATGTCGGCAGCTTGTCCGGGTCCTCCACTTGTGCCCGTTACCGCTCCAGCGAGCAGCTGCATTATGCCCGCGGTATGACACGCCTTTTCGACGAAGTACCCACCAAGCTGCTTTTCACCGTGCGCCATCGCGTGATGGGATGCTTCTCTTGCGAACGCTATTACTATCATTGCCGCAAGGGCGAGCGCCCTATCTCTCCCGAAGAACAGCAGCGGATAGCCCGGGTATTCAATGCGGTAGGCATAGGCACCAAGCCTAAGTTCGACCACTACGAGTATGCGGTAGCTTGGTGACCGGCTGCAAAGTCACTGCACACCTTTTGCAGCGTCACTGCAAACCCGTTGCAGTCGCGCTGCAAAGCAGTTGCAGTATCACTGCAAATAGGTATGCAGTGATGCTGCAAACGGTATGCAGTGGCACTGCAAAATGCATGCACTCACTTTGCAGTGAGAAGTCGCTGTTGTTCACGTTGTTACAGTATGAATACAATGAGGCCTTATCTCCCTCTTTTCGGCCTGCTGTTTACAGATTGCAGAAGAAGGATACGAATACCGGTACACTCATATCAATTAATATTCCGTGGAATATAGCGATAGGAATCACGTCCTTTCCGGAATATTGGGTGATGGAGGGTAGAAGTACATCCATCGAATTGACCCCTGCCGCCGATATAGGTGCCAGTTTGCCGAAATATTTCCGGATGAGCGGTGCACCCAGCAAAGCCATCATTTCACGGAAGATATTGGCAAGCAGGGCGATGGTGCCCAGCTCCGTGGCGAGTTGCAGGCCTATGGAAGGTTCCTTGAATTGCGTAATCAGAATGGAGGAAAGCGAATAATAAGCAAATCCGCTACCCACCGCCATGCAGTCGAACACACTCCATTGGCTCAACAGCAGACTGGCGAAGGCGGAGAACAACAGCGTTCCCACAATGGTGGCCATCGGCACCAAAAGCATTTTGGGCCGCAGGCTCTTGACCAGCTCCTTCAGTTTCTTGTTGCTCCCGATGCCGATGCCCACCTGGAACATCAATGCATAGAGCACATACATGGATAAGTCGTGCAGGTCGAACTGAAAATCATTGGCTACTCCCATCAGGCAGCCGGCACAGAAAAATGCAACAACCGTCAAACTTCCCTTCATCTCTTCTCTCCTTTCTTGAAAAATAGGTGAAACACCATCAGTGAGGCCAGCATGCTGCCTGTAATGCTCAGTGAGGCCAGTACGGCGGCCTGCCACCCGAATCTTCCCAGATTGTCAACAATCAGACGGTTGGAGCCGATGGATACACCGAGTACAAAGAGCAGCAGTAAGATGGTGAGCGAGGCGCTTTTCTCCACTTTTTGCAACATTTGTACGTTACGCATCAGGTATCCGATACCGATTCCTATAAACATGATAGATATAATTGTAAACATAAGTTTTCTTCTTCTTTTTGGTGAATACATAGGTTAGTCCGGTTTTTCCGAATGGAAACCCCATACACGGCATTTCTCCCTCCTTTTCTCGGTAAGGGAAGTGCAAAATAGTAAAATGTAAATTGCAGGGTAGTTAAATGAATCCGCTGAACCAATGTACGTGCACTATGAAATGGCCGCATAAGGTCTTGTTGCCCCATGCAGCATTGCGCGTATTGTATGTTGTAGTTAAAGACTGGTTCATATCGTTTTTTGAATTTCGGTACAAAGGTAATGCTAGCTTGAATAATTTCCAAATAAATATTCACAATTTGTTTTGTGAAAAGACTCTTCAATATATGGAAGCTCCCGTAAAAACATTATTTTGCAGGAACATAGAGGAAATACAAGAGTTCCTTTGTTTAGAAATATAGTTTTAGAAAGAAAAGAGACATGAAAAGATTGAGAGATTTAACTGCTGTTCTTGGCATGGTTGCTTTGACTGCTTGCAACAATGCCTCCATTGAAGGCTCCTGGGTGGAGCCGGTTCCGGGAATGCCCGGCATGCAACAAGGTTTCGTTCTTGATGGGGACGGAAGCGCCTCTTCCATTAACATGGCCACCTTGAAATATGAGGCATGGAAAAAAGTAGGAAACCGGTTGTTACTTTCAGGTACCAGCATCGGCAATCACCAGAATATTTCTTTCACGGATACGCTGACAATAGAAAAACTGACGCAGGACAGCTTGATTCTCAAAAGAGGAGAGTTGCTCTTGAAATATGCCAGGAACAATGAAGCACTGAATCAAGAAACAATACCTGCCGCGGTGCTTACCCCTGCCAAGAAACTTTTGTCAGTAAAAGGCGAGCTGGTCGTCGGCCATGAAGTGCGTTCCTTCAAAGCCGAAGGAGATTCTGCCGATTATTGGATTGTGGATGAGACCGGAGAACTCATGCAGAAATATGATGATATGACGAAAGGAATTAAAAACGGAAAACCGGTATACGTAGAGTTGGAAGTAGTCGATATGGGCAAAGCCGATGACGGATTTGCCGCCGATTATGAAGGTGTCTATCAGATAATGAAAATCAATAAAATGGCTTTAAAATAGAATTCCTCTTTGTTGGTTTCTGACTAAAAGATAAATAATCCCGGCATTCCATTGCGAATGTCGGGATTTATTTCTATATTGCGGCAAATATAACCCTTGTGGGCTGACACTTTGTAAATCCTTAATCTTTATATGTCATGGAGATAACCTTAAGTAAAACATTGCCTGCCTATCCTTCCTTTGTCGAGGGTATCCGGCGGGCACCCGACCGTGGCTACACCCTTACCCCTGCGCAGACGGCTACGGCATTGAAGAACGCTTTGCGCTACATCCCCAAAGAGCTGCACGAAACCCTCGCTCCGGAGTTCATGGAAGAACTGCGTACACGTGGACGTATCTACGGCTACCGCTACCGCCCGCAGGGCGACCTCAAAGCGAAACCCATCGACGAGTACAAGGGGAACTGCATTGAAGGCAAGGCCTTCCAGGTGATGATTGACAATAATCTTTGTTTCGACATCGCCCTTTATCCGTATGAATTAGTTACCTATGGTGAGACGGGACAGGTCTGCCAGAACTGGATGCAATACCGGCTCATCAAGCAGTACCTCGAAGTGTTGACGCGCGAACAGACACTGGTCATCGAAAGCGGACATCCGTTGGGGCTTTTCAAGTCCAAGCCCGAGGCGCCCCGTGTCATCATTACCAATGCGCTGATGGTGGGGCTCTATGATAATCAGAAGGACTGGCACACCGCTATGCAGATGGGCGTTGCCAACTACGGGCAGATGACTGCCGGCGGCTGGATGTACATCGGTCCGCAGGGCATCGTGCACGGCACGTTCAATACGTTGCTGAATGCAGGCCGTCTGAAACTGGGCATTCCGCAAGATGGCGATTTGCGCGGACGCTTGTTTGTTTCTTCCGGTCTGGGAGGCATGAGCGGTGCGCAGCCCAAAGCTGCCGAGATGGCAGGGGCGGCGGCAATCATTGCCGAGGTGGATGCTTCCCGCATCGAAACCCGCCATACCCAGGGCTGGGTGGGACACGTTACAGATTCTCTGGAAGAAGCCTTCTCGCTGGCTCGACAAGCCATGGACGAGTGTCGCCCGGTTTCTGTGGCCTATCACGGCAATGTCGTCGATTTGCTGGAATATGCGGTGCAGAAGCAGTTGCACATAGATTTACTTTCCGACCAGACTTCCTGCCATGCCACCTATGAGGGCGGTTACTGTCCTGCCGGACTGACGTTTGAGCAGCGTACCCATATGCTGCACGAGAATCCGTCGAAATTCCGGTGTCTGGTGGATGCTTCCTTGGAGCGTCATTTCAAGGCTATAAAAAGGCTGGTGGAACACGGCACGTACTTCTTCGATTATGGGAACTCCTTCATGAAAGCCGTCTACGATGCCGGCGTGAGCGAAATTGCTCGGGACGGAGATGATAAGAACGGCTTCATCTTTCCCAGCTATGTGGAAGACATAATGGGACCGGAACTGTTTGATTATGGTTATGGTCCGTTCCGCTGGGTGTGCCTCAGTGGAAAACATGAAGACTTGGTGAAGACCGACCGTGCGGCGATGGAATGTATCGACCCTACACGTCGCGGGCAAGATTTGGATAACTATAATTGGATTCGTGATGCGGAGAAAAACAACTTGGTGGTAGGCACGCAGGCTCGTATTCTTTATCAGGATGCCGTGGGACGTATGAATATAGCTTTGCGCTTCAATGAAATGGTGCGTAAGGGAGAGGTCGGCCCCATTATGTTGGGACGCGACCATCACGATGTCAGCGGTACAGACTCTCCATTCCGTGAAACATCCAATATCAAGGACGGCAGTAATGTCATGGCAGATATGGCGGTGCAGTGTTTTGCTGGAAACTGTGCGCGTGGCATGAGCTTGGTGGCCTTGCACAATGGAGGTGGCGTAGGTATCGGAAAAGCCATCAACGGCGGTTTCGGCATGGTGTGCGACGGCAGTGACCGGGTAGACGAAATCCTGCGTTCCGCTATGTTGTGGGATGTGATGGGTGGTGTGGCCCGCCGTTCGTGGGCACGCAATCCGCATGCCATGGAGACGAGCGAGGAGTTTAACCGTACGCATGCAGACGGCTATCATATCACGATGCCGTATGTGGCTGATGAGAAGTTGGTGCAGAAAGTGGTGAAGGAGTAAGTAAAGTGATGATTTCATTTTTTAGACGCGGATAACGCGGATTTTTTCTTTCAAAAGAATCCCGACGTCTCTGTATTCCGATAAAAAGAATTCGCGTCATCTGCGTCTGAAAAATCAGAGTATATATATTTTTTTTTAAAGAGCATTATGAATAAGATTATGGAATGCGTCCCCAATTTCAGCGAAGGGCGCGATTTGCAGAAGATAGATAAGATAGTAGCTCCTTTTCGGGGCAAACAAGGTGTGAAACTGTTGGATTACAGTAACGATGAAGACCACAACCGCCTTGTGGTGACCGTAGTGGGCGAGCCGGAACCGCTTCGTGATGCTGTGCTCGAAGCTATCGGCGTGGCGGTAGAGCTGATAGACCTCAATCACCATCAGGGACAGCATCCTCGTATGGGTGCTGTAGATGTAGTACCTTTTATCCCCATCCGGAATGTGACGATGGAAGAAGCCGTTGCCCTCTCGAAAGAAGTGGGCAAGGAGGTTGCAAAACGTTACAATCTTCCCGTCTTCTTATATGAAAAGTCTGCTTCTGCCCCTCATCGGGAGAATTTGGCTGCTGTCCGTAAAGGGGAGTTCGAAGGTATGGCCGAGAAGATAAAGCAACCGGAATGGCATCCCGACTTCGGACTGGCCGAACGTCATCCCACCGCAGGCACAGTGGCTATCGGTGCCCGCATGCCTTTGGTGGCTTATAACATCAACCTCAATACCCCCAGTCTGGAGATAGCCCATGACATCGCTAAGAAAATCCGTTTCATCGGCGGAGGACTGCGTTATTGCAAGGCAATGGGAGTGGAGTTGAAGGACCGCGGCATCACGCAGGTATCCATCAACATGACGGACTATACCCGCACCGCCCTCTACCGTGCTTTCGAACTGGTGCGTGTGGAAGCCCGCCGCTACGGCGTCAGTATTGTGGGCAGTGAGATTATCGGTCTGGTGCCGATGGAGGCCTTGATAGATACAGCGTCCTACTATCTGGGATTGGAGAACTTCTCCATGGAGCAAGTCTTAGAAGCACGAATGTAACCGAATTAAATAGTACTAACTTAATTCCCCTCCCTACGGGGGAGGGGTTAGGAGAGAGGCTTTATGACAGAAAACCTTATTATATTCAATACCCGTGTAGTGACCCCCCTCGGCTTTTCTGCCCGTTGCGGCAAGGAGATGGAGCAACTGAGCATCATCGACAATGCTACGGTGGAAGTGACCGATGGCATCATCACCTACGTCGGACCTAACCGTGGAGAGGAGCGTGACGGCTATTATCAGCACTACTGGCATTACAATGCCCGCGGCAAGTGTCTGCTACCCGGCTTTGTGGACTCACACACACATTTTGTGTTTGGTGGCGAGCGTGCCGAGGAGTTCTCCTGGCGTTTGAAGGGAGAGAGTTACATGTCCATCATGGAACGTGGAGGAGGCATCGTGAGTACGGTGAAAGCTACCCGTGCATGCAATTTCATCCAGCTGCGCAGCAAGGCGGAGGGCTTTCTGAAGCAGATGAGTGCTATGGGAGTGACTACCGTAGAGGGAAAGAGCGGCTACGGTCTGGACAAGGAAACCGAGCTCCTGCAGCTTCGGGTGATGCGTAGCCTTAATAATGACGAGCACAAGCGTGTAGACGTTGTCTCCACTTTTCTCGGTGCACATGCTGTGCCTGCAGAATACAACGGACAGACGGACGAGTACGTGGACTACATTATCCGCGAAGTGATGCCCGTAGTGGTTCATAATAATTTGGCAGAGTTCTGCGATGTCTTCTGTGAGCAGGGCGTTTTCTCCATCGAGCAGTCCCGTCGCCTTTTGCTGGTAGCCAAGGAAATGGGACTTGCCTTGAAACTCCATGCCGACGAGATTGTACCATTAGGGGGTGCCGGACTGGCTGCTGAACTTTCTGCCGTCTCTGCCGACCATCTGCTGCATGCTTCGGATGCGGACATCCACGCCATGGCCGACAAGGGAGTTGTGGCGACCCTTCTTCCGCTGACAGCCTTTACTTTGAAAGAACCCTATGCTCGTGGACGCGAAATGATTGATGCCGGTTGTGCCGTGGCCCTTGCCACCGACCTCAATCCGGGCAGTTGTTTCTCCGGCTCCATCCCCCTGACATTTGCCTTGGCGTGCATTTATATGAAAATGAGTATTGAAGAGGCCATCACTGCCCTGACCTTGAACGGTGCCGCCGCCTTGAACCGCGCGGATAGCATCGGCAGCATCGAGGTGGGCAAGAAAGGAGACTTCGTAGTGCTCAATACGGATAATTATCACTTTCTACCTTATTATGTAGGTATGAATTGTGTCAATACCACCATAAAGGGGGGAGTGCTTTATCCTGTACTTTAAGAAGTGCTGATATCCCCTCTTAATCCTTAATCTTTAATATTTAATATCATGTTAGTTGATTTGACAGTAAAGGAATTTTTGAATAAAGTGGCGGGTAGCGATCCCGTCCCCGGTGGCGGTAGTATTGCCGCTTTGAACGGTGCTATTGCTTCTGCTCTTGCCGCTATGGTTGCTAACCTCACCATCGGTAAGAAAGGTTATGAACTTCACGAAGAGCTGATGCGCCATATCTCCGGAGTTGCCTTGCAGCAAAAGGAGGCTTTTGTAGCAGATATAGACCGCGACTCTGAAGCCTACGACAAGGTGTTTGCCTGCTTCAAGATGCCGAAAGCTACGGATGAGGAAAAGGCGGCGCGCAGCGCTGCCATCCAGGAGGCTACCAAGTTTGCCGCCCTTGTTCCCATGCAGGTGGCACGCAATGCGTATGAGCTGATGACGGTCATCATGGATGTAGCCCGCCTGGGCAACCGCAATGCCGTTACGGATGCTTGTGTGGCCATGATGTCTGCCCGTTCGGCTGTGCTGGGCGCACTGATGAATGTACGCATCAACCTGGGTTCGCTGAAGGACAAGGAGTTTGTGTCCAAGCTCCAAAGTGAAGCCGACGAATTGGAACGCCTGGCTTGTGCGAAAGAAAAGGAATTGTTGGACGAAATCAATCAAGAGCTGAAAGTATGAACAATGTCTATTATGTAGGTTCCGGTGAGTTGACCTTCGACCTCATCGAACGTATCATCAATGAAAACCTGAAACTGGAGCTGGCTCCGGAAGCCAAGCTGCGGATACAGAAGTGCCGCGATTATCTGGACAAGAAGATTGCGGAGTCGGAAGAACCCTTGTATGGCATTACTACCGGTTTCGGTTCGTTGTGCAGTAAGAGCATTTCGTCGGACGAGCTGGGCACCTTGCAGGAAAATCTCATCAAGAGCCATGCTTGCAGTGTGGGCGAGGAGATACGCCCGGTCATCATCAAACTGATGATGTTGCTCAAGGCGCATGCCCTCTCTTTGGGGCATAGCGGTGTGCAGGTCATCACCGTGCAGCGCATCCTAGATTTCTTCAATAACGACGTGATGCCTATCGTTTATGACCGTGGCTCACTGGGCGCCTCCGGCGACCTGGCTCCTCTGGCCAACCTCTTCTTGCCGCTTATCGGTGTGGGCGATGTCTATTATAAAGGAAAGAAGCGCGAGGCTATCAGTGTGCTCGATGAGTTCGGTTGGGAACCGGTGAAGCTGATGAGTAAAGAGGGATTGGCATTACTCAACGGTACCCAGTTTATGAGTGCCAACGGTGTCTTTGCCCTTCTCAAAGCCTTCCGTCTCTCCAAGAAAGCCGACTTGATTGCCGCCCTTTCTCTGGAAGCTTTCGACGGGCGTATAGACCCGTTTATGAACTGTATCCAGCAGATCCGTCCACACAAGGGCCAGATAGAAACGGGTGCCAACTTCCGCAAACTATTGGAAGGCAGCGAACTGATAGCCCGTCCCAAGCAGCATGTACAAGACCCTTATTCGTTCCGTTGCATCCCTCAGGTGCATGGGGCCACGAAAGACGCCATCCGTTACGTGGCTTCCGTCCTGCTGACGGAAATCAATTCTGTGACGGACAATCCCACCATCTTCCCCGATGAGGACCGTATCATCTCGGGCGGTAACTTCCACGGCCAGCCGCTTGCCATTTCCTACGACTTTCTCGGCATTGCCCTGGCAGAGTTGGGCAATATATCCGAGCGGCGCATCGCCCAGCTTATCATGGGGCTGCGTGGACTTCCGGAATTCCTTGTGGCCAATCCCGGTCTGAACTCCGGTTTCATGATTCCGCAATATGCTGCCGCGTCTATGGTAAGCCAGAATAAGATGTACTGCTATGCCGCCAGCAGCGACTCCATCGTTTCCTCCAACGGGCAGGAAGACCATGTCAGCATGGGTGCCAATGCAGCTACTAAGCTTTATCGCATTATGGACAATCTGGAGCATATCCTTGCCATCGAACTGATGAATGCCGCTCAAGGCATCGACTTCCGCCGTCCGGCAAAGACTTCTCCCGTTCTGGAGCGTTTCCTGCACGAATATCGCAAGGAAGTCCCTTTTGTGAAGGAAGACATCGTGATGTATAAGGAAATCCATAAGACAGTCGCTTTCCTCAACCGGACAAAGTTTGATTATTAGGAACTTCCCAATAAATCTGCCAGAAACATAATAATTATTAATCTGTTAACAATAAGAAAGGAAACTTAATTGGCGAATTGAGTTTTCTTTCTATATTTGTCCCGTTTTATTCCGATAATGAATAAAAATAGTTTTAGTTTAGAAAGGGAAGAAAAATGGGCGAACACACGAAGCATTCAACATCACGGGTGGAACTGAGGGAACGTATCATTCTGGCCGCCGTAGAATTATTTACAACAAATGGAATAAAAAGTATCACGATGGATGAGATTGCCGCATCTTTGGGTATCTCTAAGCGCACTCTCTACGAAGTTTTTCCGGACAAGGAGACCTTGTTGGAAGAATGTATCCTGAAATCCCAGAAGGATGGTGATATTTTTGTGAAAGGAGTAATAGAGACTTCCAGTAACGTATTGGAAGTTTTGTTGAGATGTTATCAGTGGAGCATAGAGCGTTTTCATGCCACGAACAAGAAGTTTTTTGAGGATATCAAGAAATATCCCAAGGCTTATCAGTTGATGAAGAACAATCGGAACCGGAGCTCGGAAGATACAGTGAACTTCTTCAAAGAGGGCGTGAAGCAAGGCATTTTTCGTGATGATGTGAATTTCGCCATTATCAATCTGCTCGTGCGCGACCAGCTCGATTTGCTGATGAATTCGGACATCTGCAATGAGTATTCTTTCCTTGAAGTGTACGAATCTATCATGTTCACTTTCTTGCGCGGTATCTCTACGGAGAAGGGTGCCCGTGTCCTGGAGGACTTTATCTGCGAATATCGCAAGAATCAGGTAAAGCCGGATGAAACGAAGGAGTAGTTTTAATAAATAATCTATTTTTGATTTATGAAGATGCAGAGATTTTGGGTAGGAAGAGCACTACTGTTGGCAGTTGCTGTGCTGTATGCCGGCGGCTATGTGCGCGCACAAGAGGCAAAGGATACCCTGACCCTGACCCTTGACCGTGCCTTGGAGATTGCTTTAAGCGACAATCCTACCATAAAGGTGGCGGAGGAAGAAATTGCTTTGAAGAAAGTGACTCACAAGGAGACCTGGCAGAACTTGCTTCCGCAGGCAAGCATTGACGGTACGTGGAATCATACCATCAGTGCGGCACAGATGAATCTTGGTGGACAGTCGTTCAAGATGGGTATGGACAATTCGAATACGGTAAGCGGGGTGCTGAATATCAGTTTGCCCATATTCGCCCCTAGCGTATATAAGGCCATGTCGATGACGAAGACAGACATTGAACTGGCTGTGGAAAAGTCACGGGCTTCTAAGCTGGACTTGGTGAACCAGGTAACTAAGGGTTACTATCAGCTGATGCTGACGCAAGACTCCTACGATGTGTTGCAGAAGAGCTATAAGCTGGCAGAAGACAACTACAACATTGTCAATGCCAAGTATCAGCAGGGTACCGTCAGCGAGTTCGATAAAATCAGTGCCGAGGTGCAGATGCGCAGCATTAAGCCGAATGTGATTTCAGCGGGTAATGCCGTGACGTTGTCCAAGTTGCAGTTGAAGGTACTGATGGGGGTAACGGCCGATGTGGATATAGAGATTGCCGACAATCTCGGCAACTATGAGACGGAGCTGTTTGCCAATGAACTGAATCAGCCCGCTGCCAATCTGAACAATAATACGACGATGAAGCAGTTGGACTTGAACCGGAAGATGCTCAATCAGAACATCAAGTCACTCCGTGCCAACTTCATGCCTACTTTGGGTATGAACTATTCTTACCAGTACCAGTCACTCTACAACGAGGATTGGAACATCCTCGATTATAATTGGAGCGGAAGTTCCGCACTGATGTTTACGCTGAGTATTCCTTTGTATAAGGCAAGCAATTTCACCAAGCTCAAGTCCAACCGTATTCAGATACGTCAGTTGGAGCAGAACCGTCTGGACACAGAGCGAAAGCTGAACATGCAGATTACCAGCTACCAGAACAACATGGCTGCCAGTTCCGAGCAGGTTGTCAGCAACCGCGAGAATGTGATGCAGGCACAGAAAGCTGTGCAGATTGCCGGTAAACGCTATGAGGTAGGCAAAGGTACGGTGTTGGAACTGAACACATCACAAGTGCAGCTTACGGAGGCTGAACTGACTTACAATCAGTCCATCTATGATTATCTGGTAGCGAAGGCTGACCTTGACCAAGTGCTGGGAAAGGATTATATTGCAGAGAACGAAGAATGAAGAACTAAGAATGAAGAATAGAAATAAGAACAACGATATGAAAAAAGGTTTTCAATGGATGGCCCTGCTGGTTGTTGCCATGTTGGGGGCATGTAGCGGAGGTAGTGATAAAGCTGCTGCTGAGAAGGTGGACGAGAAGCCGAGGGTGAAACTGGCCGAGGTGTCGTCCCGTCCCGTGGAACAGATTCAGGAATACACCGCTACGGTGGAAGCCGAAGTAAAAAACAATATTGCTCCCTCTTCTCCGGTGCGTATAGACCGCATCTTTGTGGAGGTGGGCGACCGCGTGTCGAAAGGCCAGAAGCTGGTCAGCATGGATGCTGCCAATCTGAAGCAGATAAAATATCAGTTGGACAACCAGCAGATAGAGTTCAAGCGTATTGACGAGTTGTATAAGGTAGGCGGTGCCTCCAAGTCGGAGTGGGATACCGCCAAGATGAATCTCGACATCCGTGAGACTTCCTATAAGAATCTCTTGGAGAACACCTCGTTGCTCAGTCCCATTAACGGGGTGGTGACGGCACGCAATTACGATAACGGAGATATGTATAGCGGTGGAGAACCGGTACTGGTAGTGGAGCAAATCACTCCGGTAAAACTATACATCAACGTATCCGAAGGCTACTTTACCAAAGTGAAGAAGGGCGCTCCCGTATCCGTGAAAGTAGATGTCTATGGTGACGAGGAGTTCGAAGGCAAAATCAGCCTTGTTTATCCTACCATCGACCCGGCTACCCGTACTTTCCCGGTAGAGATACAGCTTGTCAACCGTGATCAGCGCGTACGTCCGGGAATGTTTGCCCGCGCCACGCTGAACTTCGGAACACAGGACCACGTGGTTGTTCCCGACCTGGCCATTGTGAAGCGTGCCGGTTCAGGCGACCGCTATGTCTATGTCTACAAGGACGGCAAGGTGTCTTATAATAAGGTAGAGCTTGGCCGTCGTATGGATACGGAGTATGAGTTGATTTCCGGTGTAGACAATAACTCTCAAGTTGTTATTGCTGGGCAGTCTAAATTAGCCGATGGTGTGGAAGTCGAGGTAGAAAAATAATATGGTAATGTGGTAATGTGATAATATGCTAATGTGCCGATGTAGCTACATTGCGCAGCCAATTAGCATATTAGCACATTGGCAAATTAAAGAATTAATCTTATGAGTTTATACGAAGGAGCGGTTAAGAAACCGATTATGACCTCGCTCTGCTTCCTGGCAGTGGCTATATTTGGTCTGTTCTCTCTGTCGAAATTGCCGGTAGACCTTTATCCGGACATCGAGACCAACACCATTATGGTGATGACGACCTATCAGGGTGCCAGTGCCTCGGACATCGAGAATAACGTGACCCGTCCGTTGGAAAACGTGCTGAATTCGGTCAGCAACTTGAAGCATATCACTTCCCGTTCGTCGGAGAATATTTCCGTGATTACGCTGGAGTTTGAGTATGGATATGACATAGACGTGCTGACGAACGACGTGCGTGATAAACTGGACATGGTGAGCTCCATGCTGCCCGATGAGGTCGAAACTCCCATCATCTTCAAGTTCAGTACGGACATGATTCCTATCCTGCTGCTCTCCGTGCAGGCAGAGGAGAGCCAGCCGGCTCTTTACAAAATATTGGATGACAACGTGGCGAATCCCTTGGCGCGTGTGCCCGGTGTGGGTACGGTGTCCATTTCGGGTGCCCCCAAGCGTGAGGTCAATGTATATTGCGACCCCAATAAACTGGATGCCTACAACCTTTCTGTAGAAACTATCAGCTCTATTATCAGTGCCGAAAACCGGAATACGCCGGGCGGTACGTTCGATGTGGGTAGCAATACCTATTCGCTGCGTGTGGAAGGTGAGTTCAAGGATCCCAAAGAGATGGAGAACATCGTGGTAGGTACGCACAACGGTGCTTCCGTCTATCTGCGCGATGTGGCAAAAGTTGTGGACTCTGTGGAGGAACGTGCACAGAAGACGTATAGCAACGGTGTGCAGGGCGCTATGATTGTGGTGCAGAAACAATCGGGTGCCAATTCTGTAGCTATTTCGCAGAAGGTAATTGATATGTTGCCGCAGTTGCAGAAGTCACTGCCGAGCGATGTGAAGCTGGGGATCATTGTCAATACTTCCGATAACATCTTGAATACAATAGACAGCTTGGAGGAAACCATTATGTACGCTATGCTGTTCGTTATCTTGGTGGTGTTCGTTTTTTTGGGGCGTTGGCGTGCCACGGTCATTATTTGTATCACCATACCGATGTCACTGGTTGCCTCGTTCATCTATCTGGGTATCATCGACGGCGGTTCACTGAATATCATCTCGCTCTCTTGTCTCTCTATTGCTATTGGTAACGTGGTGGACGACGCCATTGTGGTACTCGAGAATGTAACGACCCATATTGAACGGGGTTCCGAACCGAAGCAGGCAGCGATACATGCCACGAACGAGGTGGCCATCTCCGTAATTGCATCTACGCTGACTATGATTGCGGTATTCTTCCCATTGACGATGGTAAGTGGTATGTCCGGTGTGTTATTCCGTCAGTTGGGATGGATGATGTGTGTGATTATGACGGTTTCCACAGTTTCAGCCTTGTCATTCACCCCGATGATGTGTGCGCAGCTTCTGCGTTTGCAGAAAAAGCAGAGTAAGATGTTCCTTACGCTCTATACGCCGATTCAGCGTGCGCTGGACGGTCTTGACGTGTGGTATCAGAACCGGTTGAACTGGGCTGTGCGCCATCGTCTGACGGTTATGGCAGGCTGTGCCGCATTCTTTGTGGCAAGTCTGTTCTGTGCCAAGTACATTGGTACCGAGTTCTTCCCGGCAGCAGACAATAGCCGCATCGGTATCAACCTTCAGTTGCCCATCGGGGCCCGTGTGGAGCGTGCGGAAGCGTTGGCTTCGGAACTGACAAACAAGTGGATGACGCGCTACGGAGATATGATGAAAGTTTGCAACTACACTGTGGGGCAGGCGGACTCTGACAATACGTTTGCTTCCATGCAGGACAACGGTAGTCATATCATTAGTTTCAATATCAGTCTGGTGAGTCCGGGAGACCGTGACGTGACACTGGAAACCGTTTGCGACGAAATGCGTGAGGACTTGAAGGGGTATCCTGAATTGGACAAGGCGCAGGTTATTCTGGGCGGTAGCACAGGCGGCATGAGCGCCCAGGCAAGTGCCGACTTTGAGGTTTATGGTTACGACTTCACCGCTACGGACAAAGTGTCAGCCGAACTGAAAGAGAAATTGTTGCAGGTGAAAGGTGTGAGTGAAGTGAACATCAGCCGTCAGGATTATCAGCCCGA
Source organism: Bacteroides sp. AF39-16AC (assembly GCF_003602735.1). Taxonomy (NCBI): domain Bacteria; kingdom Pseudomonadati; phylum Bacteroidota; class Bacteroidia; order Bacteroidales; family Bacteroidaceae; genus Bacteroides; species Bacteroides sp. AF39-16AC. The sequence goes on along the minus strand of NZ_QTLN01000009.1, from coordinate 14,811 downwards.
ATATCAGGTGGACTTTGACCGTGAGAAGCTGGCATTGCATGGCTTGAATCTTTCTACTGCCTCCAACTATCTGCGTAATCGTGTAAATGGTGCTTTGGCATCTTATTATCGCGAAGATGGTGACGAGTACGACATCCGTGTGCGTTACGCTCCCGAATTCCGTACAAAGATTGAAGATTTGGAGAACATCCTTATTTATACGCCTTCCGGTGAGGGTATTCGCGTGAAAGACCTCGGCAAAGTAGTCGAGCGTTCTGCTCCTCCTACCATCGAACGTAAAGACCGTGAGCGTATTGTTACTGTATCTGCGGTTATTTCGGGAGCACCTTTGGGCGATGTGGTGGCCGATGGTAATGCTATAATTGATAAGATGGACTTACCAAGTGGTGCTTCTATCCAGATTTCGGGTTCGTATGAGGACCAACAGGATTCATTCTCCGACTTGGGAACGCTGGCTGTATTGATTGTTATTCTCGTATTCATTGTGATGGCAGCTCAGTTTGAGTCTTTGAGCTATCCGTTCATCATCATGTTTTCCATTCCATTTGCATTCAGCGGTGTGTTGATGGCATTATTCTTTACGGGAACCAATTTGAATGTGATGTCGCTTTTGGGTGGAATCATGTTGATTGGTATTGTGGTGAAGAACGGTATCGTACTCATCGACTACATCACGCTTTGCCGCGAACGTGGTCAAGCGGTGCTTCACTCTGTAGTCACGGCAGGCCGCAGCCGTTTGCGTCCGGTATTGATGACTACGCTGACCACTATCCTCGGTATGGTGCCGATGGCTGTAGGGCAGGGTGAAGGTGCCGAGATGTGGCGTCCGTTGGGTGTTGCCGTAATTGGCGGTCTGACGGTATCTACCATTCTGACATTGATTCTTGTCCCCGTACTCTATTGCTCGTTTGCAGGTGTTGGTATCCGCCGCACGCGTAAGAAGATTAAGAAAGACCGTGAGCTGAATGATTATTACCAGTTGCATAAGGAGAAGATGACGAAACCACGTAAACAATGATTAATCATTATCCGTTAATCATTAAACATTAATCACTAAACATTATATAGCGTGAAATCAGTATTTATAACATTCGACCAAGCGTTCTTTGAACGTATCATGGCATTGCTTGACCGCCACAACTGCCGCGGCTTCAGCTATTGGCAGCAAGTACAGGGGCGTGGCAGTAAGACGGGGGAACCGCACTATGGCAGCCATGCCTGGCCCAGTATGTGTTCCGCCATCATCACTATCATAGATGAGGCTAAGGTGGCTCCGTTGCTCGAAGCGCTCCACCGGATGGACAAGGAGACCGAGCAACTCGGACTCCGTGCTTTTGTTTGGAATATCGAACAGACCATTTAATCGGGTCTGCTCTGTCTATAACCGTTATCCCCGGAGAAAAAATCTTGTTTCTTTGGGGATAATTCTTTTTTGTCCGGAGAGATTTTTTCAACCTATATCTATATCTTTGCGGCCACATTAGGTATGGAAAAGAATTCATTGAAATATACGGGTCTGTTGGCGTTTATCGTATGGGGTGCATTGTTGCTGATGCATCTGTTGCCAAGTATTACGATGGGTGGCCGTGTGCTGAGGCGTGTGGATATCTTGGGGGACGTGCGTCGTCCTTCCAAGCCGGTGAGTGAGCCGGACAGCCTGCTGCCTCCGCCCCCGAAGGTGAAGCCCGCCTTTGTGGACACCTGCCGTGCGGGCATGACGTGCATTGAAGATTACAGCGATTCTACCATGCGTGGCATGACGCGGTTCTATCAGGCGCTCGACGAGCTTGCCAAAGCACCCCGTCCGGTTCGTATCGCCTACTTCGGCGACTCCTTTATCGAAGCGGATATTCTGACGGCTGATTTACGCGAGATGCTTCAGCAGAAATATGGCGGTTGCGGAGTAGGTTTTGTCACCATTACGTCCATGACCAGTGGCTTCCGTCCTACAGTGCGTCATTCCTTCAGCGGATGGCAGAGTCATTCTGTCATGGACTCCGTGTTCTTTGACCGTAGCAAGCTGGGAGTCTCCGGACATTACTTTATTCCGAATACCGGTGCTTATGTGGAACTGCGGGGGCAGAAGAACTATGCCTCCCGTCTGGATACTTGCCAGCGTGCCAGTATTTTTTTCTATAACCGTGGCACAACCACCCTTTCTGTCCGCGTCAATCGTGGCGAAGCAACTACCGAGACTTTTGAGCCGATTGATGATTTGCAGGAGATGACGGTAGAGGGAAATATCGGTTCTGTCCGTTGGACGGTGGAAAGTGCGGACTCCACCTTGTTTTATGGCCTTGCCATGGACGGTACTTCCGGCATTGTGCTGGATAACTTCTCACTGCGTGGCAGCTCCGGCCTCTCCCTCCGTTCTGTTCCCGTGTGGATGATGCGCGAGTTCAACGAGCAGCGACCCTACGACCTGATAATCCTGCAATACGGCTTGAATGTGGCCACCGAGCGCGGACGCAATTACGATAGGTACATTGCAGGTATGCAGACAACGGTGGAACATCTCAAGGAAGCCTTTCCGCAAGCTGCCATCCTTGTGGTCAGCGTGGGCGACCGTGACTATAAGACCGAAGAAGGGGAGCTGCGTACCATGCCCGGTATCAAGAATCTGGTTCGTTATCAACAGAATTTGGCGGCGGATGAGGCTGTCGCTTTCTGGAACATGTTCGAGGCTATGGGTGGGGAAGGCAGTATGGCAGAGATGGTGCATGCCAAGCCGTCACTGGCCAATTATGATTATACGCACATCAACTTCCGTGGTGGAAAGTATCTTGCGGGATTGCTTTATGAGTCTTTGATTTATGGTAAGGAACAGTATGACAGAAGGAGGGCCTACTATGAAGAGGAGCCATAAGGAGGATTCACGATTGTACGATTTACGATGTACGATTTGCTGCGCGGTGCTGGTGCTGATTGCGGCGATAGGGCCGCTCCATGCACAAGATGTATTGCCGGGCAGCCTTTCGTGTCATGTCGGCGGAACGGATTGTGATACTCTCTGCCTCTATTCCCAACGTACGGATACGGTGTCTGTCCCTTTGATAACTTTTCCCGCCGCATTCCGGCAAATGAAGGAGAATGTACTTACCGACAGTCTGGGTATTCTTAATCCTTTCTGGGAGAAGTTGCGTCTGTCTCGGCTGGGCGCTTCCGCTGATACGCTTCGCATCGTACATGTGGGCGACAGCCATATACGCGGCCATATCTTCCCCCGTACCACCGGTGCGTTGATGCAGGACACTTTCGGGGCAGTCTCTTATACCGATGTAGGTATCAACGGTGCATTTTGTACTACTTTCACCCGTCCGGACCGTATTGCTGATATTGCGGCTCTGCATCCCGACCTGCTTATTCTTTCCTTCGGGACGAACGAAAGCCATAACCGCCGTTACAATACAATGCTGCACTATCGCCAGATGGACGACCTTGTACGCATGCTTCGCGAGAAACTGCCGAATGTACCGATGTTGATGACCACTCCTCCGGGCTCTTACGAGAGTTTCCGGCAGCGTCGCCGTCGTCGGACCTATAAGATTAATCCGCGTACTGCCGTTGCCGTGCAGACCATCCGCCGCTATGCCGATGAAAACGGATTGGCGGTATGGGACATGTACGAAATACTTGGCGGTACCCACCGTGCCTGCCTCAACTGGCAGGAAGCCGGATTGATGCGTCCGGACCATGTACACTATTTGCCGGACGGTTACCGCCTGCAAGGCGAGCTGTTCTACCAGGCCTTGTTAAAAGCTTATAACGATTATGTGGAATATTGACGAATTTTTATCCGGATTGAATATAGACTTGGACCGTTTGCGCGATGTCTTCACTTATGACCCGCAAGCCCCGATGATATTCAGCAGTGGTATTTTCCTCTGGCTGTTTGTCGCTTTTATATTGGTTTATCTGTTGTTGCAACGCCGGACGACGGCGCGTTTGCTGTTTGTCACCTTGTTTTCCTATTACTTCTATTATAAAAGTAGTGGCACTTATTTCTTCCTGCTTGGACTGGTGACGGTCTGTGACTTTTTCATTGCACGCTTGATGGCACGCGAGGCTATTCCCTGGCTACGTAAGGCATGGGTTGTGTTGAGTCTGTTCATCAATTTGGGATTGTTGTGTTACTTCAAGTACACCAATTTTCTGGGCGAAACTTTTGCCTCGCTGACGGGAGGCACGTTCACGACAATGGATATTTTCCTTCCGGTGGGCATCTCTTTTTTCACTTTTCAGTCGTTGAGCTATACGATAGATGTGTACCGTCGCCAGATAACGCCTCTGACCAGTTTGTTGGATTATGCTTTTTATGTTTCTTTCTTTCCCCAGTTGGTGGCGGGTCCTATTGTACGTGCCCGTGATTTCATTCCGCAAATCCGCCGCCCGTTGTTTGTCTCCAATGAGATGTTCGGACGTGGAATCTTCCTCATCGTGAGTGGGCTCTTCAAGAAAGCGGTTATATCGGACTATATCAGCGTTAACTTTGTAGAGCGTATTTTTGATAATCCTACTCTTTATTCGGGGGTGGAGAATCTGATGGGTGTTTATGGCTATGCCTTGCAGATTTATTGCGACTTCTCCGGTTACAGTGATATGGCTATCGGCATTGCCTTGTTGCTGGGCTTCCATTTCAATATCAATTTCGATTCCCCTTATAAGTCCGCTTCCATTACGGAATTTTGGAGGCGGTGGCATATTTCGCTTTCCAGCTGGTTGCGCGATTACCTTTATATTTCTTTGGGAGGCAACCGGAAGGGGAAAATCCGCCAATATGCCAATCTCATCATTACCATGTTCCTGGGCGGCTTGTGGCATGGCGCTTCGTGGAATTTTGTACTTTGGGGAATGATGCATGGCGTTGCGCTTGCAGCCCATAAGTTCTGGATGACGCTTACCGGGCGTAAGAAGGGGACGGAGAGCCATGGCATCCACCGCTTCTTCGGAGTGCTTGTCACTTTCCATTTTGTTTGTTTCTGCTGGATATTCTTCCGTAATGCGGAGTTCTCCACATCAATGGATATGCTGAAGCAGATATTCACTACTTTCCGTCCGCAACTCTTCCCGCAGCTGGTAGAGGGTTATTGGGAAGTGTTTGCACTGATGGCATTGGGCTATCTGCTGCATTTTGTGCCCGACAGTTGGGAACGTGCTTGCACAAAAACAGTAATCCGCCTCCCCTTGTTGGGAAAGGCGGTACTGATGCTTGCTGTAATCTATCTGGTCATTCAGATGAAAAGTTCGGAGATACAGCCGTTTATCTATTTCCAGTTCTGATTACTTCTTCTCGGTCGCTGTGGAGTCTGCCTGCTGTCGGAAGGGTTCCCGGTAGTTGAGCCCGTCTCTCCGGTAGAGGCCGATGAGTCCGGCCAGTCGGGTAGTGAAGTTTGTATAATCTTTCTTTTCCAGTTGTGTCCATTGTACTTCGGCAAGGGCGGCCATACGGGGGAGAACCATATACTCTACCTGTTCGCTGGTCGGGATGTATTCTGTCCAAAGGTTGGCTTGTGTGCCGAGTATGTGCTTAGCTTGTTCTTCGGTCAGTGAGGCGGTAGGATTCAGACTGTATACTTTCTCCAATGGGACAAAGCCTCCGATGGCAAATGGTTCGTGCCGGGTATCCTCACTTTGGTAATAATCAAAGTAGCAATAGTCATTGGGTGTCATTATCACGTCGTGTCCCAGTTGGGCCGCCTTGATTCCTCCTGCCGAGCCACGCCATGACATAACAGTTGCGTTGGGGGCGACGTCGCCTTCCAGAATCTCATCCCAGCCGATAATCTGGCGTCCTTTACTATTGAGGAGCTTTTCGATACGTGTCATACAATAGCTCTGCAGACGGTCTTCGGCAGTATGGTTCTTGTCGGCTTTCAATTTTTCGGTTCTGATACGTGCCTGGCATTTGGGACACTTTTCCCAACGGGTGCGGGGAGCTTCGTCACCGCCGATGTGGATGTATTTGGAAGGGAATATGTCAATGATTTCGGCCATGACATCTTCGAGGAACTGCATGGACTTTTCGTTGCCGATGCACAGCACATCTTCGAATACGCCCCAACGTGGGCACACTTCATACGGTCCACCGGTACATCCCATTTCGGGATAGGCGGCCAGTGCGGCAAGCATGTGTCCGGGCAGGTCTACTTCGGGGATGACCGTGATATAGCGCTCCCCGGCATATTTTACGATTTCTTTGGCTTGCTCCTGCGTATAGAAACCGCCATACCGGGTGTTGTCATACTCTTCGGTGTTCCGGCCGATAACGGTACGGTCGCGCCAGGCGCCAATTTCCGTCAGCTTGGGATACTTCTTTATTTCTATTCTCCAGCCTTGGTCTTCGGTGAGGTGCCAGTGGAAGGTATTCATATTGTGAAGTGCCAGCAAGTCTATGTATTTCTTTACGAACTCAATGGGAAAGAAGTGGCGGCCCACATCGAGGTGCATGCCTCGGTAGCTGAAGCGGGGTTCATCCTGGATGCTGCCGGCAGGCAATAGGATAGAGGTGGCTTTGGTTTCGGCAGGGATTGATTTACGCAGGGTTTGTATACCGTAGAACACTCCGTTCTCGGTCTGTCCGTTTAGGGTCACCCGGTCGGCTTTGATGGTCAGCACATAGCCTTCCTGGTTGCCGATAGCCGGATCCAGTCCCAATGTGATGGCGCCTTTGGGCGCTTCGCTTCCCGGGGCAAGGGCTTCTGTCTGGAGGGTGCGGCCGGTGGACTGGCTGATGTATTCGGCCAGAAACTCGGCATTGCGTTTCAAAAGTTCATTGTTTTCGGGGTAGGCGATGATGGTACCGTCATTCAGGTTGAAGGGGGATTCCTGACTCAAGGCAATCTCCTGGGGCAAGGGAATGACTTGATAGTTGGCTGTTGTTTCTACTCCGCATGAAGAGCAGGCCAGGATGAGAGTGCCTGCAAGGAGCATGTGTGTAAGTTTTCTCATGGCATTGAACTGATTAAATTAGTGTCTGACAAATATATAGAAAAAATACTAAAGAGGCAGAGGAGAAGGGGATAAATGCATGCTCATACCTCAGTTCTTTTTTGCTCTATATTCCTTGGGTGACATTCCCGTGTGTTTCTTGAAATATCGTCCGAAGAAAGACTGGTCGGGAAAACGATATTTGTCGGCAATCTCTTTCAGTGACATGCCGGTGGATTGCAACGCCATTTTCAGTTCCAATATCAGGTTTTCGTCAATGATTTCTTTGGCAGAATCTTCTGCCACTTGTTTGGTGATGGCAGATAGGTAGCGGGTCGAAATGCAGAGTTGGTCAGCATAAAAAGCGACATCCCGCTGGGTAGTACAGTACGTATGTACCAGATTTATAAACTTTTTGAACAATTCTTCTTTCCGGTTACTGCCATTGATTTGCTCTTCCGTAAAGTAACGTTGAACCTTGTCGTAGGTGTCGAGAAAGAAAATTTGCAGCAGGTTTTGTGCAATGGCTTCGCGATACAGATTTTCAGAATCGCGGTAGATGGCATTGCTTGCCGTGATGAGTCCCGTGATAGCACGAACCGGTTCGTCTTCGGTATGCGTATAGCATGCATTCTCCTTTATAAAATGTATGAAGGGCGGCTCTAAACGGAAGCATGCCGTCTTGAACATTGTCTCGGAATAGGCAAAGAAGTCCACCAGGAAATCTTTACTCGCACTTGTCAGTGAAATAATGGAACTTGGAAGCAGCGTAATGTGCGTATTGGGTACAATATGATATTTTCTTAAATCTATTGTGATAATTGCTTCTCCACGGGTGCAGAACATCAGTGCTCCATTGTTCATTTTCAGAAGACGTTCCCGGAAGAATTCCAGGTTGTCTGTTCCGGCTCTGAACGTTTCTTGTTTGGTAGTCAGTAATGGGTTCATATTTTAGATTGTTTATGATTTGCGGTCACAAAGGTACGAGTTCTTTTTGGATTGTTAAATGGCATGTTCCGAAAATGAACAGTCGTGTACCTCCAATGAAACAAAAGGTTGTTCAAAAACGGCATACCTTTGCTGCCGGCTTAAAAAATAAAAGATAAAGCCGGCGTATTATTTTTTTTAAGATAAAGAGTATGAAAACAAAAAAGAGTATGATGAAACAGATGATGACCGTCATCTGTTGTGCAACACTGGCAGCCTGCGGCAGCGCGCCTGCCGTGCAACCCCAGTCGGAATATCAGGTGATGACTATTTCGACTACCGACAGAGAACTGCAGACAATCTATTCCGCAGCCATCCGCGGACGGCAGGACATCGACATCTATCCGCAGGTGTCTGGTACACTCACCAAACTTTGTGTGGAGGAAGGACAGACCGTGCGTCGGGGGCAAGTCTTGTTTATTATCGACCAGGTGCCCTATCTGGCAGCCTTGCGCACAGCAGAAGCCAATGTGGAAGCTGCCCGTGCCGGCGTGGCCACTTCGCAACTGACATATGACAGCAAGAAGGAGCTTTATGCCCAGAAGGTGATTTCCGAGTTTGACTTAAAGACTTCCTACAACAGCCTGCTGACAGCGAAAGCCCAGTTGGCCCAAGCCGAGGCGCAGCAGGTGAATGCCGCCAATAACCTCTCTTATACAGAAGTGAAGAGTCCGGCAGATGGAATGGTAGGTACGCTCCCTTATAGGGTGGGGACGTTGGTCAGCGCCAGTTTGCCCAAACCACTGACGACCGTATCCGATAATTCTAATATGTATGTCTATTTCTCCATGACAGAGAATCAGTTGCTTGACCTCACCCGCCGCTACGGCTCCAAGGATAAGGCGCTGGCAGAGATGGACTCTATCGAATTACAGCTCAATGACCGTTCTGTCTATCCGCAAGAAGGTAAGATAGAAACTATCAGTGGTGTAATTGATACCTCTACGGGTACAGTCAGTCTGCGTGCCGTGTTCCCCAATAAAGAGGGATTGCTGACCAGTGGCGGTTCGGGCAACGTCATCATCCCGGTACGGAAAGAGAACTGCATCGTTGTTCCCCAGAGTGCCACTTACGAAGTGCAGGACAAGGTCTATGTATATAAGGTAGTTGACGGCAAGGCGCAATCAGTTCCCGTGCAAGTGACCCGTGTGAACGGAGGTCAGGAATATATCGTAGAGAGCGGCTTGAAAGTGGGGGACACAATTGTGGCCGAAGGCGTGGGTTTGCTGCGTGAAGGTACTTCCGTCCAACCCAAAACGAATGAATGATAATTTTTAACCGATAGAATATGAACCTCAGAACTTTTATAGAACGCCCCGTTTTTTCGGCAGTCATCTCCATTACGATTGTCATTCTGGGCATCATCGGATTGTTCACCTTGCCCGTTGAGCAATATCCCGACATTGCGCCGCCCACCATCATGGTGAGCACCACTTACTATGGTGCCAGTGCGGAAACCCTTCAGAAAAGTGTTATCGCTCCGTTGGAAGAGGCCATCAACGGTGTAGAGGACATGACTTACATGACTTCTACCGCCAGCAATGCAGGGTCGGTTTCCATTACTGTGTACTTCAAGCAGGGTACAGACCCGGACATGGCGGCGGTCAATGTGCAGAACCGTGTGTCCAAAGCCACGGGGCAGCTTCCTGCCGAAGTAACCCAGGTGGGCGTCACCACCAGCAAGCGGCAGACCAGTATCTTACAGATGTTCTCTTTATATAGCCCTGATGACAGCTATGACGAAAACTTTCTTGCCAACTATATCAGTATCAACCTGAAGCCGCAGATTCTACGTATCTCCGGTGTGGGCGATATGATGATTATGGGTGGTGACTACAGTATGCGTATCTGGATGAAACCGGATGTTATGGCGCAGTACAAGCTGATACCTTCGGATGTGACGGCTGTGCTGGCAGAGCAGAATATCGAATCGGCCACCGGGTCGTTTGGTGAGAACTCGGATGAGACGTATCAATATACCATGAAATATACGGGACGCCTCATTACTCCTGAGGAGTTCGGCGACATCGTCATCCGTTCTACCGAAGACGGCGAGGTGCTGAAACTGAAGGACATCGCCGACATAGAACTGGGTAAGGACAGTTATGCCTACAAAGGTACCATGGATGGACATCCCGGTATCTCCTGCATGGTGTTCCAGACCGCGGGGTCCAATGCCACGGAAGTGAACCGGCAGATTGACCGGCTCCTTGAAGAAGCACGCAAGGACTTGCCGAAAGGCGTGGAGCTTACCCAGATGATGTCCAGCAACGACTTCCTCTTCGCCTCTATCCACGAAGTGGTGAAAACGCTGATTGAGGCTATTATCCTGGTTATCCTGGTGGTTTATGTCTTTTTGCAAGACATCCGCTCTACGCTGATTCCGCTGGTAGGTATCGTTGTTTCACTGATTGGTACGTTTGCTTTCATGTCCGTTGCCGGATTCAGTATCAATCTGATTACGCTGTTTGCGCTGGTATTGGTGATTGGTACGGTGGTGGATGACGCCATTGTCGTGGTGGAGGCGGTGCAGGCACGGTTTGATGTGGGCTATAAGTCCTCCTATATGGCAAGTATCGATGCGATGAAGGGCATCAGCAACGCGGTTATCACTTCTTCACTGGTGTTTATGGCGGTGTTTATTCCGGTATCGTTCATGGGAGGGACTTCCGGTACGTTCTATACCCAGTTTGGGCTGACGATGGCGGTGGCTGTTGGCATTTCGGCGATTAATGCGCTGACACTCAGTCCCGCACTTTGTGCCTTGCTGCTGAAACCTTATATCAATGAGGATGGGACGGAGAAGAATAATTTTGCTTCGCGCTTCCGCAAGGCATTCAACACGGCTTTCGAGGCGGTGGTCGAGAAGTATAAGAAGATAGTGCTGCTGTTCATCAAGCGCCGCTGGCTGGGATGGTCGTTGCTGGCACTTTCGGTAGTGCTGCTGGTATTCCTGATGAATACCACCAAGACCGGACTGGTGCCCGACGAGGACCAAGGAACGTTGTTTGTCAACGTTAGCACCGCTCCGGGTAGCTCGCTCAAGACGACAAATGACATTATAGACCGCGTGGAGAAGCGTCTGGAAGACCTTCCTCAGAAATTGCACTTGCAGAAAGTTGCCGGTTATGGTCTGCTGTCCGGGCAGGGAAATTCTTTCGGTATGATTATCGTGAAGCTGAAACCTTGGGACGAGCGTACGGCAAAGGAAGACCAGGTGCAGGCAGTCGTCAACCAGATATACGCTCGCACGGCGGATATTAAGGATGCTACAGTCTTTGCCTTTGCTCCGGGTATGATTCCGGGCTATGGTATGGGTAATGCGCTGGACTTGAATGTGCAGGACAAGCAGGGAGGGGATATGAACACCTTCTTCCAGACCACCCAGCAGTATCTGGCGGCACTGAACCAGCGTCCGGAAATTTCGATGGCATACTCCACGTTCGATGTACGCTATCCGCAGTGGACCGTCGAGGTGGATGCTTCCAAGTGCAAACGTGCCGGGATTACTCCCGACCAGGTGTTGTCCACACTGTCGGGCTATTATGGCGGGCAATATGTCTCCAACTTCAACCGTTTCTCCAAAGTTTACAAGGTAATGATTCAGGCCGACCCGAAGTTCCGTTTGGATGAGGCTTCACTGAACAATGCCTTTGTGCGCATGTCCAACGGTGAGATGGCTCCGTTGAGCCAGTTCGTTACGCTGACCCGTTCCTACGGTGCCGAGTCCTTGAGCCGCTTCAACATGTTCAACTCCATTGCCGTGAATGCTATGCCTGCCGAGGGATACAGTACCGGTGACGCCATCCGTGCCGTACAAGAAACGGCGGAGATAGCCTTGCCGAAGGGATATGGCTATGACTTTGGTGGCATCACCCGCGAGGAAAGCCAGCAGAGTGGTACTACAGTCATCATCTTCGGTATCTGTATCTTGATGATTTACTTGATTCTGAGTGCGCTTTACGAGAGCTTCCTGATTCCGTTTGCCGTTATCCTGGCCGTTCCTGCGGGCCTGATGGGGTCGTTCCTTTTTGCCAGGATAGCCGGATTGGAGAATAATATCTATTTACAGACGGGACTTATCATGCTGATAGGTCTGTTGGCAAAGACCGCTATTCTGTTGACGGAGTATGCCGCCGAGCGCCGTAAAGCGGGAATGGGGCTGATTGCTTCTGCCGTCAGTGCGGCAAAGGCGCGTTTCCGTCCCATCCTGATGACGGTACTGACGATGATTTTCGGCCTTTTCCCCTTGGTGGTTGCCACGGGTGTCGGAGCCAACGGTAACCGTTCATTGGGTACGGGTGTTGTCGGTGGTATGTTCATCGGCACATTGGCGCTGCTGTTCATTGTTCCTGTCTTGTTCATCAGTTTCCAGTGGTTGCAGGAGCGGCTTCGTCCTGCCCAATCCCTTCCGACGAGCGACTGGCAGATTGAGGAAGAGATGAAAGTAAGCCGGAAGGAGATAGAAGAATCACATTAGTACATTATCGCGTAACTAACATAAAAAAATAATGAAGAAACAATTCATATTATTAGCTGTCGCCGGCTTGGTACTGACCGGTTGCGGCATCTATACCAAATACCAGCGCCCGGAGGACATCACGACCGATGGACTTTATGGACACGATTTGGACGGGCAAAGTCTGGATAGCCTGAGTCTGTTTGTGGCATCAGACACTGCCTCCATCGCTTCCCTTTCCTGGCGCGAGCTTTTTACGGACCCACAATTACAGTCGCTCATCGAGCAAGCCTTGCAAGGCAACACCGACCTGCTTTCCGCCCGGCAACGTATCAAGGAGGCGGAAGCCACGCTGATGTCGGCCAAACTTTCGTACCTGCCTTCGTTTATGCTCACTCCGCAGGGTGGCGTCAGCAGTTTCGACAATTCCAAAGGCTCGTGGACCTATTCCGGCATTGCCTCGGCAAGTTGGGAAGTCGATATTTTTGGTAAGTTGACCAATGCCAAACGCCGTTCCAAAGCGCTCTACCTTCAAAGCTTGGAGTACGAACAAGCCGTCAGCACTTCGCTGATAGCTAATGTGGCCAATCTGTACTACACCTTGCTGATGCTCGACGAGCAATACCGCATTTCCGAAGAAACAGCCGCCAGTTGGCGCGAAAGTGTACGCACCATGCGAGCCATGATGGCTGCAGGCATGACGAACGAGGCGAGTGTTTCGCAATCCGAAGCCAACTGTCGTCAGGTGGAAGCTTCGCTGCTCGACCTCCGGCAGCAGGTAAAGGAAGTGGAGAACAGTCTCTCCATTCTGTTGGGCGATGTTCCGGGCACCATTGAGCGTGGCCGGTTGGCGGGGCAGGAGTTCCCGCAGGAACTTGCGGTGGGCGTACCTCTGCAACTGCTTTCCCGCCGTCCCGATGTGAAAAGTGCCGAACTCTCGCTGGCATCCGCTTTCTACAGCACCAATGCCGCCCGTTCTGCTTTCTACCCCTCCATCACCCTGAGCGGTACAGCTGGCTGGACCAACTCGGCAGGAAGCATGATTGTCAATCCAGGAAAACTACTCTTCTCTGCCATCGGCTCGCTGACACAACCCTTGTTCAACAAAGGGCTGAACGTGGCACAGCTCAAGATAGCCAAAGCACAGCAGGAAGAAGCCAGGCTCGCTTTTCAGCAAGCTTTGCTCAATGCCGGTAGCGAAGTGAACAATGCTCTGACCCAAGTGCAGGTAGCCCGTGGAAAGACGGAGCTCCGCGCAAGGCAGATAACTTCACTGGAAACTACCGTCTGCAGCACCCGGTTATTGATGCAATACGGCACTTCCACCTATTTGGAAGTGCTCACTGCCCAGCAGGGGCTACTCTCTGCCCAACTGACACAGGTAGCCGACCGCTTTGATGAAATACAAGGTATCATCAACCTCTATCAAGCCCTCGGTGGAGGGCGGGAGTAAAATATACTCTTTCTCATCTTCATTCTCTCGCCCCTCTATCAATCCGGCATTTCCTTTTTTTGTGGGAATCCGATGGTAGAGGGGCTTTCATATAAGCGGGCTATGGCAAAAAAACTACGGTTTCTTGCCGTCAAACCGGGACAAACTTTATAACTTTGCGGCATACGACATAAAAATCTATCTATTATGAACTGCAAATCCTTGTTTTTTCTGGTTGTTTTTTCCCTGACCCTTATATCAGGGGTGTTTGCTCAAAAGAAAGTTTCTATTCTTGGCGATTCCTATTCCACTTTTTACGGTCATGTCTCTCCTGCCGCCAATCTCTGCTGGTATGGAGTTCCCGGCGAAAAGAAAGAGAATGATGTGACAAAGGTGGAGGAAACCTGGTGGTACCGTTTCATCCATGAGCACGGCTTTCAGTTGGAACGCAACAATTCCTATTCCGGCTCTACCGTCTGTCATACCGGTTACGAGAAAGCTGATTACTCCGACCGTTCTTTTATCACCCGTATTCACAACCTCGGCACCCCCGACATAATCCTTGTTTTTGGCGGTACCAATGACAGTTGGGCAGGTGCTCCCATTGGCGCATACCAATATGATGGCTGGACGAAAGCCGATTTGTATAGCTTCCGTCCTGCCTTTTGCTATCTGCTTGCATCTCTCAAGCAGCTCTATCCTGCGGCCAGGATTTATAATATTACCAATTCTGAATTATCCGAAGAGGTAACTGATTCCATGGATGAAATTTGCCGGCACTATGGCATCGAGAATATTCGTTTGCACGACATTGATAAACAATGGGGGCATCCTTCTGTGCAAGGAATGCAGAGTATCGATGCTCAGGTTTGGGAGTCTGTCTCCCCGATATTGGAGGCTTCTGTTTCTTTGCCTGCCAAGAACTAAGGACAGACTCATTGGGAGTTATCCTTTTTGTCTTATCCTGATATAGGTAGACACATTTACAAACTAATAAATGTGTTAC
>NZ_QTLN01000083.1:0-508 GCF_003602735.1 Bacteroides sp. AF39-16AC | reverse complement strand
CCGCCGAAAGGATAGTAATGGCTCGTCTCTTCTACCGTGCCGCTCTGGCTGATGACTACCCGGTTATTCCCCTGATGGTCTTTCAAGTAGTAGTGATACTTGCTGTCGCTCAAAGTAATATAACCCTCTTCGGTAAGAAGCAGCTTCTGGACTCCGTTTTCATAGATCACATTGCCGCAATAGTCAGTCGTTGTGGTTGTACTGCCTATCTTATGGACTGTTCTCAGCTTTGTGCCGTCGGCTCCATAAGTATAGGTGATGGTACTTCCGTCACTGAACGTTACTGCATTCGGCAAATTTAAGAAATTATATGTAATGCCGCTAATACCTTTGTTTAAATCTTTAGTTAAATTGCCGTTGGCATCATAAGAGTACTCATCGGCAGCATTGGCACCGTTTTTGAACTCGAAGCCGCCATTGTAGGTGGAAGCCGCTACCGCATCATCCACGCGGTTCAACTGATTGCCGTTCAAGGTGAGAGTCAGGTTGTCTATCATGCCGTAGGCGG
>NZ_QTLN01000082.1:425-651 GCF_003602735.1 Bacteroides sp. AF39-16AC | reverse complement strand
ATGCTTGATGGAGCAGTCCTCATCTTATCCGCAAAGGAAGGCATACAAGCGCAGACAAAGTTGCTGTTCAGTACTTTACAAAAGCTGCAAATCCCGACAATTATATTTATCAATAAGATTGACCGTGCCGGTGTGAATTTGGAGCGTTTGTATATGGATATAAAAACAAATCTGTCGCAAGATGTCCTGTTTATGCAAACTGTTGTCGATGGATCGGTTTATCCGG
>NZ_QTLN01000082.1:0-415 GCF_003602735.1 Bacteroides sp. AF39-16AC | reverse complement strand
TGGATCGGTTTATCCGGTTTGCTCCCAAACATATATAAAGGAAGAATACAAAGAATTTGTATGCAACCATGACGACGATATATTAGAACGATATTTGGCGGATAGCGAAATTTCACCGGCTGATTATTGGAATACGATAATCGCTCTTGTGGCAAAAGCCAAAGTCTATCCGGTGCTACATGGATCAGCAATGTTCAATATCGGTATCAATGAGTTGTTGGACGCCATTTCTTCTTTTATACTTCCTCCGGCATCAGTCTCAAACAGACTTTCAGCTTATCTCTATAAGATAGAGCATGACCCCAAAGGGCATAAAAGAAGTTTTCTTAAAATAATTGACGGAAGTCTGAGACTTCGAGACGTTGTAAGAATCAACGATTCGGAAAAATTCATCAAGATTAAAAATCTAAAGACT
>NZ_QTLN01000081.1:0-677 GCF_003602735.1 Bacteroides sp. AF39-16AC | reverse complement strand
GGCTTGACCTTGCTTTCCCGTCCAATCCCGGAATTACCTTTGCGCCCAGAACGGAAATGACTGCCTGATGCGGCTCACTGAAAGGCGCAAAAATGGAGGTAAACGAAAACAGAGGCTGATTGGGTAGAAAAAACTTCAGGGAAAAATCCGTAAAAAAGGAATCACCAAAAGGAAAAAGACATCACCGGAAGCGTGAAAAGGGCAAACCACTACAAAGGAAGTATGATTGTTTTCCGATCCGACAGGACTTGTCCAGCCGGGCGACAACAATCATTCTTCCCGGATTGCCCGCTGTGTGTGGCTACCTGTTTCATTCATGGGGCAGGCGGACACACTCTGCATTCACTTTCCGCTTCCGGCAAAAGGGACAGCGAAAAAAAAAAATCATCTGAAAACCCGTAAAAGCACCTCTTGGCATAGGCGCAAAAGAAAGGGGCATTGCTTCATCTGTCTAAACATCGTTTAGGCGTGAGGCAATGCCCTTTTCTCCGGCTATGCGGTAGTTGGCACACGTTTGTTCCAAACTCGTTTTGGGCAATGGTGTGCCGACGGATAATACCGCTTTTACGGAAAAATCTTATGAATGAGGGGATAAAAATCTGGGAGTTTATATCAAAATCTCGGATTAAATAGCTACTTTTGCATACGAAGAGTTCTTTGAAGGTTACGCAACGCGC
>NZ_QTLN01000080.1:0-962 GCF_003602735.1 Bacteroides sp. AF39-16AC | reverse complement strand
GACTTTGTCTTCAATCTGGCAGGCGTGAACCGTCCCCAGGATGCGTCTGAGTTCATGAAAGGGAACTTCGGCTTCGCCTCCACGCTGCTTGATACATTGAGGAAGCACGGCAATACCTGTCCGGTAATGATTTCCTCTTCCACGCAGGCCGCACTCGACAACCCTTACGGTGAATCGAAGCGGGCAGGGGAGCAACTGTTGTTCGAGTACTCCAGGGAAACGGGTGCAAAGGTACTGGTGTACCGCTTCCCGAATGTTTTCGGCAAATGGTGCCGCCCCAACTATAACAGCGCGGTGGCCACTTTCTGCAACAACATCGCCCATGACCAGCCCATCCGGGTGAACGACCCTTCGGTGGTGATGCATCTGGTTTACATAGACGATGTGGTGGACGAGCTTATCTCTGCCCTGAGCGGCAGGGAACACCGCAACGGGGACTATTGCGAAGTGCCCGTGGTGCATACCATTACCTTGGGTGGCATTGTGGAACTGATAAGGTCTTTCAGGCAAATGCCCGATACCCTGTCCGTTCCGGATTTGAGCGATGCCTTTACAAAGAAACTCTATTCCACATACCTCTCATACCTGCCTGAAGAACGGTTCAGCTATCCCCTGAAGATGAATGTGGACGACCGCGGCAGTTTTACGGAGATTATCCGTACTTCCGACCGCGGGCAGTTCTCGGTGAACATCTCCAAGCCGGGCGTTACGAAAGGCCAGCACTGGCACCATACCAAGAACGAGAAGTTTGTGGTGGTGAGCGGACACGGTCTGATACAACTCCGCAAGATAGGTACGGAGGAGATTGTCAGCTTCGAGGTAAGCGGCGGGAGGATGGAGGTCGTGGAGATGATTCCCGGTTATACGCACAACATTGTCAACCTTTCGGAAACGGAAGACCTGGTGACTTTCATGTGGTGCAACGAGTGTTTCGACCCGGCACGTCCGGACACTTATTCTGA
>NZ_QTLN01000008.1:575-182593 GCF_003602735.1 Bacteroides sp. AF39-16AC | reverse complement strand
GTGGGGCACTTTTTAAATGTTGTTCCGGGTCCCTTTTCAAGTGTTAGCTACAAGTTAGCAAATCTATGATTATGGTGCGTTAATTACGTAATGATTTTAATACCTTTCACAAAATGCTAACAGATGGCGTATATCGTATATCCTGAAACTATTCCGTATGATAGCAAGAAATGCGATTATCTTTTTCGCCGTTCTCCAGATAGCAGTTTCCTGAAAAGTTGATGAATTTTCCCGAAAACATCATAGGTATATCGAAATAAATCACTAATTTTGCAAAATACGCAATACTAATAGCAGTTTTTACAAATGGGAAAAGATCTCAATCGACTAAAAGTGGTGCTTGCTGAAAAGAAGCGCACTAATAAATGGTTGGCACAAAAGCTTGGTAAAGACCCTGCTACGGTGTCCAAATGGTGTACTAATACAGCACAGCCTTCACTTGAGACACTTTCTGATATTGCCATGAGTCTTGAAGTTGACGTTAAGGATTTACTTCAATCGTCAATTAAGAAGCAGGATTATTAAGATGGATCAAGATGGACATGGCAATGACTTTAAACTTATGTAATTTTGTATATTATGGCTAACTTTGACATCGATAAAAAGCAGTTGCAGGATGAGGTTGTCCTTGATGACAACCAACTTGTCTGCGTCTTGACCAATTCTATAAAAACTGCCACAGAGAAAGAACTTCTTCTTCAATCTATAATCAACCAGATGGACGAGGAATATGAATTTAATCTTTCCGATATGAAACGCGACTATTCTTTCTCTTACGAAGATGATGAAGGTAAGAAAAAGCGCATGACTATAGACTTGGCAATATTTCGTCATGAAGCAGAGAAAGAACCGGAAAATATAGAGCGTATTTGTATTGTCTTTGACTCTAAGGCAAAAGAAAGCGATAAGAAGAAAGGAGTCGAGGCTACTCTTCATAAGGCACTGCAAGCTACGGGGTGTGACTTCGGAATGTGGACTAATGGAGATAAACAATTCTTTGCCTACAGAAAAGAAGATGAGATAGGCAATGAACGAATTGAAGATATTAGCGATTTCCCAGGTTGCGATGAAACCATAGAAGATCTTGAAAACATGGGTGATCGTGCCCAACCTCGTAAAGCTGCCAATGATACACTTATTCGAACGTTTAAGCGTTGTCATGACTATCTTTATGGCAACGAGGGTCGAAAAAAAGATGCGTTTTGGGAACTTCTTAATCTGATATTCTGTAAGATTTTCGATGAAAAACGTCGTTTTACAGATGCCGAGAAGGGGTTCAGTTATCGCCGCCAGTTCTGGGTTGGTGTCACAGAACAGAATACGCCTGAAGGTCAGGCTACAGTTGCCAAACGAATTAAGGATATCTTTGAAAGACTGAAAAAGGATGATCTCTTTAAAACAGTCTTTGACGGAAACGAGCAGATTAGTTTGTCTGACCGTGGCGTTGCGTATGTCGCATCGCAGATAGCCAAATACAGCTTCCTTGATGCTACTGTTGACGTGAAAGGCACCGCTTACGAGACTATCGTAAGTAATACTCTCAAACAGGAGGCTGGTCAGTTCTTCACACCACGCAATATAATAAAGTGTATGGTTGAGATTATGAACCCAAACCAGCATTGTCGTGTGCTCGACCCGGCTTGTGGTAGTGGAGGTTTTCTTGTAATGGTTCTGGATCATGTTCGTCGCCAAATTACACGCAATATCTATGCAGATCGTTCTGAAGCTGAGATTGATGCTCTCTCAAACACTGATGAGACAGTCAATAAAATCGTTCGTCAATATGCTGAGTCTATGATATTCGGGTTCGATTTTGACCCTGATTTGAAGAAAGCAGCAAAGATGAATATGGTTATGGCAGGTGACGGACATAGCAATATATTCAATATCAACTCACTTGAATACCCCTTTGGTTCATTGCCTGACCTCGAACGTATAAATGAAGCTGTCAGTACAAGCGTTGGACATAGGGGCGACTACGCAACATGTGACGAACATGCAGCCAAAGACAGTGCTTTCGGCAAGTTCGATATGATATTTACAAATCCTCCCTTTGGCTCAAAGGTCGAGGTTGCACAGGGCATTGTCGAGCACTATGACCTATCAGCATGGATAAAATCGCCAGAAGGATTGTTCATAGAGCAATGTTATAATTTCCTAAAACCAGGTGGTAAAATGGCGATAGTCTTACCTGATGGCATACTCAGTAACCCCAATACTGAGAAGGTTCGTGAATGGATACTTTCAAAATTCAAACTCATAGCCTCTATAGACCTGCCTGTAGAAGCATTCTTGCCTCAGGTTGGCGTTCAGGCTTCACTACTCTTCTTACAGAAAAAGATAGGCATTGAACTGGGTCAAAAGGAAGACTACGAAGTATTCATGGCAATAGCCGAAAAGGTTGGCAAAGACCGCCGAGGCAATCCTATATATAAGAGAGATGATGATGGCGCTGAAATTCTTTACCCAACAAAGAAGGAATGGGCAGCCCGTAATCGTCATGGAGAACTCATAACGCGAAGTCGTGTAGAACGAGTGCGCCGGCTTGATGATGACCTTCCGGAAATTTCAGAGGAATATAAAAAAATCATGGGGATATGAAAGCGTCAAAAATTCAACTAACAAGCATTGAGGATGCAAGTAGGCGATTTGACCCATCTTATCACCTGAGTGATGCAATAGTTGTTAAAAAGACTATTGCAAAATCCCCGTATCCGCTTTTGAAATTAAAAGAGGTGTCTTCAGGTATATTCAATGGAGGACGTTACAAACGAGTATACGTATCAAACCCAAAGCATGGATATAAGTTTTTGAGCAGTTCTGATATACTCGCTGCGGATTTGGAGTCCGTAAAGATGGTGTCAAAGCGTTATATGGGTGGAGTAAAGGAATTAGCCCTTGAAAAAGGATGGATTCTCATTACACGAAGTGGCACTATCGGAAAAACTGCGTTCGCTAACGCGAAACATGCTCAGAAGCTTGCTTCTGAGCATGTTATTCGGCTTAAGCCGAATAACATCCTCAGAGCTGGCGCGATATATGCGTATTTAGCATCCAAGTATGGATACATACTTCTCACGCAAGGTACTTTCGGTGCTGTAATCCAACATATAGAGTGTCCTTTTGTAGGTGAAATTCCAATACCAAATTTCCCAAAGACATTGCAGGAGAGTATTGATTTGTTGATTCAAGAATCAGCTCGTCTGCGAGAATCAGCTGCTGATGAGTTAGAGGCAGCAGACAAACTCTTAAAAAAGAAAGCCGGATTGCGGTCATTAACACCGGAAGACTATGATTACTTTGGTCAGCACAGCGCAACTCGGAAGCCAAGTTGCTTTACTCGAAAAGTATCTGAATTCGGTTCAATTACGTTCAATGCTTTTAATAATTCTGAACGCATCAAGGCTATTATCTCCTCTATTCCAGAGAGTCATTTAACAATAAAGGATGTAATTGAAAACGGTGAAACATTTTCATCTACAGGAGCTCCAAGTATTGAAGTAAAGCCCCATTGTGGCATTATGCTGATTAACCAAAAGGATATATTTGATACAATTGTTACGGGCAAATATATTTCGAGGAGAGGTGTAAAAACTGACAACCTTGTCAAATATGGAGAGGTCTTAATTGCAAGCGATGGAACTCTCGGTGAGAATGAGACATTTTGTCGAGCCATATATGCCAACGAAGATTTAGAAGGTGCTTTCATATCAAGTCACTTTATTAGAATGAAGTCAAATGATAAGGTACCCGCTGGATATTTATATTGTTGGCTAAATTCAGACTATGGATTCCGCCTTATTAGACGGACACAAGCTGGGACCAAGATATGTCATCCAATAAATCGAATGTTTCTCGACATCCCTGTTCCAATTCTTGCAAAGGAAGACATGAACAAGATTGATCGTATGGTCAGAAACGCACATACAAAACGTCATCTGGCTAACGAGAAAGAATTGAAAGCCATAGCAATGGTAGAGGCTGAGATTGAGAAATGGAATTAGAACAATAGATAACACCAATCATACCAATGGCAAAACTTTGTACTCCAATACATAGCCCTGGACCTGTGAACGCCGGAGAGAAGCATTTATTTGACTTCCTTCAAGTTAACTTGCCTGACAGCTATTACATCATACCCAATGGCGAATATCCCTATATCAATCCGAATGGGGGTACTCAATTCATGGAGTGCGACTGCATCGTGGTTGCTCCCCATGCAATCTATCTTATCGAAAACAAGGACTACAAAGGCCGTCTTGAAGCATACGATAGCGCATGGTTTCATAACGACCGAGAAATTAAGAACCCCATTAAGGGTGTTACATTCAAAGGCAAAGTCCTCAGCGACTATCTCAAACGCAAGAACGGACGTTGGAAAGCTGCATGGATTGAATCTATTGTGACCCTAAGTAACCTTAATCAGAACAAATCAGGATTTGAGGTCGGCTCTGCCAGCGACAACAAAACATTCCTACTCAATGATGAACTTATCAATTTCATTAAGGAGCCTGACAGGTTGCCTCACTATGTCCCAGCAAGTGCGATTGCGTCTTACCAATTCGATATTACCGATTATCTTATGGGTAGCAGTGTTAGTCGGGCTCACGTCCGCACTAATGTCTGTGGTATGATTATCGACGAGATACTTGATACTACTGATGATTATATAGAATACCTTTGCCATAAGAAATTCCCAACTGACAAAAAGTATAAGGTTCGCGATTACGCCTTAAATCAGGCCGGTATGTCACCTGTTCAGATTGAGAAGCATGAAAAGCTGGTTCATAATGGTGAGATTACCGAGGACTTTCTTCCTGACAATACCGGGGTAATCATTAAGAGTCGGTTTGAGTCGGAGGAGAATCATTATTATGTTATAACTCCCTATCAAGATGACCGTTCTCTGCGAAGTGAGATGGCTCGCAACACATTCACGGAATTGGATAAGATTCAGATTTTATTGAATGTTGCTGAGGCTCTATCCTTAGCTCACGAACAGAATGTGATACATAGAGACGTGCGTCCGGAAAATATTTTTATCCAATCTGACCGCAGGGCTGCGCTTGCTAATTTTGGGTTGGCATATAACGAAGCTCACGATGACGCAAGCTTTAATGTCACTGTAGATTTAGAGGATTTCGACTTGAATGCCTATACTTCTGAAGATGTATTTATCGGGGACTATTCTGCAGCATCGGATGTTTATTCTTTCGGAGTTCTTGCCTACGAGCTGATGACTGGACAGAAGTTTCCGTTCGACAATTTCAAAGAGTTATTAATGAAGGGTGGTAAACTTCCAAAAGATTCGCTACCCTCTGCGGTGAATTCTAACGTTGAGAAATGGGTAGATGAACTTTGCGAAAGAACAATAGTTGTTGATCCGATTGAAAGATGGGCCAACATAGATGAAGTACGCCAATTCATCTTTGAGAACGGTATAATTGCCCACACACAGCAATACTCTGTTCCTGAAGCCAATGAAAATCTTAATGACTTAAAACCGACAGACCGCATTACCAACGACATAGTCCTTGGTGAAATGCTTGGCGAAGGTGGATTCTCAAAGGTTTTCAAAGCAAAACACCAATATCAGCCTGGAGCTTTATATGCCGCCAAAATATTCAAGGAGGGCGTAAGCCCACAAGTGACTGTTGATGAATTCAAGGCATTGAATGACCTGAATCATCCGAACATAGTGAGATTCCGTGGAAACGGGACAACCAATGGTGGGTTGTTCTATACTCTTATGGACTATGTTGATGGGACAGACATTCGCCGCTATGCGAGTGGCGATACATTCCTTTCTCTCACACTGATGAAATCATTTCTCAAACAAATGATTTCAGCTCTTGTGTATATACAGGAAAAACAGCCACCAGTAATACATAGAGACATCAAGCCTGAAAATATAATGTATCGTAAAGATGGGTCGTTCGTGCTCATCGATTTCAACATAGCTACAAACAAGGAAGGAGATCGACATAAGGTAGGAACTTATCGTTATGTGGCACCTGACCTGACAGTCGGCAGCAAGATGAATTGGGACTTAGGTGCAGATACATTTGCTCTCGGAGTTACGGCATATGAATTATTGAGCCATATCTATCCTTGGGGAAATAGTCAGACACCTATTCTTGACCAGACTCCGGTCAACATTCTTGACAGGAATCACCTCATATCCGATAAGTTCGCAAAATTCATAATGAAGGCTTGCGAAACACGAAAGGAGAATCGATTCCAAAACGCAAAAGAGATGCAAGAGGCATTTGATGCTCTTGAACGTATAGATTCTTCTATTGAATTTTATAGCAAGGATGGAACAGAATACAATATTGTCGATTATATTAATTCTCTCTATAGTCAGAGTGAACGAGGTAATGCCGGAACTCGTGCAGGATTCAAGAATGACAACATTCTTGACAAACTGACATATACTGAGACGCGCCTCGACACCAAACTTTTAGAAGACATCAAGCATGGTGACTATAAGCTTATAATCATAACCGGTAATGCTGGCGATGGCAAGACCGCGTTTATACGTCAGGTTGAGAACGCTGGAACAGACCTCAATTATGTCGAGTCCCGCAATGGTGCAAAATTCCGTCTGGGTAGCGTCATGTTTGAAAGTAACTACGATGGTTCTCAAGATGAGCATAACCTAAAGAATAACGATGTTCTGGCAAAGTTTTTTGCGCCATTCATTGGTATTGAGGACTATCGATGTGCTGTGGAGGGCCGCATAATAGCTATTAATGAAGGTCGATTGATGGAATATCTGGAGTCAACTCCGGAACTTACGGGATTACATAATGCCATTGATGAATACTTTTACAAAGAGGGTGTGGCTACCCTCCCTGACGGAGTCATGGTTATTAATCTTAATCTTCGTTCGGTCACTGCCCTTGACGACAATGGGGATTCCTTGTTGCGTAAACAGGTAAAGGCTTTGACCGATAAAAAACTTTGGAACAAATGTCTGGGATGTCCGATAGCCGACCGTTGCTTCATAAAATATAACGTCGATTCACTCAACGACTCGGCTGTTGGCAACGAGATAATAAAGCGCCTGGAGTGGATAGTCCGCACAATAGTATATAAACGTGAGCTCCATATAACCATGCGTGATTTGCGCTCAATTATAGCGTGGATGCTTACCCGTGATTATACGTGCGCAGACATGCCCCACCTTATTGAATTATTAGATAAGGCAAAAAGAGAATACGACGAGACACCGGAAGATGCGACTGACGAGGAAAAGAATAATCGCAGAATCAGATATGAACTTGAACGGCAAAGGTGGTGGACGCGCTATTATTTCAACATAACAGCGCCTGAACATTCATGGTTTCCCAATCAGCACTCCGAAGACAGAGTTGTAAAACTTCTACGTGAAACAGATATTGCCAATGTCGCAATACCAGAGCTTGACCGGAATCTCTATTTTAGCGAAAAAAATGAAAGAGATTATCTTTCATTCGCAGAAAGAACAGCGTCCTTGATACCATCTTTCAATGACACTATGGAGCTAAAGCCATCATATATGATGAGTGAGAGTGATGTCCGACTGTTGAAATTACGTCACCAGACATTTATTCGTCACCAGTATTTTGAGGGTGCATTCCTCAACGATAAAGACGGATTCATGAAACGTCTTCCTTTCCAGTCAATCGGTAGATTTGTCAATAACCTCAATCAGAAAGGCGATGACTTGGAGACTGTGAAGAATGATTTGGCTTACGCTATCTCATGTAGTGAAGGATGCTGGAACAGGGAGCTATCAAAAGAATACTTACTTCTTTCATCATCCCGTGTTGCTGATCCAAGCGCAAAGAGTTATCGTCGATTCCCACTCAAAGACTTCGAAATGGAAGTTGATACGAATGATAAACTGACGACGTATCTTGAACATGAGAATTGTGCATTTGTCTTTCGTAGCAAGACAAAGAAGCATATTCAGCTTAATGTATCGCTCGAACTATACGAAATGCTCTCATATATTGAGAATGGTTTTAGCCCTTCGGTAAGCGATCTAAAAGGCAGGTTTATCGAGTTACAGGTATTCAAGAACCTGCTTGAAAGCGAAACTTATACAGAAATCATCGTGACTAACAACGAAAAGGATTATTATCGCATACGCCTTAATAAGAGAACGATGCGTATTGTTGTAACACGACTTGAAGCAGAGGAGGATAAAATATGAAAATGCCGATACTCTCACGCGAGGAGCGTGTATTCCGTGAGCCGTCGATATTCGCTGTTGACATGAAGGCCGTTACATTGGATAATGTTCTGGTCAATCTCTTCATGCTAATGCGAAACAATGGTGCTCGAATAAAACTAAAACTTGCAAGGAATGCTACATTCCATGACGTAAATACCCTTAAAGAAAAGTATTTCAAGACCTTAGAGACGCGTCAAGAACTTGTTGGCTTTTCGGACTATCCAGAAGCGATAGAAAGTTGGTTGCGTAGTAGCTTGGTTAATATGGTTTTTCGTGGAAAAGCTAAGGAAAACATATCCTCCATGCGTCCTCTCCACCTGGAAAGCTATCGAATCCGTAATCAGAAATACACTCGTGATTACAATACTGCGGACCAGATTTTCATCATGATCAATCAACGTCCAGAAGTAAGGGATGCTTTAAAAACTTATATGTCAATCGGCTGGGACAACTTCAGTAGAAAACTTGTTGATAATCCTACGCTTGATATTGATACGGCCGGGATGCTTCATCTGATTAAAATGGTTGATATTGATCCAAAGGTGGTCAATGTCATAGCCGATATTAGTCCACTTTTGAAGAAACAAGCTGACCTATATTGTGACGATGTAGTTCGGCTACTTGCATACCAAAATAGTATGCCTCGAAGTGTATTTATTGATTATCTTAGGATTCTTACAGGTTTTCATCTCGCATTATACTTTCATCAACTTGTTTATCAGCTTCCCAAAATGGTCGATGCTGGTTCTGCTGAAGAATCTGAGGGCTGGAGTATGGTTGTTGATATGACGGATAGACTTGAAAGCGATATTTCAGATATTGCATGTGCAGATATGCAACATCTCCTCGATGGCATGTTGAATTATATCAAAGCCTCATACACAATCAAGGCTGTAAGACGAATGCCGGGAGCAAGTTTGGAATCTATGAACCAAATATTTCATCGGATTAAAAATTATGATGCAAGCATAGATGCATATTTTCAAGTACGACTTTCGGATGTCCTTAGCAACTATGATAAAGAAGCTAAAACAGAAGAAGAACGAGAGGATGCAAGAACGTACAAATCTGAATTAGAAAATTATCTACAATTTGAAGATACAGCACTCCAAAAATATGTACTGTGTCTCATGAATGTAGGTGCTTCTTACCAATTGAAATATGGTCGTCAATTTCTTGATAATGTTTCAATGAAAAATACAGAGTCAGCCCTGATGATTGATGGACGAAGTCGAAAACACCAGCGCCGAGGCGCAATTGGCTCTAAACTTTTGGAGGTTCTTGTGCAGCTTCTTGTACTTACACCAAAAGATGGTGGAGGGTTCAGTAGTAATCCGCTAAGCATCCGACAGCTCATAAAGAGTATCAGAGACCGATATGGGCTTATTATCGATGGTAGTGACGAACCCCGCTTTTCCGATGCAGATGTAAAGACCCACATGGCATTCAAAGCCAATGTTGATGCGCTAAAGAGTAAGCTCCGCCAGATAGGGTTCTATACAGACCTTAGCGATGCTTCATCACTACAGAAGATACGTCCCAGATATAAATTCAACGATTAATAGCGAACTCAATGGATTTACGAAGAGAATATTATAATCGGATGCTGGACATTTTCATGTCCTGCTATGGCAATATCATAGAAAATGCCTCTGACGGACATTGCATGAAAGTCACGGGATTTCCTTTGGAAGTCTTACCCGAATTGAGAAATAAAATCAATTCGCGTGAGACGCAAGCAGAGTGTTATATTCTTTCTGAAACTCTTTCAGGAAGCGAATATATTACACCCACAAAACTCATTGAGCTTCGCAACGACTTGACCAAGCCAATTTTGATACTCATTCCGGTCAACAGCAGTACGTCTGCCGAAGACTCATACGGTAATGCAACATTCCAAGATCTAAGTGTGAAAACACTGGATTTCATGTTGTTCAAATCGTTATTGAATGAAACCGATGGCAACAAGACAATCAAGACAGTGTTGCAGTATGCCGAAAAGAATTTAAATGTTTCGGTCAATGACAAGATTAATTATCTGCTTTATGTTGTCTTATCCGGACTTACCGACAAGGAAATAGGCAACGGAATATTTTATCTGGGTCTTATTCCGGATGAGAAACTCGCTCAAAGGAAAGAGTATACGCCATCGTTCTTAATGAAAAACGATGACTGCATCAGCGTCATGTCTGATTTCTCATCGACCATTGCAGACCGGGTTGTTGAGCTGCCCATCAAAGCGAACTCACTTCAGAAGGATGTCGCAGCTTTCCTTAAACAGAATAGTAGACTAAACACTCGCATAGGGTTATGCCAACAAATTCTAGAAAGCCCATCATTAAATTTTTCCAAGTGGGAAGGGGTTCTTGCAAATGTCCTTGAACTTGGCAAACTACATATTGTAAAAGTTGACTTAGGAGGTAAATCTTATTCTCTTGTCGATGGAGACCCAGAAGTGTTGGTTGACCCAAAGAAAGGGGCAAAAGTAAAACTCCGTATTTTCTTTTCGCCAAAGCCCAGCCAGTATGAAGAACTAAAGAAAGTTCGTATTGCACTGATGAATGGGGACGGTTTTTACAAGGAGCGAGACCTCTTGACAAAGAAAGTTTCGGATAATCAACGAGACTATCGAGACTTATCATTTACCATCAATCCGGAAACATTTGATAATGGGTCATACTTTTTCCATGTGTTTGCAGAAGATGAAAACGGAACAGTCCTGAATACCAAGGACGAATTTATCGAAGAGGCTGTTCAGCAAGAATGGATTGAAGAGGAGACAAAAGATGAAGGTATGTCCAAAGAGGATTTCCAGCAACAACGTCGTAAGATGCTTACTTCTGATTCTACTACATTCTTCTTAAGAAATAAAGATGTAGATGATGAGTCAGACGGTGAAGAAATCGGTACACGTATGAAAATACGCAATGTACTGATGGCTTATTTCCGCTACAGAATTGAGCTGAATCGCAAAGGTCTCGAACTTACTGTGCCGAAGCGTGTTGCTATTGTTGAGAAGAATGGTAAGGTGTCAAAAAACACATCTGATGATGAACTGCATAGTTGGCAGGAAAGTACCCATCTTGAAACCTTCCAGTTGAGGTATGATGCTGACAACAACTACCAGATTCCTCTGTCCAAGAAACTTCTTGTACTACAACGCGCCCTTCTGAAAAAGGGAGATCAGTTGTCTTATGTCGAGGCAGAAATCAGCGACAATTATACCGATGTCCAACTTAAATCCGCGTTTGTAGTTCCAGTCAACGTTAATGTACCTCAATCGTTGATTGATGCTCGAAAAAATCTATTTAATGCAATCAGACAATCGGCTCCTAACAATACCGGTGTAGTCGAAACATTTGAGGTATTTAAACACATTGATGAAATCAAGACTTATGTGAGCGAATATAGAGCATGGCTTTCAAGTGTTTTATCTGAGAATGTAGAATCAAATAAAGCTGTCAAATTACAATCAATAGACACAGTTTCTCTTGAAATTGAAATGCCTGACGGTAGAACTGCGCACACAAATATTATTACTCCGCTTCATCCTCTGCGACTCGCTTGGCTCGTAAATATTTACGAACAATACGAAGAATGGGAATCGCAGACACATAATGATTCTCGTTATCGCAAACCGGATGTCTGGTATAAAAAATTGGACAAACTTTTCTATGGTGAGCTAAATCCGGAAATTGCTCCTCTTGTACTTCTGGATGAGAAACGTACAGGATACATGCAGTACGTCGGAGAACTATGTTTCGGCTGGGGTTTATACGCCAATCCACTTCAGGACAAAGACGATACTTTCTCAACTGGGTTCCGTCAACTAAAAGCTTATCTGTCTCAGTTATTCAATATTGGTATACAGTATCGTATCGACAGCGATGTAAACCAAAATATGGTTTACCGATTATTGCACAAATACATTACTCAGCATCCTTATATCAACAAACTCATTATAAATCTGTTTAATGCTGGCGATGCGTCGGTGTTTGCAGATAACCTTGTGAGAATAGAGAGAGAAACAACCGGCAATGTCTTTGATATACATTATGAAATTCGTTTATTCTGCAACGATAAGCGTTTCCCCCAAGGTGAAGCCCTGAAGGAACTAATGAATCCCGAAACATCTGTGTCAGAGGAAGCTGAAAACTTCTCGCAGGCGGATGACAATCGTCTGTTTCCTAAATTACGTTTTTCGATCAATAGCATTGACGAATTTGTGAAAGACCCTATGCGTTTCCCTGCGCATATGTCTTTTCTTATAAACCCGTTTCCGACCCAAGCATCATTGAAAAGGAGTAAGACAATTCAGTCGTCATTCTATCTTAATGGTGTTGTGATGCGTCCTATTGTTCAGGTTGATAATGTAAGCGAAGGTTCAGAGATACAGTGGCAAAGGTTTATCTCGGATATACCAATGCAGAACGCCACCATGTTTGCCGCTGAATTTCAGAATTTATTCGGCAATGTGCAGAGTCTTATTGGCACAAGCATGACGTCTGACCATGAGTTGTCTGTGCCCTCTCTGACACTTAATATAAAGGATTCCAATTCTGAAATGCTATCACTCGTTCATGATGTGAGCGACTGGGTTGTAACATTCGACAAGAATATGGGACCGGAGTTTTATGATATGCCTTGCAAGGCTGGAGAACAGCCATATCTGCTAGACTACATACCAAGTGCTGAACTGAATGGCATTTCATCATTCTTGACATGCCGCCCGACGTCAGAAATAGAGGGAATAATGGCTCCGCATTTCAAGAACTTTGGAATAGATGTTAGCGATAAAACATCATTCCTGGAATTGCTCTCTGACATACGCTCTGTCAGCAGCAGTATGATAATGCAACTGGAAAGCAGTCGTAATAAAGTGTTTGAAGTGCTCGGCACTACTCTTATGAAACGAATGTTGAAAGGAAAAGGTCTTCTGGAGGATTCTTTCATCGTTCCTATAGATCTACATCAAAATCTATTTGCTGACTTAGATTCCGATTCCGGAGAGCGTGCTGATGATTTGTTGGTAGACTTCCATCCTTCAAAGCGAGAGATTGTATTTACGGTAATTGAGATAAAGTGCCGTCAGAATCTCTCTGATGACGAATTGTTTTCTCTCCAAGAGAAAATGCAAAGTCAGATAAAGAATACAATTCTGGCACTTCGCACAAACTTTGATCCTGAATTTAAATCTCCGGACCGACTTGACCGAGAGCTGCGCACTATAGAACTGCAATCGTTATTGCTGTTTTATTCTCGTCGAGCTGCACGTTATAAGTATCTTAACGAAGAAACGGCTAAAGAATACGAAGAATTCATTCTGTCGCTCCAAAACGGAGACTACATAATTCGTTTTAAGAAGATGGGATTCATTTATGAGTTTCAGAGTGATACCTATCAACGCAAAGATGTTCTTAACGATACCATTTTCTATATCCTTGGTAAGCCAATGATTGAGATGATAATTGAAGATGTGGATAGTCTGAGAACCGTTGATGTCGTTCGCGCTGCTGCTGATGAGGACATGAAGACAGAATTTGAGACATCAGATCGAATCCTGCGTGAAAACTCATTCCATATCAACAACGATGTAGAGGATATAGCAGATATTCAAGTTAAGCAACGGGTTAAGATGCTATCATCATCGGAAATTGAGCATGTAGAGTCGGAAGCGGAGAAAGATAATAATAATACTGAAATCAATTCTATTCCGAACGGCGAGTCCAATTCTTCAGATTCATGGCATACTACGGGTGTCATTGAAACAGTTGAAATAAAGCCAGACCAGCCGCTGCCTCCAGTTGAAACCAAGCCGAAAGATAATATGCCTCCTGATACGGCAATTCTGAATAAGCCCAAAAACTATGTTGATCCAGTTGTCTTCGCCCCCAATTATATCCAACCGACTTATGATATTCTTATCGGCAAAACAAGCGGGAGCGAACAATATGGTATTCTTGGCGAAAGCATTAACGGTCATCGTAAGATTGCCATAGATTTAAGCGAAACTAACACTATAAGTCTATTCGGAGTACAAGGCGGCGGAAAGAGTTACACAATTGGGACCATTTCAGAGATGACATTGAAGCAGTTCTCTAATGTAAACCTACTTCCTGGACCAATGGCGAGTGTTATTTTCCATTACTCGGAGAGTCCGGACTATGCACCAGAGTTTACTTCTATGGTGTACCCGAATGACGAAACCGGTCAACTAAAAAAACTCAAAGACGTGTATGGCGCTGATGCTGCTCGTATTGAGGACGTGATCATGCTTTGCCCTGCGGATAAGGTTGAAGAGAGAATGGAAGAGTATCCTTCATTGATGATTCATCCTATTAAGTTCCACTCAACGGACCTTAATGTACAGGACTGGCAATTCTTGTTGAAGGCTGTAGGCAATGATTCAACATATATCGCCCAGCTCAAGCAGATTATGAAAGCTCTCAGAAAGAATCTGAATATTGACGCACTTAAAGAGAGTGTGGATAATTCAGGCCTCCTTTCTGCGACGCAAAAATCTCT
This sequence comes from Bacteroides sp. AF39-16AC, assembly GCF_003602735.1. Taxonomy (NCBI): domain Bacteria; kingdom Pseudomonadati; phylum Bacteroidota; class Bacteroidia; order Bacteroidales; family Bacteroidaceae; genus Bacteroides; species Bacteroides sp. AF39-16AC. The sequence goes on along the minus strand of NZ_QTLN01000008.1, from coordinate 167,844 downwards.
TGCAAAGCAACGCCTTTCTTTCGCAGAAGAATACATAGATGACACAATAAAGCTCGGTTCTCTTTTGCGTCCTGGTCGTCTCATTATCGTTGACCTCCGTGATGAATGGATTGATGAAGATGACGCTCTCGGACTATTTGTCATTATGCTTAATATCTTCTCCGGAGTAAAAGAATTCAAAGGTAGGAAGTTTAATAAATTCATCGTGTTTGATGAAGCTCACAAATATATGGGCAATAAAGATTTGACAAGTACTATCGTGACTGCTATCCGAGAGATGCGTCATAAAGGTGTGTCAATGATGATTGCCAGTCAGGATCCGATGAGTCTTCCAACTCAAATCATTGAACTTTCTTCTGTTGTGCTCTTGCATAAGTTTAATAGTCCTCAGTGGGTTAAGCACATTCAAAAGTCAATTACCCAATTACAATCTCTTTCATCGTCAGACATGGCATCTCTTGTTCCGGGAGAAGCTTATCTTTGGGCAACAAAGGCTACTGATAAAGGTGTCACCCTACGTCCTATGAAGATAAGCACTCGACCAAGAGTGACTAAACATGGTGGCGATACGATTAAAGCCATATGATAATAATAGAATATACCAACATAGGTCGTAGAGCACAGAATCAAGACTTTGTTCTCTCCAAAAAAATTGGAGGGAGCAAAGCCTTATATATTGTTGCAGATGGCATGGGTGGTTACTCTGATGGATCTATTGCTGCAAAAATTGCAGCAGAAGAGATAGCAAATTTTATCATACAGGGCAAATCCATACCAGAGTCCGTGCTGAATGCAAACGCCGAATTAAGCAGGGCTATTCGTGAACGAGGCGTTTCCAAGATGGGATGCTGTTTTGCTGGGATTGAAGTTGACGGCTATATAGGTAACATTTTTTGGATTGGAGACTGCCGTGTATATCAATTTCGCAATGGGCAACAAATTTACGTTACCCAAGATCATACAATGATTGCGGAAATGGAGAAACATGGTAAGGTTACTTATTCTCAACGAGAGAGATACGGACATATAGTGTCACGCGGATTTATGGGTTCAACAGAAGACACTGCAGAAGAGCACAAGATTCTATTACTTCCCGGTGATGAAATTATGTTGTGCTCTGACGGTTTACATAAGACTATGCCTATTGATGTATTGTTAGAAATGATTCATCTTGGTACTCTTGATTTAAAAGATCGCAATGAGAATTTTGATGACAATCATTCGTTTATCTATATAAAAGTAGATTAATTCTGAATATATTACATTAAATGCTAAACTTCGACGAATATCTCCAGCAGAGCGAGCCACAAAAGCGTGAAAAAGGTTATGCGTGGCAAACGGCAATAGGACTTCAAGCAGTAGATGGCTTGAAGCCCTCCGAATATCTTATTGAAACTGCTCGTAAGCATATTGAGGGGGATATAACCATTGATGAAGTACAGCAACTTATCAAGAGTTACTATGACTCAAAAGATATTCGTACTGAAAAGGACAACGAAACAGAAGAAGCCGATAAAGTTTCTGCCAATATAACCAAACTATTGAATGAGCGTTCATTTGCTTTTACCGTTGCAGGATTGAGTGCCATTCATCGAAGGATATTTGATGGAGTATTCAAGTTTGCCGGACAAATCAGAGATTACAATATAACAAAAAAAGAATGGGTACTTCGTGGTGACACCGTATTCTATGTATCTGCTCCCGACATCCGCAGAGCCATAGAATATGACCTTGAACAAGAAAAGGTGTTTGATTATACAGGATTAGATATAAGCCAAATAGTAAGTCATATTACCCAATTCGTATCCGGGTTGTGGCAGATTCATCCGTTTGGAGAAGGCAATACCCGAACAACAGCAGTGTTTACCATCCAGTATTTACGCTCAATGGGATTCAATGTCGAGAACGATCTTTTTGCCAATCATTCTTGGTATTTCCGTAATGCTTTGGTTAGAGCCAATTATCAAAATATACAAAAAGGCATCAAAAGAGAGTCTGTGTATTTAGAACGATTCTTCCGCAACCTATTGATAAGAGAAAACAATGAATTGAGGAATCGTTTCATGGTGGTTAATGCACCCGAAGATATGGCTATCTCCACCCCGACAAGTACCCCGACAAGTACCCCGACAAGCTCAAATAATCCATTGCAGATAGATAATGAGAATATCAGCCGCTTAATAAAGGCTATTGCAAACAATACATTATCTGTCAAAGAGATAATGGCTTCCATAGGATTAAAGAACCGTGAGAATTTTATGGAATATTCACTGAATCCCGCCATGAAAGAGGGATTTGTTTCTATGCTCTACCCAGACAAGCCCCGTCATCCTCGTCAGAAATATCTGTTGACGATTAAAGGATTGGCGGTGTATAATTCCAACAATCTGAAATAATGATGAACGAGAATAATATACCCCCTATTCAATCCGACTTTGAACAGATTAAAAAGCAAGACGAAAACGGTTCGGAGTATTGGACTTCTCGTGAGTTGTGCACCGCATTAGGCTATAGCACAAATCGTACTCTAAACAAAGCTATCGCTATAGCCAATAAGAAAGGTTGTAACACTACCGAGCATTTTAATCCTATGTTTGAAATGGTCAAACTAAGTTCTGGCTCCTTTCGTAAGGTAGAGAATATACATCTATCACGAATCGCTTGTTTGATGATTGCGGAAAATGCCGATAGCAAGAAGCCACAAGTGCAGATGGCAAGAGAATATTTCAAACAAGAAATATCAACTCCTGAATTAATCGGCAATAGCTTATCATCCAATATATTGCTATATAAGACGAAACAAGGAGAAAGTCGTATAGAGGTCATCTTCAATAATGAAACATTTTGGATGCCGCAAAAGCGAATGGCCGATTTGTTTGGTGTTGAAACGAATACGATCAATAACCATCTGAAAGAGATTTTCAAAAGCGGAGAATTGGAGGAGAGTTCAGTTATTCGAAAAATTCGAACAACTGAATTTGATGGCAAGAACGATGATACATTGCTCTACAATTTGGATGCGGTTATTGCCGTTGGGTTTCGTGTGGGCAGTTATCAAGCGAGCCAATTCCGGATGTGGGCGACATCGGTGCTAAAAGAAATGATCATAAAAGGATTTGTATTGGATGATGAGCGCTTGAAACAGGGCAAACATTTTGGCAAAGATTATTTTGACGACCTATTAGAACGTATCCGAGAAATACGAGCTTCAGAACGTCGGTATTATCAGAAAATCACCGATGTCTATGCCGAATGTAGTGCCGATTATGACCCTAAGGCTGAGACCACCCTACAATTCTTCAAGAGGGTGCAAGATATGATGTATTGGGCAACTTCTCATCAAACGGCAACCGAAATCATCTATTCAAGAGCAGATGCCCAAAAGCCCCACATGGGACTTACCACGTGGAAAAACGCCCCTGACGGCAGAGTCCAAAAGTCGGATACTTTTATTGCCCAGAATTACTTGTCCGACACAGAGGTCTCTGCCTTCAATCGTCTATCAACCACTTTCCTTGATTTGGCCGAACTTCGTGCCGAACGGCAAATCATCTCCACAATGGCAGATTGGAAAAAGCAATTGGATGATTTCCTGACTCTATATGAGTATGATAAATATAATGAGGCTGGCACCATTTCTGCCGAACAAGCGAAAGAAAAGGCATACGCTGAATATGATAAATTTTGCTTGATTCAAAACGAAGAGTATCTTTCGGATTTTGATAAAGAAGTCAAGGTATGAAAAGAAAGAGGGTTGTTTGGTCATTAGCAGAAATGTAAATACACAATCAACTGAAAATCAATTTATGTCAAAAGCAAAGCTAAAAAAACACCTGTTGTCACTTACTAAAGAACAGATAACCGATATTGTTCTTGAACTATACGATGCACGTAAAGAGGCAAAAGATTATCTGGAGTTTTATCTTGCCCCAGATTGTAATGCTGAATTGGAAAAGAGCAAGAAAACTATCCGAAATGAGTTCTTCCCAACTCGTGGATTTTCCGAAAAGCCGTCATTTGCCAAATGTAGAAAAGTCATTTCCGATTTTCAAAAGCTAAAACCGGAGCCAACTTTTATTGCCGATTTAATGTTGTTCTATATCGAACAAGGATGCGAATACACACTTGAATTTGGCGATATGTGGGAACAGTTCTATACAACACTGGAGGGAAATTTCGACAAGGCTATGCGCTTTATCTTTCTCAACGGATTGTTAGCCAATTATTACGAACGGATTGAAAAGCTTATTGATAGCGTATCGGATTGTGGCTGGGGATTTTATGATACATTGCAAGATATTTATTCTGAATATCGGTAGTGGTTCTTAATCCAACACAAAAAGTAAGGAACTGAACCTGTGTACCTAATGCACAGATTTAGTTCCTATCCCTTTAAATTACTCCATTGATTCCCGAATAATACGCAAAGTTTCTTTCTTATACTCCTTGCGGTTATATTCCAGACCTCTACACATCCAACAGCTACACGGAGTACCTGCCGTTTTATAAACTTGCGCCCATCTGTCTTTTGCCAACTCAAACCAATGAGGATGTTCATAATAGCTTCCATCCTCACGAATGATGCAATGACCATAAGCGGCATACAGAATCATACGAGCCTTAAACACGCGAGCCATTTGTTGGCGTCTCCACAATTTGTTTCTTTTGTCCATCGTCTCTTTCTATTAAAGTTAGGATGAACAATGATGTTATTTTGGTGAGACTTAATATATCCATAGCATTGTGTATTTTTACCGTTTTATAGCTTTTGTGAAAGTCTCGCAAGCCGTTCCTTCAACAATTCGCCATACTTTTCCTTTAATTCAGCACTTAGGAAAGAGCTTTGAATGACAGTCTCAAACTTGGGCAATAGTTTGATATACTTATTTATCAGTCGTTCTACAATCACATTCTCTATACCCAACGTAGCTGCTGACCTGATAAAATCCTCTCTTTGAAGTTTTTTCTTCCGACCATTCAAGGTCAATGCCAACTCCTCGTCATCTTTGGGATTGATGATAGCCGCATTTAGCAAATCATAGGCAGGGGTTAAACGTATCTTATCCGCCACCTCATACAAAGAGAAGTTTTTCAGGTGCATGTCGTTATTTCCTGTCAACCAAGAGAAAAGCACCAACTCAAAGAAATTGGTAACATCCATTTTAGGTAAAGACGAGTATTTCAAAACAGCCTTGCCGATACGTTCATAACTACTTTTGTATTTATGCTCTGTTAGCCTTTCCGTCAGTTGGCACATATCCTCCATCGCAATCTTCTCTCCGTCAGAAGTCCTGTCAATCCGGCGGGTAAGATAGCATAACGTATCGTCTGCCATCCGCATCAGCGTATGAGGAACTACCTCAATATGTGCCACCTCTGCAAGGTGCATGGTTAAATCCTCAACCTCAGGCATCATTTCATATTGCGAGGTCTGTGGCTTACAAATATAACCGCCCCATAGTCCGACAATAGTCAATCGTTTGCTACCCTCATGCTCTTTCAAATGCAAGGACAACTTCGGCTGAACTCCGGTCAAAGAGGTTTGGTCTTGAATGATTTGCAAAGCAAGTTGATCAAGTTGTTCTGTCGTATAATCAAGAACTGGCAATGTTGTTGTTCCGAAGAACTTCTTTATGCAAGCCGTGTGCATGTCCTTTTCCCCTTTTAAGAGCGAACGATAACAATATAAGCAATTACACATAGTTTTCCTCCTTTTCTTCCAAAGGAATAACGCTTACTGCTCCGATACAATCCTTGCAACATGTCAGCAACAACGACATCCGATCAAGAATACTGATGTCTGTATTCCGCAATGCAACATCCAACAACCATCCTTCAGGAATCAAACCGTCGAAATATGGAAACAGCACAGGACTTGTATATGCTTCCTCCTGTAAAGGCAATGTCATGCTAACTGCCTTTGCCTTTTCAAGAGAGAGATATTCCGGCAAATAGCGGAACTCATACCCGGCATCGTTTTCTGTCAGAATACCAGCCAATTGGTCTTTATAAAATATCTGGGCTTGTCTCATTAATTACTGTTTTTTTGAGTGGCAACCATTTCATAATTGAAAAAGTCAAGGAGCTGATTCACTTTATCGAGGCGTAGCGTTTCCTTGCCCTGTTCAAGGTCTCGCACAAAGCGCAACCCCACACCCGACTTCAACGAGAGTTCTTCTTGCGTCAGATTATATTGCTTTCGCAACATCTTGACCGTAGTAGAAAGATTATTCATAACATCGTACTTTATACCTTTTCGGGTACAAAGTTAGTACAAATATTCGATATTATATCAGTATGGGTATAATTTATTGTTTCGCTACTGCAATTATATCAGACAGGGTATAATACAAGGAGGATTGAGGCATTATTATTAAGGCTAAAAACAATTACAACGCATATAGTTTTACACTTTTCCAAGCGAATAAATCTGATTCGTTACACTTTTTCCAACGAATATCACCCATTGCTCTACACTTTTTCAAGCGAATCGAGGTGTCTTCTATAGAAATTTTCTGCTTCTATAACCCATTTTCTACTATCCAACACTTTTCAAGGAATAAAAATCACACCGCAAACCACAGAAATCCCAAGAAAACCACTACCTTTGCATTCAACAAGCGTTCTGTAACAAACCTGCGGAAATACCCTATCACTCAGTACCTTGTATCTGATATAGGACATTCCACAAAAGGGCTGAAAAGAGGCGGTACGACACGTATATGCAAAGCGATGAAATACAACGGTTTGCATTTGTCCCCACATTCTGTGTATTTGTCAAAACAGAGGTTGTACCGATTAAAATGAATGGTCACTGATAATCAGTGATGTAAATATGCTGCATCGGCAAGTAAAGCTAATCATATATACCCAGTTATCCCCAAAACAAAACGATGAGAGATTTTCCTTTATAGATAGCTTAGGATGTTCAGTTCTCCTATCTCCCATTTCAAAACAAAGGCTGTCCATTATCTAATATGTGACAGCCTTTCTATGAAAGTTTTCTTCAGATAAATATCATACTTTTTTCATAAACTCCTTCGGTGTTTTTCCAAAATACTCCTTATACCTGCCTCTGAAGTTTTTCAGATTTCGCATACCCACCATTTCAGCAACCATAGTCACAGAAAATTTTCCGCTTTCCAAAAGTTCCCGTGCCTTCTCCATCCTGATTCTCGAAATCAAATATTTGGGTGCTTCTCCCGTCAACAACTTCCACTTATTATAAAAGGTTGTCCGGCTCATGCACATCCTGGAGGCAATATCATCTACTGTCAAATCCTCTTTATCCATATTCTCCATAATGTAAAGCTTCACTTCATTCAAAAATGCCAGATTGGCATCCTGCTGAGCCCGCTCCATAGGTTTCGTTAAAAAATCTTCTCCAAAAACTTTCTGAAGAAATGTCTTCCGAAGAAAACGGCTATTATTTATCAATATGGATATTTCCACTTTAAGGTCCTCCAGATTAAAGGGCTTACATACAAAGAGATCAGCCTGAGAAGAACAACGCTTTTCCCGCCGTTTCACATCAATGTGCGCCCCCATCAATATCACCGGAATAAAGGAGGTGTCCCTCGACGTCTTCAGTTTAGAAGAAAGTTCCTCACCGCTCATACCTTTCAACATGATATCACAAATCACCAAATCCGGATACTCTTCACATATTACCTCCAATGCTTCCTGACCGTCATCAAAGCTCCTCACTACAAAACATTCCGATAAACGTTTCTCAAGATAATCCTTGAATCCCTTGTCATTATCCGCAAGTATCACTAAAGGTCTATCCATATTTTTTTTCTTCGAGAAACCATGGAAAGCTATTTCCGACTCATTCACCTGAAAAGTGTCCGGAATATTTAAGGATGTATCCCCCCCGAAACCGCACACGAACATCTTATGGGAAATCGAAGCAGAGCCTCCTTTTCCAAAGTCAGTATTTTCCCGTCACATATATTCATCAACTTGTCAAAAAACACACCGCCCATGCCATACTGCTTGCCATGCAGAGGTCGCAGAATAGGAAGCCGCGACGAGTACCATCTGCAACATTTCAGAAATCGCTTGTTGCCTGTATCCTTAATCCTGATTGCCCAGTAATCTCCCTTCAACGAAACCTGCATCGAGAGATGCGTTTCCGGCAGAGAACACTCGATGGCACTCAATACAAACCGGTCGATAACCGGAGATATCTTTCCCGGATCAAACCAAGCGCTTGCATAGTCAAAATCCGGAACCAAATCCAGCTTCATCTGTAACCCGGCCACATGAGACTGTAAAAAAGACACTTTCTTCCTCATAAATGCGCCGATTTCATGTTCTGCAACTACCAGGCTACCAGAATTGCCAAATAGTCGTTTCAACTCCATCAACGCTATCAAGTGCTGCTCCAGCCCGCCTATATGATGAAGTGCAACAGCCAGTTCCTTCTTTATGTCTTCCGGACAGTCTCCTTCGTAAACTGCCCCTAACGGTGTCTTAATCAAAGAAATGGGATTACGTATGTTTTGAAAGGTATCAATGAAATACTGATTTCCCTCTTTCAGTAAATCTCTTTCTTCACTGATACAGAGTAAATGGAACAAAAGCCAACATAATATACAGATTCCACTAGCCACTATTGGCAGAACAGACCAGGGAACCTTATGATATACGCCGATGGATAGCAGGAAAACGCATAATGACACTACTATTATTATTATCGATAAATGTTTCATACTATTATAAGTTTAAGTAATAATGATTCATACTAATATATACCCGAGTTTTCAGTCAATAGCAGGATAATCCCAAGTATGTCATCAGGAGGCGGTCTAATGGGGGAACGGTAGGTTCCTTGAGTCATCGAATTCACCTTACCAACCCTCGTTTGCTAGAAGAGCCTGCATTTCGTCCACCTGTATTTCATACCCAGCAACTCTCTAAACCATTCATTTCCCATGCCCAACGTATCTTTAAATATCAATACAACATTCCGCTTATCCAAGATAGCTCCAATCAATTATTCTCAAACAAAATAATAGTATAACAAACGGAAAGGCTAAAAAGATGATACCACTTCACACATATTCTTATCATACTCACATATCTTGCGCATGAAACAGAAAGACATTATCTTTGCAGCATGAAACAAGAACTGAAAGAAAACGGAGGATTACCGGCACATATACTCTGGACACTTGCTATCGTAGCTGGCGTGTCCGTAGCCAACTTGTATTACAATCAACCCCTGCTTAATATCATGCGGCATGAATTGGAAGTTTCTGAATTCAAAACGAACCTCATTGCCATGATTACACAAATCGGATATGCGCTGGGATTATTGTTCATCGTCCCATTAGGAGACCTCTATCGACGCAAGAATATCATCCTAACGAATTTCTTCCTACTCATATTTTCCCTTCTAGCCATTGCCATGGCACCGAACATCTACATCATCTGGGCAGCATCACTCATTACCGGCATCTGCTCCATGATACCCCAAATATTTGTACCGATTGCCTCGCAATTCTCACGCCCCGAAAACAAGGGACGGAATGTAGGTGTCGTCATCTCAGGATTACTGACTGGAATACTTGCATCACGTGTTGTCAGCGGATTTGTGGGTGAAGTGCTTGGCTGGCGTGAAATGTACTTCATCGCCGCTGGAATGATGTTACTATGCGCTATCGTTGTATTAAAGGTACTACCGGACATACAACCGACTTTCCAAGGCAAATATTCCGGGCTGATGAAGTCTCTTTTCTCATTAGTAAGAGAATACCCCTCTCTACGAATCTACTCGATACGTGCAGGACTGGCCTTTGGCTCATTCCTTGCCATGTGGTCCTGCCTTGCATTCAAAATGGGAGAAGCCCCGTTCCATGCATCCAGCGATGTCATCGGCATACTAGGGCTCTGCGGCATTGCCGGAGCCTTAACCGCATCTTTTGTAGGAAAATATGTAAAAAAGGTAGGCATACGCAATTTCAACTTTATCGGTTGCGGAATGATTCTGCTTGCATGGGCCTCGCTCTTTTTCTGCGGAAACAACTATGCAGGTATCATTACCGGTGTCATTCTTATAGACATAGGCATGCAATGTATCCAACTCAGCAACCAGACCAGTATTTTCGACATCTACCCGTCTGCCTCCAATCGGGTAAATACGATTTTCATGACCACTTACTTCATCGGCGGCTCTTTGGGTACCTTCCTTGCAGGAAGCAGTTGGCAGACTTGGGGATGGAGTGGCGTGGTCGGCACCGGCGTTATTTTAACAATAATATCGTTGTCCATCACCCTTTACAGCAAGAAATAACAAGGATACTATCATTTTTCCAAGCAAACGCAAAGATTTGATAATTTTTATTTGTCATGCAAAGGATAAGGAAGATATTGAACAGAATTGTTATACCTTTGTCGCATCAAACTATAAACGACAGATTGATAATAGATTCGTCAACCAAGCATAGTCAAAAACAACCCTATGAATTCAGCAAAGAAAATACCCTCTCCACTCGTTTCTCTATTTCCCATCGCTTTTCTCGTAGGAATGCTGTTCGCCACCATCCATACTTTCGGAAGTGACGCCTTGAGTGGAGGAAGCCAGATTTCCCTGCTTGCCACCACTGGTATGTGTGTCTTTATCGGCATGACTTTCTACCGCATCCCTTGGAAAGATTATGAACTTGCCATCACCAACAACATTTCAGGTGTTGCCACAGCTATCATTATTCTATTGATTATCGGTGCTTTGAGCGGCACATGGATGATAAGTGGGGTGGTACCTACCCTTATATATTATGGTATGCAGATTATCCATCCGAATTTTTTCCTTGCTTCTACCTGCATTATTTGTGCATTGGTATCAGTAATGACGGGAAGTTCATGGACCACTATCGCCACCATCGGTATCGCCCTTTTGGGCATAGGTAAGGCACAAGGTTTTGAAGAGGGATGGATAGCCGGTGCCATCATTTCGGGAGCCTATTTCGGAGACAAAATTTCACCGTTATCGGATACCACGGTCCTTGCCTCATCCGTAACGGAAACACCGTTATTCAGCCATATCCGCTATATGATGATCACCACCGTCCCCTCTCTCCTCATCACCCTTGTCATCTTTACAGTAATGGGACTCACACACGAAACGAACAATACACAACAGATCGCGGAATTTACGGCAGCATTGGACGCCAAATTCAACATTACTCCCTGGTTACTGGCTGTTCCCGTGATTACGGGAATACTGATTGCCCGGAGAGTGCCTTCCGTCATCACACTCTTTCTCTCCACTCTGCTGGCAGGGATATTCGCCTTCATCTTCCAACCGGGACTACTGAATGAGATAGCGGAAGGTGGGAATATGTTCAAAGGGATAATGATGACATTCTATGGCAGTACCAGTCTACAAACTGACAGTGACATGTTGACAGAACTGATTGCCACACGAGGTATGGCAGGAATGATGAATACCATCTGGCTCATCATCTGCGCCATGTGTTTCGGTGGAGCCATGACGGCAAGCGGCATGCTAGGAAGCATCACTTCCCTATTCGTCCGCTTCATGAAGAATACAGCCAGCATGGTAGCATCCACCGTATGTTCCGGATTGTTCCTGAACCTTGCCACGGCAGACCAGTACATCAGCATTATCCTCACCGGAAACATGTTCAGCAACGTTTACGCAAAGAAAGGCTACGAAAGCCGGCTACTTAGCCGTACCACGGAAGATGCCGTTACCGTCACCTCCCCGCTTATCCCATGGAACACCTGCGGCATGACGCAAGCCACCATTTTGAGTGTACCCACACTGACCTACCTTCCCTATTGCTTCTTCAACCTTATCAGTCCGGTAATGAGTATCTTTATTGCTGCTATCGGATATAAAATAATTAAAAAACCGGTGAACAATCCTGGATAGGCATTGTTCTTGCAATAAACTTATAACGAACAATTTATTTAAACCTAAACAAAAAAAGATTCGATTATGAAAAAGTTTATTGCATTAGCAGCAGTAGTATTGGTAAGCATGGCAACAACGACCATGTATGCACAAGAGAGTAGAGCTGAAAAGCGCGCAGACCGTAAAGCCCAAAGAGACGCAGAACGTGCACGCCTGAAAGCTGAAGAACAAGCACAGGATGCCATTTCGTACGATGACGCAATGGCGGCCTTGAAAGCTCACCAGTTCGTAATGGAGGCAGACCAAGTGATGTTCCGCAACGGACAGACCGCATTTGTAAACTCCAACACCAACTTCGTATTGGTCAACCAAGGACGTGGCACCGTGCAGGTAGCCTTCAACACCGTATACCCAGGTCCTAACGGCATTGGCGGTGTAACAGTAGACGGAACCGTATCGGACATCCAAATGACTACCGACAAACGGGGCAACGTGAATTGTAACTTCAGCATCCAGGGTATCGGCATTTCCGCCCAGATATTCCTTACGCTGACCGATGGCGGGAACAACGCAACCGTAACCATCAGCCCGAACTTCAACTCCAACACCATGACTTTGAGCGGGAACCTGGTTCCGCTGGAACAATCCAACATATTCAAGGGACGTTCCTGGTAAAACCCTTATATAAATATATATATTCCCACTCCGCCACAAATCACACTAAAAAGTGTACATTTGTAGCGGAGTTTTTTATATACCAATGTCATGAGAGAATTTATCATTGCAGACAATCAAGATATCACCAAAGCAGGCATGATGTTCCTATTGGGCAGACAGAAAGACACCTCCCTGCTGCTGGAAGCCGACAACAAGGCAGAACTGATACAGCAACTACGCCTGCATCCCACCGCCGTTGTCATTCTGGACTATACCCTTTTTGATTTTTCGGGAGCCGAAGAGCTAATGGTACTTCACGAACGCTTCAAGGAAGCCGATTGGCTACTCTTTTCCGACGAATTGAGCCTACCGTTCCTGCGCCAGGTATTGTTCAGCAGCATGGCATTCGGCGTAGCGCTGAAGGATAATTCCAAAGAAGAGATACTGACCGCACTACAATGCGCCTCACGCAAGGAGCGATTCATCTGTAATCACGTCAGTAACCTGCTGCTCGCAGGCAACGGTTCCTCCTCCCCCACTCATCCTACCATCAAAGATGATTTACTGACTACTGCCGAACGGAGCATCCTAAAAGAGATAGCCCTGGGGAAAACAACCAAAGAAATAGCTGCCGAACGAAACCTCAGCTTCCATACGGTAAACAGCCACCGGAAGAATATCTTCCGGAAACTGGGTGTAAACAATGCGCACGAAGCCACCAAATATGCCATGAAGGCAGGCATCGTAGACTTGGTGGAATATTATATATAAATCTCCCCGCTCCCGACACACAGCCGGGCATCAGCATCATACACCACTCCGAACTGGCCCGGAGCAATGCCTTGCAGCTTTTCTTCCGAAACAATGCGGTAACCCTCCGCCTCCTTTTGCAACCTGCCTTTGACAAACTCCGGCGTATGGCGTATCTTGAAAGTCACCTCCACCTCTTCCTGCGCTCCCTTCCAGGGATTATCCGTAATGAAATGAAAATCGTACATACGGAATTCATAGCCGTATTGCAATGCCGTATCACATCCGCGGGACACGTAAATCACATTCTCCTCCACATCCTTGCGGACAACAAACCACGGTCCTCCACCCAACCCCAATCCTTTACGCTGGCCGATGGTATGAAACCAATAGCCCCGATGCTTGCCCAACTTTCTACCCGTTTCCAACTCCACAATATCCCCTTCCCTTTCGCCAAGGAAACGGCGCACAAAATCATTATAATCAATCTTTCCCAGAAAGCAGATGCCCTGACTGTCACGACGTCTGGCGCTGGGCAATCCGGCACGCAGGGCTATGTCACGAACCTCATTCTTCATCAGTCTGCCCAATGGAAACATCAGTTTGGAAACTTGCAGATAATCTATCTGTGCCAGAAAGTCGGTCTGGTCTTTCACGGAATCGGCAGCGGTACCGAGCCATGTCTTTCCATCCCTCAACACCGTAGTGGCGTAGTGCCCGGTTGCCGTGACATCGAAATCCTTCCCCACACGTTGCTCAAAGCACCCGAACTTTATCAGCTTGTTGCACATCACATCCGGATTGGGAGTCAAGCCACGTCTTATTTTATCAATGGCATAAGCCGCCACCTGGTCCCAATACTCCCGGTGCAGGTCCACTACTTCCAACGATAATCCATAACGCCGGGCAATGGCAGAAGCCATCTCCATATCCTCTTCCGCAGAGCAGTCCATATAATCGGCATCGTCCCTCCCTATTTTGATATAAAATAGAGAAGGACGGTAACCTTGTTCGCAAAGGAGATGTACCACCACGGAGCTGTCTACACCTCCCGACAATAATACAGCAATATTCATTCTATCGTATACTGTTATTCTTTTAAATTCTGTCAAATGCCTGGGACAAGTCGTCCAGCAAATCATCGATATGTTCTGTCCCGATGGAGAGGCGGACCGTGCCCGGTTTGATGCCTTGTTCTTCCAATTCCCGTGCACTCAATTGGGAATGGGTAGTGGTGGCAGGATGGATAACCAGGGATTTCACATCAGCCACATTGGCAAGCAACGAGAATATCTGTAAACTGTCAATAAACGTCTGCGCTTCCTTCACACCGCCCCGCACCTCAAACGTAAAGATAGAACCGCCTCCATTCGGAAAGTATTTCCCGTAAAGCGCGTGGTCAGGATGCTCGGGCAGGGACGGGTGGTTCACGGCAACCACTTTGGGATGCTTCTTCAAGAATTCAACCACTTTCAAGGCATTCTCCACATGACGTTCCACGCGAAGCGACAACGTCTCCAATCCTTGCAACAGAATGAAAGCATTGAAAGGACTGATTGTGGCACCGGTATCACGCAACAATACGGCACGGATACGGATGGCATAGGCAGCAGGACCGGCAGCGTCGACGAAACGTACTCCATGATAACTCGGGTCCGGTTCCGTCAGTTGGGGAAACTTCCCCGAGGCCACCCAGTCGAACTTGCCGCTATCTACAATAACACCACCCAAGGACGTACCATGCCCTCCTATGAACTTCGTTGCCGAATGGACTACCACATCTGCCCCATGCGCTATGGGACGAATCAGGTAAGGAGTACCGAAGGTGTTATCTATAATCAGAGGAATCCGGTGACGGTGTGCTATTTCAGCAACGGCATCAATGTCAATGATGTTGCAATTCGGATTTCCCAGCGTTTCAATGAATACTGCCTTGGTATTCTCCTGAATCGCTTTCTCGAAATTGTCCAGATTGCCCGGGTCCACAAAAGTAGTGGTAACCCCGTAGGCAGGCAATGTGTGGGCCAGCAGATTATACGTTCCACCGTAGATGGTCTTAGCTGCCACGATATGGTCGCCTGCACGGGTGATATTCTCAAAGGCATAAGTGATGGCTGCCGCACCCGAGGCTACGGCCAATCCGGCAACACCGCCTTCCAGAGCCGCCACACGTTTCTCGAACACATCCTGGGTGGAATTCGTCAACCGCCCGTAAATATTCCCCGGGTCCTGCAAGCCAAAGCGGGCTGCCGCATGGGCCGAATTACGGAATACATACGAAGTTGTCTGATAGATAGGTACGGCGCGGGCATCAGTTGCCGGGTCGGGTTGTTCTTGTCCAACGTGAAGTTGTAGAGTCTCAAAGTGCAATTTCTTTGTTTCCATTGTCGTTTGTATTTTAGGTGAATAAACCGTTTCTCATTCGGATGTTGCAAAGATAGAGCGATAAGCCGGGGCAGACAATGACACAGATTAGGGAATTTTATACCACAATTGTGGTAGATAAGCAAGCTATTTTCTATCTTTAGATAAGATAGACTGCATTTCGGCAAAACTTTTTCATGCAAGCATGAAAGTTCTGCACTCAATTTGCACTATCTTTGCCCCCATGAAAGCAAGAAATATACTGATACTCATATTGGGAACCCTGATTCTTCCCATTTATCTGACTTCCTGCGGGGTGGACCGCTGGAAAGAGTATGCCGGACAGACCCAGACAGACCGCTGGATTGACGATACCATGCGTGTGTGGTACTATTGGGTAGACGCTATCCCCCATACCAACGACTTGAACTATTTTCAAGCCCCTTTCACTTTCTTTGCCTCGCTCAAATCCGAAGAAGACAAATTCTCCACCATCGACAGTCTGGTCAGCATCACCACTACCCGCAGCATCCCCTATACGGATTACAGCTACGGATTCCAGTTCACTACCAACCAGATAGAAGTAGAAGGAGAAGAGAATGCCATTGTTGCACAGATTCTTTACGTTGCCGACGGAAGCCCGGCCTCGGAAATCGGGCTAAAACGGGGTGACTGGATTATGAAGATGGACGGGAACTTTATTACTGAACAGAATTATAAGAAACTGTATGGAAGTAGTGCCATGGAACTTACAGTAGGTTATTACGACGTGGAGAAAAATGCCATCGTTGCTTACGACAAACCCAGACAGATAGCATCGGCGCGTCCCGTCAACGACAACCCGGTGCACTATAAGAATGTATATACATCAGGCAGCAAGAAAATAGGTTATCTGGTCTACAACCACTTCAGTTCCGGCCCCACGGACAACAGTAATGAATATGACAACGACCTGCGCAGCGCATTCCAATATTTCGCATCACAGCAAGTCAACGAATTCATCCTTGACTTGCGCTACAACAACGGTGGATTACTGAGTTGCGCAGAATTGCTGTGTACCATGCTTGCACCTTCCTCCGCCTTGGGACAAGAGTTGGGGTACCTGGAATTCAACAACCGCTTCAATCCGCAGATAGTACCGTTCACCCTGAATTCCGGACTCATCGGAAACGGAGCAAACCTAAACCTGAATACTCTCTACGTACTTACCAGCAGCCAGACTGCCTCCGCCTCCGAAATGGTGATTAACTGCCTCGACCCGTATATGGATGTTGTCATAATCGGCGGTACTACCGTAGGCAAGAATGTAGGTTCCAGGAATTTCTCCAGCCCCGAACTGATGATAACGATGAATCCCATCGTCTGCAAGATATACAATTCGGAAGGGAAATCTGATTATGAATCCGGATTCCAACCGGCCTACTCGGGATATGTAGTGAATGAGATGAGCGACATGTCACGTTTCCTGCCCTTTGGAGATACCAACGAAGCCTTATTGAGCACTGCACTCGGCGCCATCGACGGAAGCATACAACCGCCCGCACAAGAAGATACCCGTTCTTTAAGAGTGACCACTCTCGCAAACTCCATTGAACGTCGGGCAAGCCATGCCGTACGCATCAAATAAAAAGACAAATAGGATGAAACTAAACAGAAGAGTTACAATCATCACCCGATTTTCGGGAATCATGTTCAGCCTGCTGTTGCTCGGCGGACTGGCAGCTTGCAGCGATGATAACAATGGCAGTGATACGCCAGAACCGGAGCCGTCAACCTACCCCACCACTCCTTTCTCCAAAATCGAACTCAAAGAAGTGATAGAGAGCGATGCGCAACCGGTTACTGCCACCCACACCTACCTTTACAACAGTGCAGGCAGGCTGACCAGCTACACCGGCAAACAGAGCTTTACAGCAGGAGACGAACTCTTCGAGATAGAGAATACCACTACTGTCGAATACAAGGACCATCAAGCCGTGATAACCGACGAAGCAGGTACAGTATCAACCTACACGCTGAATGACAAAGGTTATGCCACCACTTGTACCAGTCAGGATATGGCAGGAAATACCCGTACTTACACCTTCTCCTACCTCATCAACACCGAAGACAAATACTATCTGGAAAACATCACAGAAAAGCTGGACGACGGAAAAGAATACTCATTCATTACAATAGACTACAGCAACTTCCGGGCATTGCGCATACAGCAAAAGGTTGACACTTTTGAGCACAACAGTACGGCTACCACACCATCAGACAATGAAATTGCAAATATCTCCGAAATACCAAGCCTATTCATTACGGACATGTATCCGCTTTCCATGCATGCGGTTGCCATATACGGGAAGATATTGGGAGAACCTGCAAACTATCTGATTACCCAACTCATCCCGGACAGCAACGGAGAAAGTGAAGAGACCACCACCTATACTTATACGTTAGATAACCGGGGTATCGTCACTTCCTGCCATGCAGTCGTCAGGCATATAAGGAACGGCTACGAGCAGGACTACACACGCACCGTGAACTATACCATCGAATAATAAGTTACTTACTTCTTAAAGAACTTGTCGAAGAAAAGGACGTGATAGTCTATGGAGTTGTTCCAATACGTTCCGGTATGTCCACCGGGACGGGTGATGAAGTCATGGTCTATCTTCCTTGCCAGCAGCCGGTTGTGCAAGTCCTTGTTCACTTCAAGAAAGAAATCGGCCTCACCGCAGTCGATGATTAGCGCCAAGTCTCCATTTACAATCTTATCCAGCTGGTTGACCACCGTATGCGCATCCCAAGATGCCTTGTTGGCAGCAAACTCTCCCAACTGCTTGTTCATTTCCCAATTCTGGGGGAACGGCCGTATATCCACTCCTCCACTCATACTGCCCGCCGCACCGAACACATCCTTATGACGGATAGCACTCCACAAAGCACCGTGGCCGCCCATACTCAATCCACTGATGGCACGCGCCTTGCTATCGGGAATGGTAGCATAGTTCCCGTCTGTATACTTCACCAATTCCGAGGTGACAAAAGTCTCATAACGGTAGGCAGGATTCTCCGGACTGTCCCAATACCAACTGTTCTTGCCGTCCGGACATACAAATATGATTCCTTTCTCATCCGCCATCTGCGGCAATTCCGGCTTCAGCTGCACCCAGCTCCGCGCATTGCCGCCATAACCGTGCAACAGATAAACCACCGGACAAGCCTGCTTGCCGATAGCCTTATCAGGCAATACATACACAACTTTTACATCCTTATTCATGGCTGCACTTCTCACCAACACCGTGTCTACACGTGCCGCCTGCAACATTACGGCAGACAGACACCATAAAAGCCCCAAGGCAATAATTCTTTTTTTCATCTATTTATTGTTTATTTTTTCTAACGGATGGCAATATTAACAATAAATACTGAAAAATCATTATCTTTGCCTCACAAACTATTCAAAATCCACTATGGAGTTTATTATCATTCTACTTTTACTTATTCTGAACGGCATTTTTGCCATGTATGAAATCGCTTTAGTCTCCTCAAGTAAAGCACGCCTTGAAACTCTTGTCGGAAAAGGGAACAAAAGAGCCAAAGGAGTATTGAAACAACTGGAAGAACCCGAAAAATTCCTCTCCACCATCCAAATCGGTATTACTCTTATCGGTATCGTATCCGGTGCCTATGGTGGTGCCACCATCGCTGATGACGTAGAACCGCTGTTCGCCCTCATTCCGGGAGTAGCCGCCTATGCCAAGACTCTCGCCATGATTACCGTAGTAGCCATCATCACCTATCTGTCGCTCATCATAGGCGAACTGGTGCCCAAGTCCATCGCCTTGAACAACCCGGAACGATGGGCCACCATGCTCAGCCCCTTCATGATTGTGCTGACCAAGATTTCCTATCCGTTTGTATGCCTGCTGAGCGCTTCCACCAAACTGATGAACAAACTCGTCGGACTGAACAGCGGCGAAGAACGCCAAATGACACAAGACGAACTGAAGATGATTCTGCACCAAAGCTCGGAACAAGGCGTCATCGACAAAGACGAAACGGAAATGTTGCGTGACGTGTTCCGCTTCTCGGACAAAAGAGCGAATGACCTGATGACCTATCGCCGCGACATCGTCGTGCTCCATCCCACAGACACACCGGAAGAGGTGCTGCGTATCATCCACGAAGAACACTTCAGCAAATATCTCCTGGTGGAGCGGGGAAAGGACGAGATTATCGGTGTGGTTTCCGTAAAGGACATCATCTTGATGATGGGCGGCGAACAACCCTTCAACTTACGTAGTATTGCACGCCCTGCTTTGTTTATTCCGGAAAGTTTGTATGCAAAGAAAGTTTTAGAGCTGTTTAAGAAGAACAAAAACAAGTTCGGAGTTGTTGTAGACGAGTATGGAAATACAGAAGGTATCATCACCCTGCACGATTTGACGGAAAGTATCTTCGGAGACATCCTCGAAGAGAATGAAACGGAAGAAGAGGAAATCGTTGTTCGTCAAGACGGTTCCATGCTGGTGGAAGCTTCCATGAATCTGGATGACTTTATGGAGGCGATGGGCATTATGAACTATGATGACCTGAAAGAAGAAGACTTCACCACCTTGAGCGGTCTTGCCATGTTCTTGATAGGACGGGTGCCGAAAGCCGGAGACTTGTTCAGCTACAAAAACCTGGACTTCGAAGTGGTGGATATGGACCGCGGACGGGTGGACAAGCTGCTCGTCATCAAGAAAGAAGAAGATGAATAACAAACGCTATTGCGTCTTTATAATTAACTTAAACCATTAAAGCAATGAAAAAAGTAATGATGATTGCAGCCCTTGCCGCTGCATTGGTATCCTGCCAATCAAAAGGAACTCAGAACAATGACGCCGTCGCCATGGACGAAAGTGTAATGGCTGTTACCGGCAATGACTCGTCTGCCGTAGCCGTATACGAAGGAATCCTTCCCGCCGCCGACGGTCCGGGCATCCAGTATGTATTGAGCGTAGACAGTGTAGGTCCCGACGGAGAAAGCGGCTACACGCTGGTAACAACTTATCTGGATGCCGAAGGCCCCGGAAAGAACAAGAGCTTTACTTCCAAAGGAAAGAAAGAAGTTATCCAGAAAGACGTCGACAACAAGAAGAAAACAGCCATCAAGCTGACCCCGAACGACGGGGACACTCCGGTGTACTTCGTAGTAGTGAACGACACAACCCTGCGCCTTGTCAACGACAGCCTGCAGGAAGCTGTGAGTGACTTGAATTATGACATCATCCAGGTGAAATAGTCCATCCATACTTATAAGAAAGAACGGTACAGCCGGAATTACTGAATTCAGTGGTTCCGGCTGCTGTTTTTTCAATGAGGGGGCATTTCAAACAAGAGAACAGAAGGCTATATCAAAAAGTTAGTGCTATCTTTGTCGCTTCATCAAAGTATATATAAACATGAAACATTCTTCCGAGAAACCTTTAGCACCTGCCAACTACTCACGCTGTTTCAACAACCAATGCCCGAAAGCCGACAACTGCCTGCATCGCTTAGCCGCCCTTCGCGATACCCCCGAGTACCCGTCCATCCGCATCATCAATCCACTGTGTATTCCAGAGGATAGCAGCCAATGCGCCTATTTTCAATCGACACAAAAGATACATGTCGCGTGGGGAATCAGCCACTTGCTCGATGAAGTTCCCTACAAGAATCTCCAACCTCTGAAAAGCCAGTTGATAGCCCATTTCGGCCGCGGAAAATACTACCGCTTCTACCGGGAAGAATCTTACCTTTCCCCCGAAGACCAGAACTATATCCGCAGAACTTTCCACCAATACAACATTCCGGGAGAACCGGCTTTCGACTCTTACAGCGAGGAATACAAATGGTAGAAAGGTAATCTTCAGCCCCCTTTTCATATCATTTTATCACTGAAAATATAGATAACACTTTAGTTCACAACGGTGAACACTTTGTTACAACAGTAAGAAACAAAGTGTTCACATACTATGAAACAAACTGTTTTCTTTAACGGAACAAACTGTTTCCTACTAATGAAACAAACTGTTCTCCATATTGAAACAAACCGTTCTCCTTAGGGAAACAGACGGATTCCCTTTTGAAGCCCTACAAGGGGAATAATTATCGCCTGCGAAAATATAGGAGGAAATACAGCGACATAGTGCGATACCTATTCTCTGCAAAACGGGTGAACGTGTTCGGGAGGATATTGCAGCAACACGGGATGAGGTAAAGGAAAGAGAGGGGGAGATGGTATATTGTGTGGTAAAAGTGGAGAGGTAGAAAAGACGGAAAGGATTACAGTTGAAATAAATTCTTTTTCTTAACTTTGTGAAATAGAAACATCGAATATGACGATGAAGAAAATAAAAAGATGAAAACAACACTATCTATAAATCAACCGTTCAAGGATTGGGTAAACCACCTAAAACAAGACATTCGTAGTGCACAGATTAAAGCGGCTGTACGCGTGAACAGCGAACTGCTTCACCTTTACTGGCAACTGGGGGCAGAAATTATAGAACGGCAGAAAGAAATGACTTGGGGAAGCGGATTTCTCGAAGAGTTGAGTCGTGAGCTGATGGCAGAATTTCCTGATATGAAAGGGTTCTCATATAGAAACATACGCAGTATAAAGCAGTGGTATCTATTTTATAATGAGCCATATACAATTTGGCAACAAGTTGTTTCCAAATTAGGTGAAGAGAAATTTTTCTCCATCCCTTGGGGGCATCATCTCTATATCATCTCCCAATGCAAGGAAGTGAACTTATTCGGAGAAAGACAGTTAAACAATAAAACCGGAAACATATATGGCCGATAATTATCTTGAAAATCAGTACGAGCAATACCGGGCACGCAAAGCAGCTTGGGAGAAAGCGAAAAAATCCGGTAAGGCACAAACGCTACATAAGCCGACACTTCCTCTCAAAAAAGGCGGAAAGAAAGTGTTCGTTACCGGAGGTGCAGGGGGTATTGGCAAAGCCATTGTAGAAGCCTTCTGCAAGCTTAATTACCAAGTAGCCTTTTGTGACAAGAATGAACTGGAAGGACAACAAACCGCCCAAGCCACCGGAGCACAATTCTATCCCGTCGACCTAAACAGCAAAGAAGCATTGGAACTTTGCCTGCAAAATATTTTCAAGGAATGGGGGGATATTGACATCATTATAAACAATGCCGGCATCAGTGAATTCTCTCCCATCACAGAAACGAGTGTGGAGACTTTCGATAAAATATTGTCTGTGAATTTACGTCCGGTGTTCATTACTTCACATGCGTTGGCAGTACACCGCAAAAGTCAAAACAACACGAATACCTACGGAAGAATCATTAATCTCTGTTCTACGCGCTATCTGATGAGTGAACCGGGCAGTGAAGGATATGCAGCTTCCAAAGGAGGCATCTATTCGTTGACGCATGCGTTGGCTTTATCGCTTGCAGAGTGGCACATCACGGTCAACTCCATCTCTCCGGGCTGGATTCAGACACACGATTATGAACAATTACGGGCAGAAGACCATTCGCAACATCCCTCCGGACGGGTTGGTAAACCGGAAGATATTGCCCGTATGTGCGTATTCCTATGTCAAGACGAAAACGACTTCATCAATGGCGAAAACATAACCATTGACGGAGGCATGACCAAAAAGATGATTTACTGGGAATAGCCCTTTTATAAAACAATCTGCCCAACATAATAATTATAGGATATGAACATGAAAAAGTCTTTTATAGGAATCCTGGCAGCAACCATCATCCTCAGCGGATGCGGCACAAGCCAGATGGCTGCAGGCGACCCTAACGCAGTGCTCGCAGGAGCTGCCATCGGAAGTAATGTAGGCGGTGCCATCGGCGGGCTGATAGGTGACAGTAACGGAGGTTGGCGAGGAGGATACCGGGGTTCCGCCATCGGCACCATCATAGGAACCATTGCGGGAGCTGCCATTGCCAATGCAGCCACAGCCCCCAAAAAGCAGGAGGAGTACAGCTACCGGATAGAAAGGACACAGCCCTATCCCCCGCAATCCGGAAGACAGCCGCAAGCATCGGCCATCGACCACTTGAGGATACGGAATATACGTTTCATTGACGACAGCCGCAACCACGTCATCAATTCGGGCGAAAACTGTAAAGTGATTTTTGAAATCATGAACGAAGGAAACAAAACAGCCTACAACGTAGTGCCGGTGGTGGTGGAAACCACGGGCATGAAGCGTATTTACATATCGCCGTCGGTCATGATAGAGCAAATAACTCCGCGCAACGGTGTGAAATACACCGCCAACATCAGTGCCGGAGAACGGATAAAGACGGGTAACGTCACCATACGCATAGCCATAGCCGACGAGTACGGAGACGAATATGACTGGCAGGAGTTTTCGTTGCCCACACAACGGTAGAACAATGTCTTAACAGTAGTTTTTAAAAAGAAATGGAACAACAGCAATCTTCTTTCAAAGAAAAAGAACGCATAGAATTACGGGAACCCCGACGCTTCAAAGTCACCATCTACAATGATGACTTCACCACCATGGAGTTTGTGATAAAGGTACTCACCACCGTCTTTTACAAATCATCGGTAGAAGCGGAAACACTGATGCTGCAGGTGCACAAGAGCAACTCCGCGGTAGTGGGCATCTACTCATACGACATCGCCCACTCCAAAGTACAGAAAGCCACCCGCATGGCACGCAATGAAGGTTTCCCCCTCCGGCTCACCGTCACCCCGGAGGAAGAAGAATAAGAAAGAAACAATATGGATATAAAAAATACGATATTCGTAAACCAAGCATTCGCTTCCGCACAAAGAAAAGCCGAGTCTTACCGGCACGAGTTCATCATGCCCGAACATCTGCTGAGCGCCATTCTGGAACAGGAACCCTTTATCAACACCCTGCAAGATACCTTCTACAATTATGTGGAGCTCAGCATCTCACTGGAAAACTATCTGACGGAAGAAGTGGAAACTATCCCCGACAATGTGGAATACGAGTTGGGACTTTCCGTCCAGCTCAGCTCACTCCTGCAACATGCCTATACGGTGACAGAGTATTCCAGCGCCGAAGAACTGGGTGTTCCCCATCTGATACAAGGCTTGCTGCAACTGGAAGATTCCTGGGCATGCCATTTCCTGAAGGAAGCAGTCGGCGGCGACCTGCCCGAATTCCTCAGCCTGCTCATTACCCACTACGAAGAAGCGGAGCTGGCAGAAGAAGCAGGCGGTGTACAATCCCCCGATGAACAAGAGAAAACAGAACCATGGCGTAACTACGTGACCTGCCTCAACGACCGCCTGGCAGACCACAACCCGCTTATCGGCAGGGAGATGGAGTTGGAGCGAACCATACAAGTGCTCTGCCGCAAAGAAAAGAACAACCCGTTGCATGTGGGCGAACCCGGCGTAGGCAAAACAGCCCTTGCCTATGGGCTTGCCGCCCGTATCGAAGCGGGCAACGTCCCCGAACGGCTTGCCGGCTTCCGCATTTATGAGCTGGACTTGGGCAGTCTACTGGCAGGCACACAATATCGCGGCGATTTCGAGAAGCGGCTGAAAAGTATCATGGAAGGCATCGGTCGTGAGGGAAATGCCATCGTCTACATCGACGAGATACACAACCTGATAGGCGCCGGACGCACGGGTGAAGGCTCCATGGATGCCTCCAACATGCTGAAACCCTATCTGGAAACCGGGGCAATACGTTTCATCGGCTCTACCACCTACGACGAGTACAACCGCTACTTCGCACGCAGCAAGGGACTGGTACGCCGCTTCCAGCAGATAGACATACTGGAACCGAGCATTGAAGAAGCCATACATATCGTAGAAGGCCTGAAAGAGAAATACGAAACCTACCACGGCGTCACCTACGAGCCCGACGTCATCCCCTACGCCGTAAAGGCAAGCGCCCGCTACATCAGCGACCGTTTTCTGCCCGACAAAGCCATCGACCTGGTGGACGAAGCAGGAGCTTACCGGGAAATACATCCCACAGACTCCGGAGAACAGACCGTGGACAAGGCACTGATAACCGACATACTGGCACGTACCTGCAAAGTCAATGCCCTCGCCATGAAAGAGGACGACACCACCGCCTTGGAAAGCCTGCACGAACGCATCAGCTCCCGCATCTACGGGCAGGAAGAAGCCGTCCGTCAGGTGGTGGAAGCTGTGCAAATGTCCAAAGCCGGACTGCTGGACGAAAACAAACCGCTGGCAAGCCTGCTCTTTGTAGGCCCCACCGGAGTAGGAAAGACCGAAGTTGCCAAAGTGCTCGCCGCCGAGCTGGGCATCGCCCTGCAACGTTTTGACATGAGCGAATATACCGAAAAGCATACCGTAGCCAAACTGATTGGCTCGCCTGCCGGCTACGTGGGTTACGAGGACGGCGGCCTGCTGACCGACGCCATACGCAAGACCCCAAACTGCGTGCTACTGCTCGATGAGATAGAAAAAGCCCATCCCGACGTATTCAACATCCTGCTGCAAGTAATGGATTATGCCGTACTGACTGACAACAAAGGACGGAAAGCCGACTGCCGACACGTGGTCCTCATCATGACCTCCAATGCCGGAGCACAATATGCCCGCCAAGCGTCCATCGGCTTCAACAGTCAGGTCACCGCCGGAGAAGCCATGCTGAAACAAGTCAAGAAAACCTTTAAGCCCGAATTCATCAACCGCCTCTCTGCCACGGTGGTCTTCCATGACATGGACCGCCCGATGGCATCACTTATCCTCGACAAGAAACTCGGAGAACTAGGCAGCAAGCTGTCTTCCCGCCAGGTGGAAATGGTATTGAGCCAGGAAGCACACGAATGGCTGCTCCAACGGGGTTTTATTCCCGAATACGGCGCCCGGGAGATGGACCGCGTGATAGCCGCCCACTTGAAACCCTTGCTGATGCGCGAAATTCTGTTCGGTACATTGAAGGCAGGAGGAAAAGTCCGCGTGCAAGTGGAAAACGGAGCATTGAAACTACAACCCGCAACCGAATAACGATATGGTCTTTCAACTGACGGATAAACTTGCTTTCCCCGACCCTCACTACGGCGACCCCGACGGGTTGCTCGCTGTGGGCGGTGACCTATCCATTGACCGCCTCATCCTGGCGTACTCCAACGGCATCTTCCCCTGGTACGCATTTCGGGAAGAACTGATACAATGGTGGTGCCCGATGGACCGTTTCGTCATCTTTCCGGACGAAATCCATATCTCCCACTCCATGCGTACGCTCATCAACAAAGGAAAGTACGAAATCACCTTCAACGAAGCTTTCCAAGACATCATACAAACCTGCGGAGAATTGCGGATGGAACAAGAAGGAGCCTGGCTCGGAACGAAGATGATGGAAGCCTATACGCACCTGCACGAACAAGGATTCGCCGCCAGCGTGGAAGTATGGGAAGAAGAGCAATTGGTAGGTGGGCTGTACGGAGTGACCCTGGGACGTTGTTTCTTTGGAGAGAGCATGTTCTCACTTGTTCCCAGCGCCTCGAAGCTGGCCCTCATCCATCTGGCCCAATTCTTCAGGGAACATGGAGGCGTCATGATAGATTGCCAGTTCGAAACCCCTCACCTCAAAACAATGGGAGGCAGGCACATCAGTTACGACGAATATATGACATACATCGAACAAGACTGCCGCTTCTAAAAGTAAAAAGGAATAACGAGGGGCTCAGAACTATCCGCGCCTAAATATAGCATAATGAAAGTACTCATATACTTTTGACACTCTCCCATTCTATTTGAAGGCCGGAGCAGGAAGATGCATACCTGCCATCGTCAATTGGTTGTCCTTGGCATATTGGAGGAAATACTTGCGTGCTTTCACGGCAGCTTCCTTATCCATATCATAGGAAGCGCAGTATTCCGGATGCTCCAACTGAAGGGCCGCACCATGGATGAGGTCACCAATCACCAGTAACTTGCCACTCTGGAAAACCGTATGACCGGGAGTATGACCGACTGCCTCCATGGCAACCACATTACCCGGCAAGGTATCGCCAAACTCAAACAGATGCAGCCGTTCCTTATAGGCATCCATCGTCTTTACGACCTGCGCCTTCCTTTCGGCAGGCATTGCCATCCAGGCATCATATTCCACTTTTGATGCGTACACTTCGGCATTCGGGAAGACTACACTGTCTCCCTTCATCATTCCACCGATATGGTCGCCATGGAAATGGGTAAGATACAGATATCCAATATCTGCCGGAGAGATACCCAAAGATTGTAATCCGGGCAACAGACGACTGCCGGGAGCTCCCATTCCCGTATCAAAAAGGATACGGATACCATTCGTATCTACCAGGAAGGTGCTCATGGAAGAAGGAATACCGCCTTGAAGCGACAAACTTTCCATCAATTCATCGCTTGCATCCGGGAAAATCGTTCTCGGCATCAAATGCTCACCAGCATTATCCTGAATCCAAGTGGCCTGCACTCCCTCCAGTTGCAAGGTCTTTACACCACTGCATGTTACACCGACACTATCCATACTTACATCTTCATTTGTTTGTTTCTTTGTCCTGCTGCCGCAACCCGCCATCAGCAATGCTGCTGACACAACAACCAGGCACGTCCATGTCTTGTTTTTCATCGGTACAGAGTTTTTTATCCATAAATATTGAAGTTCGCACAAATATAGGCAAATAAAATCATTCGGCACACGGATGCCTGAACCAAAAACGGCTGCCGACTCCCAATTCCGACTCAGCACCGATAGTCCCGCCAAGATGCTCAATGATACTTTTACAGATGGACAAGCCTAAACCCGTGCCCTTCGCAAAGGTATTAAGCTTTACAAAGCGGTCGAACACAGTAGCCACGGCATCCGGAGCAATACCCATACCGGTGTCCGTCACAGAAAACTCTATCTGATCGGTACCTTCCACCGGATGATATTCCAAAAGGATCTGCCCTTCACTGGTGAACTTCAAAGCGTTGTTTATAAAATTGGTGACCACCTGCATCAGACGTTTCTTGTCGGTATAGATACGGTAATCGGGCAAGTCGGGAGCCAACAGAACCGGTACAGCCTTGTCTTCCTTTATATCATAGTTGCGCATCACGTCCTTACAGAAGTCACTGACATCCACATACCCCATATTATAATCAAGTGTTCCCGCTTCTATCTTTGCCAAATCCAGAATGTCGGATATCAGTTGCAAGAGCAGTTCCGTATTCTCCTGCATGATGGCAAGGTATTCCTGGCGTTCTTCCCTATCGTCCAGTTCGGCAATGATGCTTGCAAAACCGACAATGGAATTGAGCGGAGTACGGATTTCATGACTCATATTGGCCAGGAAAGCAGACTTCAAGCGGTCCAGATGTTCTGCCTTATCCTTGGCGACCCGCAATTCCTCCTCTATCTTTTTCTGATGGTCGATATCCACACTGGTAATGACATGCGCCATCTGCCCGTCCACCCAAGCAAAGGCTGCACTGAACACGCGAAACCAACACTTGTCAAATGGCCGTTGATAATCCCACGAATAGACTTTGGTGGGGTGTCCGTTTTCATCTATCAAATGCCTCTTTGGGCAGAACTCACACTCCCCCGTCTTGTCCGAGTAGAGGGCCTCCCAGCATTTTTTCCCCCAGAAATGCTCGATACCGCCATATGGTTCCACCATAGACCTATTGGCATACAACATATCGTGGGAATCGAAAGAGTTGACGTAAATATCAACGCCCATATTATTCATGATACTGCCTAATGTATTGCTGGCCCTCACTTCCCTTTCCTTATATTCCCTGACCGCAATTTCCTTAGAGAACGAGCCCAGCAAGAGATGAATGATTTGCAACTCCTCTTCCGTGAGATAGGTCTCTTCCTCCCTGCCTGCAAAACCTATGAATCCGATGATTTTACCCTCAGTATCTTCAAAATGCCTGATTAACAAAGAATCCTCACCGTAGAAATCAAGAATGTCAATATCATCCCATGAAGCATCCGCATTTCTGTTTCCATAGAAAGGTTTATCCCGAGCTTTCATGGCATCGACATGCTCCTTTTTCAACTCTCCCATATCGAAACGGGGTTTCATAGTCCCACCTTCATTTCCAATCGTTTCTTTCAATAAGAAATAACGGAATCCGTCAGTCTGATAGATAAACCCTTTCGTAAAGTCATAGTAGTTGCAGAAATCGGTCAACGATTCAATAACTTTCCTTTCATTGGGTTCATTGCTATTCAACCGTTCTAAAAAATGAAGCAAGAATATGTTTAAGTTCTCTTTGTTTTTGCCCATATAATCTTTTGAAAAGCTTTAAGGCACTAATATACAACTTTTTAAAGAGAAATAAGTTTCTTTTATATATCCAGGAAGTTTAAAAAACAACCATTCTCCAATAAAACAAAAAAGGCAATAACTTAATTTATTTTACAAGTATCACTAAGACAAAAGCTCTTCATCCGTATTCATACGACGGCATAACATCTAAAGTATACAAAAAGAAGTCTATGGAAGAAGAAAATATCCGAAACAGATTAATAGTCATTTTTTAAGGATAACAGAGTTGCCAATTTATCAAAAACAAAGTTAATTCACACATATATACATATTTGTATAAACGGAGAATAAGTAAAACTTTCCCAAAGATGTTTTTTTCTTCATAAGCGATACAACCTATATACAACGAAATAAAGATTTGCAGTACAAACGGTCTGTTATAAGAGAAATATAGTATCTTTGCAACATCATGTTGCACCGTTTTACTACTTCCATAACCGACATTCCGCTTCCGGAAAGGTTCACCTATCCTTTCTGCTATACTCCGCACCCATTATGTATATTGGCAGCCAAAGAAGTACAAAGCTATCTTACCCGACAAACTGCATGGAAGGACGAACTGCGCCAAGGCAAAATGTTCGGGGTACTGATTGTACAAACCGAGCATGGAGAAACCGGATATTTAGCTGCATTCTCAGGCATATTGGCCGGAAAGAACCTACATCCCTTTTTTGTTCCTCCCGTATATGACTTGCTACAGCCACAAGGCTTTTTCAAGATAGAAGAAGAGAACATCTCTTCCATCAACCGCAACATCCGGCAATTGGAAAATGACAAAGCATATGCCGCCTTATCAGCAGAGCTTGCCCGGACCATTCAGTCAGCAGAAGACATACTGGCAACAGCCAAAGCACAGTTGAAAGAAGCCAAAACAGCCAGAGAACAGCGCAGAAAAGAAAAAGAACTCAATGCGCAGGAAGAAGCCGAACTGATACGGGAAAGCCAGTTCCAAAAGGCGGAATATAAACGTCTGGAACGTTCATGGAAAGCAAGGATTACCACACTGCAAACGCAGACAGAAGACTGGGAAAGACGGATTTCAGCATTGAAGTCTGAACGTAAAACCCGCTCTGCAGCATTGCAGCAAAAGCTATTCGAACAGTTCGGGATGCTGAATTACCGGGGAGAACTCAAGAATCTCTGTGAGATATTCGGGCAGACCGTGCACAAGACACCTCCTGCCGGCGCGGGTGAATGTGCGGCCCCCAAACTGCTGCAACAAGCTTATCTGCACGGATGGAAACCTATTGCCATGGCCGAGTTCTGGTGGGGTGATTCCCCAAAGACAGAGATACGCCATCACGGTCACTATTATCCGGCTTGCAAAGGAAAGTGCGAACCTATACTGCAACACATGCTGCAAGGTCTACAAGTAGAGGAAAACCCCATGTTGAAAAGAATGCAGGTACCCTCCAAGAATCTGGAGATTGTTTATGAGGACCCATGGCTTTCGGTCATCAACAAACCAGCAGGAATGCTGTCTGTTCCCGGCAAGGAAGATGCAGTCTCCGTCTATAGCCTGATGCGTGAGCAATATCCCGAAGCTGACGGTCCCCTGACGGTGCATCGTCTCGACATGGCCACTTCCGGTTTAATGCTCATTGCCAAGACCAAGCGTGTACACCAGAACCTGCAGGCCCAGTTCAAGAACCGCCTGGTCAGGAAACGTTATGTCGCATTGCTCGAGGGTGTTGTCCCAAAGGACAAAGGTACGGTCGACCTCCCGCTTTGCCTGAATCCACTTGACCGCCCACGGCAAATGGTACACACCGAACACGGGAAGCCCGCCATCACCGATTATCAAGTTCTGGAACGTCTGGACGGGAAACGGACCCGTATCGCTTTCTATCCGCGCACGGGAAGAACCCATCAGCTACGTATACATGCAGCACACCCGCTTGGCTTGCACTGCCCCATCATCGGTGATGAACTTTACGGGGAGAAAGCAGACCGGCTTTATCTGCATGCCGAATACTTAGAATTTACCCACCCTATAACGGGAGAAACCGTAAGGATTACCAAAGAAGCCGAATTCTGACTGTCTACTGATTAATAACCAGCAAAGTAATGCAATAAATGATGATACTCCGACCTACCCCACAAGATTATGACGAACTGTTGACCGTCTGGGAAGCCTCTGTCCGCAGCACACACCACTTCCTGGCAGAAAAGGATATACAGTTTTACAAACCGCTGATAAGAGAGCAATACTTTCTTGCTGTAGAGCTTTACATCATCCGCAACGAAAAAGAAGAAATTGCCGCCTTTATGGGACTGAGCGATGAACTCATCGAGATGTTGTTTGTCCGCCCCGACCAACAAGGTAAGGGATATGGAAAACGGCTCATGGAGTACGCCGTCTACCAAAAACACATCCACAAAGTGGATGTAAACGAGCAGAACGGACAAGCTTGCCGATTTTACCAACATATGGGATTCCAAGTGGCCGGCTGGGACGAAACCGACCCGACGGGAAAGCCTTTCCCTATTCTGCACCTGCAATTACCAACCCCACCACAGATTACTCAGATTGAACACAGATTATAATTTAGCAAACTTATGAAGATACATCACATCGCCATCTGGACCTTCCAACTGGAAGAGATGAAAGAGTTCTACACACGTTACTTCAACGGGAGCAGCAATGAAAAGTACATCAACCCCAAAAAAGGATTCGAATCTTATTTCCTTCACTTCGATGAAGGAACGGATTTGGAACTGATGAGCCGTACGGACATACAGAATACCCCTATTGAGGAAAACAGACTGGGACTGACCCACTTTGCCTTTGCCTTCGACAGCCAGGAAGCTGTCCTCCGACAGACAGAACGGCTACGTACAGCGGGATATACCATCGCAGGAGAGCCCCGTACCTCCGGCGACGGATATTTTGAAAGTGTCGTCCTCGACCCGGACGGTAACCGTATAGAATGTGTATTCAGGGCATAGTCTCTCAATCAGAGGAGACAAAGCTTCTCAACAGTTTTATCTCCTCTGCCCAAAGCGATTCATCGGGCGTCTCCAAAATAATAGGTATACCGTCAAAACGCACATCTTGCATAAAGCGCCGGAAGAAATCCATACCTATCAGCCCCTTGCCGATGCTGTCGTGACGGTCTACTCTGGAGCCGAGTGCTTTCTTGGAGTCATTCAGGTGTATACCGCGCAGATAGCCGAAACCTACCGCTGTGTCAAACTCCTCAAACACCTTGTCATACTCATTCACTATATCATAGCCTGCTGTATACGTGTGGCAGGTATCAAGGCAAACTCCAACGCGAGACTTGTCATCCACCCGGTCAATGATATGTCCCAGCTGCCAGAACTCGTTTCCCACATTGCTACCCTGCCCGGCTGTGTTCTCTATGACAGCCACCACATCGTGCGTCTTGCCCAATATAAGATTAATGGATTCAGCGACCTTGTCCAGACACTCTTCCACGGAAATCTTATTCAGATGGCTGCCCGGATGAAAATTCAGTAACTTCAGCCCTAATTGTTCGCAGCGCTGCATCTCATCCAGAAAAGCGGCACGGCTTTTCTGTAACCCTTCTTCTTCGGGATGCCCTAAATTTATCAGATAACTGTCGTGAGGCAGGATATAGCGGGAATCGAAGCCAAGCTTCCCGCAATTTTCCTTAAACACCCTGATACTCTCCTCCGTCAGCGGCCTTGCCACCCACTGACGCTGGTTCTTGGTAAACAAGGCAAAAGCATTTGCCCCTATCTCACTGGCATTGACGGGAGCCGCTTCCACTCCCCCACTGGCCGATACATGTGCACCTATAAATTTCATAATCTTATTGTATTTGCTCTTTCATGAATTCCCACTGGCATTTTTTCATGTCCACACACCCATTCTTTCTGAACGTCACGCCCTCTGCCTCCAGCAAAGCCCGCTGTTCCGCCCAGCACGGTGCCAGCCTGCCCTGGCTGTTCACTACCCGATGGCAGGGCAAACACATGCCGTCGGGCACATCGTGCATAGCATGTCCCACCATGCGCGAACATTGAGGTCTTCCGACAAGATAGGCTATCTGTCCGTACGTCACCACCCGCCCCGGAGGGATTGCGGCCACTACATTATAAACCTCCTGCTGAAAAGTGTCTTTGTCCATAAAAGTCTGGTTTGGGAAGGCAAAGATATGATAAATTCAGCAGGTATGCGAACAGACGTTACAAGAAAGTGGCTGCGCCGAGCGGATTGTATGTATAGGTGACATTACGGGCACGGATGATTTCGCCCGTCGGGGTAAACAATATCTGATATTTCGTCTGGAGATTTGCCATCCCTACCTCTACCGCCACGATGGACTGCCATTTGGGAAACTGTACCCAAGTGACATTCTGCACCATCCCTCCGGAATATTCACTGGCGGCAAAAGCATTGTAAACGGCAGGGGGCACTTCGTCCATTGTCTCCCAGTCCGTCTGTTGCATTACCCATTGCGCCTGCCCGTCAAACCAGACTTTCGTATCAAAACCGTTCATCAGGAAATCTGCCACATAATAAGATTCATCATGCGACCAGGCAACATCATCTACCGTAGGATACATTTTCTTCAGTGCAGCCTGTACATCAGCAGGTGCCCAATCGGCAGAAGCCGAGACTGATACCATCAGCATCAAAACCAGAAAAGAGAATTTCAACTTACTCATAACTTCATCAGATTATCATGTTATGAGAAGAACGGCGTATGGCAGATTTTGTTCACCGGCAACTCTCAACCATTCAACAGTTAAAAAGAGATATCCATTGTAATTCAATAGAAAATGACTAACTTCACACCAGAAATTCAGAAATATGATAAGAATACATCCCATATCCGGCAACAAAAAGCAATATCTTGACCTGCTGCTGCTTGCCGACGAACAAGAGTCCATGATTGACCGTTATCTGGAACGGGGAGAGATGTTCATCCTATCCGATAATGATACAGTCAAAGCGTCTTGTGTAATCACCTGCGAGGATAAAGGAATCTACGAAATAAAGAGCATAGCTGTCTATCCGGAATACCAGCGCCAGGGATATGGAAGAGAACTGATAGCATTCGTTCTTGAACATTATAAAGACCGGTGCCATACTATGCTTGTCGGCACTGGAGACAGTCCGCTAACCATCCCCTTCTATGAAAGCTGCGGATTTGCATACTCACACCGGGTACCCGATTTCTTTATCGATAATTACGACCACCCCATATTTGAAGGAGGCAAGCAACTGAAAGACATGATTTATCTGAAAAGGACGCTTCAACCAAAATAATATCCTATATTTGCATATCACTTAACTCCACACATTATGGAAGCTAAACTTTGCCAAAGCTGCGGAATGCCCTTGTCATCTGCAGAAGTACTCGGAACCAATGCCGACGGTAGCCTCAACGAGGAATATTGCACCTATTGCTACCAGCACGGCAATTTTGCACAAGACTGCACTATGGACGAAATGATAGAACATTGTGCACAGTTCACCGACGAATTCAACAAGGATTCCGGAATGAATTTCACTAAAGAGGAAGCCATTGCCGGTATGAAAGAATTCTTCCCGACCTTGAAACGCTGGCAGTCCAAACAATAAACATGCCATCCCGTATCGAGCAGGAAAAACAGACAGTAGAACGGATGGTCCGCCTCTACTGCCGGAAAAAGGAAGGTAACAAGCAATTGTGTCCCCGATGCGAGGAATTGCTGGGATATGCCCGCATTCGTCTTTCACGCTGTCCTTTCGGTGAGAATAAATCCACCTGCAGGCAATGCAGCATTCACTGCTACAAGCCCGAAATGAAAGAACGGATGCGTAAAGTCATGCGGTATGCCGGACCACGGATGCTGTTATACCATCCCGTGGCGGCACTCTGCCATTTGTGGCAGGAATATGTCCATCAGTATCTCACCAAACGTTTCGGAGTTCCGCGCCAGGAACAGCACAAACAATAAACCGTATCCAGGTCGTATCCTTCCAATGAAGAGGTGCTGTCTTTAGGCACAATCTCGCCTTTGTCAGAGATGTAGACCGGCAGGCGCTCACCTTGTCCGTTCATCACAAAAAATGCCCCCACCTTGCATTGGGGGCATACCATCTTACGCATAATCAATTGAAATAATACAAAAATATAGCCACCCCTTCCAATGCCTTCTTCTTTTCACCTTGTATTTCGATGGCAAACTTTATTTCTGCCTTTGCTACGCCGCGCAAATTCGACAGAGATTGTAAATGGGCAACCAGTCGGATGCTCTGTCCGGACAATACCGCCTGACCGAACTTCATCTTGTCCATACCATAATTAATCATCATCTTCAGGTTGTTCACTTCAATAATCTGGTTCCACAGATATGGCAACATGGACAAGGTGAGATACCCATGTGCAATAGTGCTCTTAAAAGGGCTTTCCACTTTGGCGCGTTCCGTATCGACGTGTATCCACTGATGGTCCAATGTCGCATCAGCAAACAGATTGATACGCTCCTGAGGGAGCTCTACATATTCCGAAACACCGATTTGCTGGCCTACCAGCTTTTCAAAATCCTCGTACGAGTTGATAATCACTTTTTCCATTACTCTCTATTTTATTGATAAATTATAAATTCACGCGCTTTATCCACATATCCGCCATTCGTTTATGCCCTGCAGGAGTAGGATGGATACCGTCCCAAATCCAATAGGTGTCTTGAGAAGTCGGAGCAGTACCCAGAATTTCATCGAACATCACGTTATAAGGAAGAAATACCGTCTGATAGTCCTTCGCTATCCTCTCTACGATGGCGGCACAGCGACGCACCAGACTATCACGTTCTGCAAAGTCCTCACTCTTACGCATATTGCCGACATTGGCAACAAAAGGAGTGCCCAGCACTATCTTCAATTCCGGATTGGCCTGCAAAGAACGGTCAAGCAAGGAACGGTAACACTTCTCCCATCCTTCAAAATCAAAAGGCTCTTTTTTGTCACCCTGCAGATAGTAATGTACATCGTTTGTCCCCACCAAGACGGAAAGCACATCCGGTTTCATTCCAATGACATCCTCTTCCCAGCGTTTCTCCAAATCCCGGAGAGTGTTTCCACTGATGCCACGATTAAAAAAAGCATATTCCTTTTCCGGAAAATCTCCTTGATAATGACTTGCACACAAATACATATAGCCGCTACCGTAAATATGGTTCATATCCCAAAGGCTTCGCTCCGCAGTCGGTTTGGGCATCCCGCAGGCATTTCCCCAGTTACCGTCCGTGATAGAATCTCCGATAAACAAGACACGCGGGCCGCTTGCATGGAGTAAGAGTGATATGCAGAAAAAAACTATTACAAAGAGTCCAATACGCTTCATGGCATTTTCTTGTTAGGATGTAAAAATTGCAACAAATATACGTCTTATTCCGGCAAGTACAAAAACTCGGGTATCTTTTTCCCATTCCCCAAAAACATATATAACTCTTATTTTTATTTCCGTTCATCACAGATTAATTTGGAAATAATGTATCTTTGTCAATATCTTAATTGTTGTGACAGAACAAAAACATCACTATTAAAGATTCCGGTATGAATTCTAAATTTGATTATGACTTACTGTCAGCAATGATGACCAATGCCAATATGGGATGGTGGGAAGCTGATTTAAAGACCGAAAGCTACATTTGCTCCGAATATATCTCCCGGTTGCTGGGACTGGATGAGGATGGAACCATCAGCTTTAAAGATTTCAACAAACGTATCCTAAAAGAGGAACAACGGCATACTACCACACATTCCTTCGACGACATCCGACAGACACAAGAGGCCGTATATCTGCTCAATACAACAAAAGGACCAACGTGGATAAGAAGCAAGGTATGCCTACAGAGAACCGACGAAAACGATAATGTCAAAATCTACGGCATTGCCGAAACACAAGACGGTCCCGACATGTCATCGGCATCCCAAGCCTTACAAGAGCGTAACCGTCTCCTCCATAATATTTATAAATATCTTCCGGTAGGAATTGAGCTCTATAACCGAGAGGGAATATTGATAGATATGAATGACAAAGAGCAGGAAATGTTCCATCTCAAACAGAAAGAAGATCTACTTGGAATTAATATTTTCGAGAATCCGATTTTCCCGGAAGAGATGAAAAGCAAGTTAAGAAAACATGAAAATGCAGACTTCACTTTCCGGTATGACTTCTCTAAAATAGGCAATTACTACAAGACACAGAAGAAGACGGGCACCATAGACCTTGTAACCAAAGTCACAAGCCTTTACGACGATAATCACAACCTGACCAACTATCTGCTAATCAACGCAGACAAAACGGAAACGACCGTCGCTTACAACAAAATACAAGAGTTCGAGAGCCACTTTGAGCTTATAGGTGACTATGCCAAAGTGGGATATGCCAATTATGACCTTCTTAATGAGCAAGGCTATGCCCAACGCAGCTGGTACAAGAACTTGGGTGAGAAAACAGAAACACCATTGTCCGAAATCATCGGAACCTACAATCATCTCCACCCAGACGACCGTACTATCATGCTTGACTTCCTACAGAACGTAAAGAGAGGACTGGCACACAAGCTCAGCCGGGAAGTACGTGTTCTTAAAGAAGACGGTTCTTTCATGTGGACCCACGTCAACATCATTGTAGAACGCTACATGCCTGAACAGAACATCATAGAGATTATCTGCATCAATTACGACATCACCCAATTAAAGCAGACGGAGGCAATGCTGATACAAGCCAAGGAAAAGGCCGAAGAGGCAGACCGGCTGAAATCCGCTTTCCTTGCCAATATGAGCCATGAAATCCGCACGCCGCTAAATGCGATTATCGGTTTCTCCAGCCTGCTGCACTACGTGGAAAACGAGCAGGAAAGGGAACAGTACATCTCTTTGATAAACCACAACAACCAACTGTTGCTCAAACTAATCAACGACGTTCTGGACCTTTCCAAGATAGAGGCCGGACACATAGAGCTCCATTCCGAATGGTTCAATCCGGCAGAACTCATCGAGGAAAGTATTACCGAGTACGAACGGAACGTTCCGGCAGGAGTGAAACTCTTTGCCAGGTATCCGGCAGCCCCCGGCCAGATAGAGCACGACCCGATGCGCATCAAACAGATACTGAACAACTTCATATCGAATGCACTGAAAAACACCGTGCAGGGACATATCGAAGTGTACTACGAAACGGACACAGACGGCATAAGAATCAGTGTTTCCGATACTGGATGCGGTATTCCCCCGACAAACTGGAAATGATATTCGAACGGTTCGAAAAGGTGGACTCTTTTGCCCAAGGTGCCGGATTAGGACTCTCCATCTGCAAATCCATCGTTGAGAAAATGAATGGAGTGATTACCGTAGATTCGACAATGGGAGTGGGAAGCACATTCACCGTGGAACTGCCCTGCCGGACAAGACCATCCTGACAACAAACGAAAAACAATGATTTATGACCGCACAGAAAGAATTTACCCTAACCCCTCGCCGGCGTGGCTTTCACCTGGTGACAGAGGAGATTATACGCAACCTTCCACCGCTTCCGTCTGCCGGAATCCTGCATCTGTTCATCAAGCATACAAGCGCAGGCCTCACCATCAACGAGAATGCAGACCCTGACGTACAGACAGATATGGAAGCCATCTTCAACCGCCTCGTAAAAGAACGGGAACCTTATTACCAACATACATGCGAAGGCGATGACGATATGCCCGCCCATGCCAAGGCAACCCTCAGCGGAACCAGCCTCACCATCCCCATCACCAATGGGCGTCTGAACATAGGTATCTGGCAAGGCATCTATCTCTGCGAGTTCCGCAACCGGGGCGGAGGAAGAAGAATTGTAGCAACCGTCATCGGATAATCCCCTATCATCATGCAGAAAGCCATCATCATCGGTGCCACTTCAGGCATCGGACAAGAAGTAGCCAGGATACTTGTACAACAAGGCTGGCATATAGGCATTGCCGGCAGAAGAGAGGAAGCATTGCATGCCCTGCAAGCCACCGCACCCGACCGGATAGTCACGGAACAGCTGGACGTTACGGAAGAGACAGCGACTCTACACCTCCATAACCTGATAAAAAAGCTGGGAGGCATGGACCTGTTTTTCCTCAGTTCCGGCGTGGGACATCAAAACCGGGACTTACAACCGGACATCGAACTGAACACGGCACGTACCAATGTAGAGGGATTTACCCGCATGGTGACTGCCGCCTTCAACTATTTCAAGGAAAAAGGCTCTGGACATATTGCTGTCATCAGTTCCATTGCAGGCACTAAAGGACTGGGCGTTGCACCGGCCTACTCTGCCACCAAACGCTTCCAGAATACCTACATCGAAGCGCTGGCACAACTTGCCCGGATGCAGCATCTTGATATACACTTCACCGACATCCGTCCGGGATTTGTTGCCACCGATTTATTGAAAAGCGGGAAATACCCGATGCTGATGAAAGCAGACCGTGTAGCACAGCACATAATCAAGGCTTTAAGAGAAAAGAGACGGGTAGTTGTCATTGACGGACGCTACCGGGTACTGGTATTTTTTTGGCGTATGATTCCACGATGGCTATGGGAAAGGTTGCCTATAACGAATTGATTTCGTATCTTCACGTCTCCAAACAGAAATATACATACAGACATGAAGAAAAATTCAAAATATATCGTGCTTACCGCTGCCATTGCACTGTGCGCAGGTTCCAGCCTCCCCTTCCTCGCAAGCAGCAGTACGCTGAATCCCGAACGCGATTCCGTGAAATCCGAAGTTCCCTACTGCGTGACCTCCCCCAGCGTACCGGACAAGATCACTTTTGCCGGACAAGCTATTGACCTGCTTCGCTACGACCACCGCGAACGTATGGACCGCGAACTGATGTCCTTCACCTACATGCACTCCACCACCATGCTCATGGTGAAGCGTGCCAACCGCTATTTCCCCGTCATAGAGCCTATACTAAAAGCCAACGGCCTTCCCGATGACTTCAAGTACCTCGCTGTGATAGAAAGCAACCTGAACCCGCTTGCCAAATCGCCTGCGGGTGCCGCCGGCCTATGGCAGTTCATGCCTGCCACCGGACGCGAATTCGGACTGGAGGTGAACAGCAACATCGACGAACGATACCATATCGAGAAAGAGACCAAAGCAGCCTGCAAGTACCTGAAAGATGCTTATCAGAAATACGGGAACTGGCTGTGCGTAGCCGCCGCCTACAATGCCGGGCAAGGACGCATCTCCACACAGCTGCAGAAGCAAATGGTGGACCAGGCTGTCGACTTATGGCTGGTAGAAGAGACTTCGCGCTACATGTTCCGCCTGCTGGCAGCCAAAGCAGTCATCAGCAATCCACAGCAGTACGGCTTTCTGTTGAAACGGGAACATCTTTATCCGCCCATCCCCTACACGGAAGTGACCGTCACAACGGGCATCGGCAACCTGGCACAGTTTGCCAAAGATAAAGGCATCACCTATGCCCAACTGAAAGATGCCAATCCGTGGCTGCGGGATACCTCGCTGATGAATAAAAGCGGACGTACATACATACTAAAAATACCGACACAAGCCGGAATGCATTACAACCCCAAGAAAACAGTGCCCCACAATAAGAATTGGGTCATCAATTAATAAAAAAGAAAGAGAGGATACGATGATGATGTTAAACTTTGATTTTGTGCTCAGGTTGCTGGTAGCCGGAATATTGGGTGCCATTATCGGACTGGACCGGGAATACCGTGCCAAAGAAGCAGGCTACCGCACCCATTTCCTGGTATCATTGGGAAGCGCGCTCATCATGATTGTATCCCAATATGGTTTTCAGGAAATCATCAAGGAAAGCAGTGTGACGCTGGACTCCAGCCGTGTTGCCGCACAAGTAGTCAGCGGTATCGGATTCATCGGTGCGGGTACCATCATTTTCCAGAAACAGATAGTCAGGGGACTGACAACAGCCGCAGGAATATGGGCTACTGCAGGCATCGGATTGGCAGTAGGTGCAGGAATGTACACCATCAGCATTGCCGCCACCCTGCTGACTCTGGCAGGGCTCGAACTGTTGAGCCTTATTTTCAAAAGCATTGGCATGAAAAGTTCCGTGATAACCTTTTCCACTTCCAGCAAAGAGATACTGCCGCAAGTGTCCCGGCGATTCAACTCCAAAGACTATCTGGTGGTGTCCTACAACCTGGACCGGCAAGTGCAGGGAGAGTACACCAACTATCAAGTGACCATGGTCATCAAATCCAAGAAAAGCTATGATGAGGGATATTTGCTGCAACTGATGCAGGAATTTCCCGAAGTGACAGTGGAGAAAATCGAATAAAGGGAATCACTGCTGTTTTTCCGTCAGATATTTCCAATAGCGCACGGGCATGTCCTGCTTGTGCTTCCGGGGATTGAGGCGTTCCTTGATGCAGATTGCCTTGAAATAGGTTTTCCAGAGAGACTGGAAAAGCTGTTCGTCTCCGTCCATCAGACTTTCGTCGAGCATGCCGGTGACAAGATGTCCTTCGCGACTGTCCTCACCAAAAGTCACCTGGCGCACCTCCTTCAAGTCGTAATAGTACCCATAGGCTCGCCTGATGTCATAAATCAGCCAACGCTGGTCGGCAAAACGGTCCTTGAAATGCCCCGTCACCAAAGGAAGGGCATTCTTTTCGGGCTTGACAGCCGCAAAGAAAGTACCGTCCGCAGCTTTCTGGAAACGGACAAACTGAAGCAGGCGTATACGCTCCCAATCCACCCGCTTCCACATACGGGAGAACTCCAGCACATCAGGGTCGGCAAAGTTTGTTTCAATGGAACGAGGAGCATCTATTGCCTTGCGGATATAGCGGAAAAGGAGCATGGGAGTTTCCGGCTCCTCGGCCAGCCAGCACTGGGCCAGACAAGCAAGTGCCGTAGACGACAGCTTCTTCTGCAATCCCCGCC
This sequence comes from Bacteroides sp. AF39-16AC, assembly GCF_003602735.1. Lineage (NCBI taxonomy): Bacteria > Pseudomonadati > Bacteroidota > Bacteroidia > Bacteroidales > Bacteroidaceae > Bacteroides > Bacteroides sp. AF39-16AC. The sequence goes on along the minus strand of NZ_QTLN01000008.1, from coordinate 124,980 downwards.
AGACACGACCAGCCTTCTCCTCATCGGTCACCACGGTAAACAGCCCGTCGTAGAACAAAGGAAGCGGCTCTCCTTCCAAAAGCAGCGCATCGGGAAAGGTACGGCGGGAATAGGCTTCGAACACGGAAGTCAGCAATCCTTCAAACGTATGGTCATACAGGAAAATATTCATTCCTCAAAATTAAGTACCAACTGTCTCTCATCCACCTTCTTACGGTTAGGCTTGGGCAGCAGCAGACTGCGTACCCCCTGCGGGGTCAGTTCGTTGACCGTGTGCATAGGCAACTCACAGCAGGTAATGAAATACTGCGCCTTCTTCATCACCACCCCTATCTTCTTCAACTGGTAGAAACCTATCTTGGAGAAACGCCGGGAAGCCACTATCAGCCGTGCCGACTTCACGCCGATGCCCGGCACGCGGAGCAACATCTCATAATCCGCCTTGTTCACATCAATCGGAAACTGCTCGGGATGGCGCAAAGCCCAGGACAGCTTGGGGTCAACCTCCAAATCAAGGTCAGGATAGGCATCATCCACTATTTCCTCCACCTTGAACTGATAGAAGCGCATCAGCCAATCGGCTTGGTAAAGGCGGTTTTCACGCACCAAAGGGGGCTGTTTCAATGCCGGCAGGCGCTTATCGTAGGTATTGACGGAAATATAGCCCGAATAGTAGACACGCCGCATCGTAGGTCCCTTGTAGAGAGCTGACGAAAGATACAGAATATCCTTGTCCGTCTCGGCGGTAGCGCCTACTATCATCTGTGTGCTTTGTCCGGCAGGAGCGAAACGGGGAGCGTGGCGGTGTTTCTTGCGTTCTTCCGAACTTTCCAGCACCCCTTGCTGGATGTAGCGCATCGGCGCATATACACTCTTATGGTCTTTCTCCGGCGCAAGCAGTTTCAGATTCTCCTCTTTCGGTATTTCTACATTGACGCTGAGACGGTCGGCATAAAGCCCCGCCTCGTTCACCAGTTCGCGGCTGGCACCGGGAATGCTTTTCAGATGGATATATCCGTTGAAACGATGGATAGTGCGGAGGTCCTTGGCAACGCGCACCAGACGTTCCATCGTGTAATCGGGATTACGCACCACCCCACTGCTCAGGAAAAGCCCTTCGATATAGTTGCGGCGATAGAACTCCATGGTGAGGTCTACAAGCTCGGTCACCGACAGCGTGGCACGCGGCAGGTCGTTGCTGCGGCGGTTGATGCAGTAGGCGCAGTCGTAGATGCAATAATTGGTAAGCATCACTTTGAGCAGGGAGATACAACGGCCGTCCTCGGCAAAACTATGGCAGATGCCCCAGCCACCCACAGTGTTCCCCAGCATGCCTGCCTTGCCGGAGCGCACCGTACCACTGGAGGAGCAAGAGACGTCATACTTTGCCGACTCTGCCAGTATCTTCAGTTTATTGAGAACGTTTTCATCCATAATACCTGCGTCAAAAGTAGCAATAATACTTTTCAAAAACAAAAAAGACCGCCAGTAGTGGCAGTCTTTCGCAGCATCAAATATGCTTTTTTTCTTACTTCTTAGAAGCTTCCAAAGATGCTTTGCGGAATTCCTTCATAGCTTTTTCGATTTCCAAAGAAGCCTTACGAGCGCGAGTTCCTGCTGCCTTGTTACCGTTTTCCAACTGAGCGTTTGCATCTTTTGAGAAGTCTGCATACAATGCAGCTACTTTTTCAACTAATTCTTTCATAATCCTTTTTAAATTACTTCGTTAATAATGTCTGGCAAAAATACATTCTTTCTTGAAATAAATGCAGAAAAACGATATTTTTTTTGAAATATTCGGTAAAATCGCCGCAAAAAGGGGCTCTTACGCATTTTTTATCTACTTTTGCAAGCATGAAAACGCTTACTGACACCGAATATATACACGCTCTCATAGCCGAAGGAGAGCACCAACAGCAGGATTTCAAGTTCGAAATATCCGACGCCCGCAAGATAGCCAAAACCCTTTCAGCCTTTGCCAATACAGACGGTGGAAAACTGCTCATCGGAGTGAAAGATAACGGGAAAATTGCCGGTGTCCGTTCGGACGAAGAACAATATATGATAGAAGCGGCTGCCGGACTTTATTGCAGCCCCGAGGTGAACTATACCATGCAGACCTATCAGGTGGAAGGCCGTAGTGTGCTGGTGGTACAAATCGAGGAAAGTGACCGGAAGCCGGTATATGCCAAGGACGAAACGGGAAAATACTTGGCCTATCTCCGCATCAAGGATGAGAACATCCTGGCTACTCCCGTCCATCTGCGCGTCTGGCAGCAAAGCGGAAGTCCGAAAGGAGAACTGATAGAATATACCGAACGGGAACAGCTGTTGCTCAATCTGCTGGAAGAGAACGACCGCCTTTCACTGAACCGTTACTGCCGCCTGGCGCATCTTTCCCGACGCGCCGCCGAACATCTGCTGGCAAAGTTTGTTCGTTATGACATAGTGGAACCGGTGTTTGAAGGACACAAATTTCACTTCAAGCTGAAATAGGCAAGGAGATTCCGTCAGGTTTGTCCAGATTTGTCCATGGTACAAATCGCAGTACACGAGCTCATACCACGTTGATTATCACCGACTTGCAAGAAATCTATCTCAGTTAACGACAGAGGTAGCCTTGAATAACGACAGAAGCAGCCTAAAGTAACGACAGAGGGTAGCACTTGTTTTGTGTGAGTTTTTTTTACTACAAATAGATAACTGTACATATACATTATGGGAATAATAAATCTGATAAACGACCTGCTCTGGACCTACATCCTCGTTGCCCTGCTGTTGGGATGCGCCGTATGGTTTACGCTGAGAACCCGCTTTGTACAGTTCCGGATGATAAAGGAAATGGTACGTCTGCTGGGCGACTCGGGCGGGAAAGGCGATGCCAAGGAAAAGCATATCTCATCGTTCCAGGCATTTGCCATCTCCATTGCCAGCCGTGTAGGTACGGGCAATCTTGCAGGGGTTGCCACCGCCATTGCAGTAGGCGGTCCGGGCGCTGTATTCTGGATGTGGGTGATTGCCCTCCTGGGTGCTTCCAGCTCGTTTGTAGAATCTACACTGGCCCAATTGTATAAGATAAAGGGCAAAGACTCCTTTATCGGCGGCCCGGCCTACTATATGCGTAAGGGACTGAAACAGCCGTGGATGGGGGCACTGTTTGCCGTACTTATCACCATTACCTTCGGATTTGCATTCAACTCGGTACAGAGCAATACACTGTGTGCCGCTTTCGAAGGCGCTTTCGGGTTCGACCATGCCGTTGTGGGAGGCATCATCACCGCACTCACGCTGACAATCATCTTTGGAGGCGTACAGCGCATAGCCAAAGTCAGCAGCATCATCGTCCCCATCATGGCGTTGGGATACATTGCACTGGCACTTATCATCGTTCTGTTGAACATCAAAGAGCTGCCGGGAGTCCTGGCACTCATTGTCGGCCACGCCTTCGGATGGGAGCAGGCTTTGGGAGGGGGTGTCGGCATGGCGCTGATGCAGGGCATCAAACGCGGGCTGTTCAGCAACGAGGCCGGTATGGGGTCCGCCCCCAATGTGGCGGCAACCGCACACGTCAGCCACCCCGTGAAGCAAGGCTTGATTCAGACGCTGGGAGTATTTACCGATACGCTGATTATATGTACCTGCACCGCTTTCATCATTCTGTTCAGCGGTGCTCCACTGGATGGTTCCACAAACGGCGTACAGCTTACCCAGCATGCGCTGACCAACGAGATAGGACCTTTGGGAGCCATCTTCGTTGCGGTAGCCTTGTTCTTCTTCGCATTCAGCAGCATTCTGGGAAATTATTATTACGGAGAAGCCAATGTGCGCTACCTTACCCACCGTAAATGGGTGCTCAACATCTACCGTATACTGGTGGGCGGCATGGTCATGTTCGGTGCTGTTGCCACCTTCGACCTGGCATGGAGCCTTGCCGACGTCACTATGGGACTCATGGTGCTCTGCAATCTTATCGCCATCAGCCTGCTCGGAAAATACGCTTTCAGGCTGCTTGAAGACTACCGCGCACAGAAAAGCGCCGGTATCAAAGACCCCGTTTTCACCAAGAACCGCCTGAAAGAGGTAGAAAAAGACATAGAGTGCTGGTGATAACCAACTTATTTCGTACTTTTGCAGCCGGAACCGCCGGATGACCTGCGGTCTTGTAATTTGTAATCAGTAATTCGTAATTTGATATGAGTTTATTTGCCAAACTATTCAACAAGAATACCGGAGAAGTATCTTCGAAGAATGTGGAAGACTTCGTGTCACTGACACGCGTCTACTTCCAGTCTGTAATAGCCGCCAACCTGGGCATCACCAATATCCGCTTTGTGCCGGATGTAGCCAACTTCAAGCGTCTGTTCAAAATCCCCACGCAGGGAGGCCGCCTGGGACAAGCGGAAAAGGCCGCTTCGCGCAAGATGCTGATGCAGGACTACGGCATCAGTGAAAACTTCTTCAAGGAAATTGATACTTCCGTCAAGAAGCACTGCCGTACGCAGAACGACGTACAAGGTTATCTCTTTATGTATCAAGGATTCTCCAATGACTTGATGATGCTGATGGGAAACCTGATGCAGTGGAAATTCCGCATGCCTTCCATCTTCAAGGGAGCACTGCGCAGCATGACCGAAAAAACCGTACACGACGTCTGTACAAAAACCGTATGGAAAAAGGACGATGTACACAAGACGGCAGCGGCAGTACGCCAGTACAAAGAGCGTCTGGGATATTCGGAACAATGGATGACCGAGTACGTTTACAACGTAGTGATGCTGGCCAAAAAGGAACCGAAACAGAAAGCCAACGAAGAAAAATAAAAGAAAAAGAATTCTAAAGAACTTTAGAAACAAGAAGGCGGGAAAGAAATTTCCCGCTTTTTTTTGTTATTTTTAGCAAATGAAATCATTTTCCCCTCACGGAACACAAGGACGCACCCCGCGTCAACCATCATAAATATTAACTTCAAAAAAACAACCGCTTATGAAACAAAAGAAAATGCTTGCACTCACTCTATCACAACTGGAACAACTTTATCGGCACGAACTCCCTGAATTGGTCAGCATCGCCGTTCAAAGCGACGATGCGGAAGCCTTCAAGGCCAACCTGACGGAGTACATTGCCGGACATCCGGAAGTGGACAGCGAGGCCGGTAAGCAAATTCGACTCTTGATTGAATTTGACGGGCAGGAAGTACACGAGCTCTCCATCGGAGAACAGCTGCCCATAGCAACTTTATCAATGCTGCATTCCTTCCTCACGGGACAATGGGAAGAGGAAACGGAAACGGACCTGTTCATCGACTTGTTCCAGCAGTTCAAACGCCTCCACCAGCCAGCCCCCACCCTGCCCTCCGCACAGAAAATCAAAACCCTGACCGAACGCTGGCCCAGCGGACTGGATGAAGACGTGCAGCATATCCGTGCAAAGAACAAGGAACGCATCCTGCATGCACTGGTGCAGAAGATTGAGCACCGCAAGAACCCGGCTTCCCGCTTCCATTTCGAAGAGGGACTCAGCTACGAGGAGAAGTTCAACCTCGTCAGCGAATGGTGGAATGACTTCCGTTTCCATCTTGCCATGGCCGTCAAAAGCCCTACGGAGCTAAACCGTCTTCTCGGCAACTCCCTTTCTGCCGAAACCATGTACCTGCTCTCAAAAGCCCGCAAGAAGGGAATGCCTTTCTTCGCCACCCCCTATTATCTGTCACTGCTGAACTGCACCGGCAGCGGATACGACGACGAGGCCCTGCGCAGCTATATACTCTATTCACCCCAACTGGTGGAAACCTACGGACAGATACGTGCCTGGGAACGGGAGGATATCGTAGAACCAGGTAAACCCAATGCCGCCGGCTGGCTGCTGCCCGACGGGCATAACATCCACCGCCGTTATCCGGAAGTGGCCATCCTCATCCCCGACACCATGGGACGCGCCTGCGGAGGACTCTGCGCATCTTGTCAGCGTATGTACGACTTTCAAAGCAAACGGCTCAATTTTGAGTTTGACACCCTGCGTCCCAAGGAAACATGGGAAAAGAAGCTGCGTCGGCTGATGGCCTATTTTGAGGAAGACACGCAACTGCGGGACATTCTCATCACCGGCGGTGACGCACTGATGAGCCAAAACAAGACGCTGGGCAATATTCTGGACGCCGTCTACCGCATGGCAGTCCGCAAGCGGAAAGCCAATCAGGAACGGCCCGAAGGAGAAAAGTATGCAGAGCTGCAACGTGTACGCCTCGGCTCACGCCTCCCCGCCTACCTGCCCATGCGCATCAATGACGGGCTGGTGGAGATTCTAAGGGAATTCAAGGAAAAGGCGTCTACCATCGGCATCCGCCAGTTCATTATCCAGACACATTTCCAAACCCCGCTCGAAGTCACTCCGGAAGCTGCCGAAGGAATACGCAAACTGCTGGCGGCAGGCTGGCTCATTGACAACCAACTGGTATACAACGTAGCTGCATCCCGCCGGGGGCATACCACCCGCCTGCGCCAAGTGCTCAATCAGTTGGGAGTGGTTTGCTACTACACCTTCTCCGTGAAAGGTTTTGAAGAAAACAATGCCGTGTTTACCCCCAACAGCCGTTCCGTACAAGAGCAATGGGAAGAAAAGCGCTTCGGAAAGCTGACCAAGGAAGATGCCCATAATCTGTCCGTACTGCTTGGAACCGTCCATGACCCGGCAGCCTGCATCCGGCGTTTCCTGAAAACGCACCACCTGCCTTTCCTCGCCACCGACCGCAATGTGCTCAACCTGCCCGCCATCGGCAAGAGCATGACCTTCAACATGGTAGGCATCACTTCCGAAGGCAAGCGCATCCTGCGTTTCGACCATGACAGCACCCGGCGCCACAGCCCTATAATAGACCGGCTGGGACAAATATATATCGTAGAGAACAAGTCCATAGCCTCCTACCTCCGCCAACTGCAGGCCATGGGAGAAGACGCCGAAGAATATGCCACCATCTGGAACTATACGGAAGGCAAGACAGAATCCCGGTTCAGCCTCTACGAATATCCTGATTTCCCCTTCCAAATCACCGACAGAATGAGCAATCAGGACATTGCAGGATAGCATATCCAAGATATATTCCGTACTTTTGCAGGCAGAACAATGAAATTGGAAAGTATGGAAATAGAACAACACCCTTTAGAACCCTTCCTTCCCGGTAACGCCCGTCTGCTGATGCTGGGAAGCTTTCCTCCGCAGAAAAAGCGGTGGTCCATGGAGTTTTACTACCCCAACTGGAACAATGACATGTGGAGGATTACCGGGTTCCTTTTCTTCAATGACAAGGATTATTTTGTAGACAAGACGAAGAAGGCTTTCTGCAAAGAACGCCTCATCAGTTTCCTGCAGGAAAAGGGTATTGCCTTGTTCGACACAGCCTCTGCCATACGGCGCCTGCAGGACAACGCCTCGGATAAGTTTCTGGAAGTGGTGCAACCCACGGACGTCCCTGCCCTGCTACACCGGATACCGCAATGCAAGGCTATCGTTACCACCGGCGAGAAGGCTACGGACACGCTGTGCACGCAGTTCTCCATCGACAAGCCCAAAGTAGGCGACTTCACGGAGTTTCTTTTCGAAAACCATCCGATGCGCCTCTACCGGATGCCTTCTTCCTCAAGAGCCTACCCGCTGGCACTGGAAAAAAAAGCAGCAGCGTATCGCATTATGTATCAGGACTTACAGATGTTGTAAGCAACTTTCTTTATAAAATAAGTACGTCTGTTACTTGCATATTTGAAAGTTTGCATTACCTTTGCAGCCGCAAACACGGGAGTAGCTCAGTTGGTAGAGCACCGGTCTCCAAAACCGGGTGTCGGGAGTTCGAGCCTCTCCTCCCGTGCATGAACGAATAATGGCTGTAAGCATTGCTTACAGCCATTATTCGTTTTATAAATGCCTACCGGATATCTATCAGCTTATGTGTCTGCAAACTAAGTCTCCACTTAGGATGCTTCATCACGCAATCCACCGTTTCGGCCGTATTGCTGCAAGAGCAAGGCTGAAGAAAGAAATGCCCGGCGGGCAACTGCTCATAAACAGTAATATCCTGCCCTTCATACACCACCTTCACTTCATTCATACGCGTAATTTCCAGCTTTACCCCCTGCTTGGGAGAGCAGGTCACCCAATCTATATTATCCGGCAGCGGACGGGTACCGTTTGTTTCAATGCAGACATACTTTCCCGCCTGGTGCAGACAATCCACAAATTCACGGTCAATCCAAAGGGAGGGTTCTCCACCGGTCAGTATCACGGTAGCGGCAGGGTATCTACTAACTTCTGTTACGATATCTTCATCGGACATCAGTATGCCGTCCTCATGCTGCGTATCACAAAAGAGGCACTTCAGGTTGCAACCGGAAAAACGGATAAAGACAGCCGGGGTACCCGTATGGTATCCTTCTCCCTGCAAACTGTAGAATATCTCATTAATCTTCCTCATAGACGGCAATGTTTGATTCCGACTCCTGCACCTCTACCTTGAAGCAAGTGGGTATCTGGTCGCATATCCAACGGGCTATGTTCTCGGCTGTGGGATTGAAGGACAGCACTTCATTAAGATTATGGTGGTCCAGCTGTTCCTTTACCACCTGCTTGATGTGACTGAAGTCTACTACCATTCCGTCCGCATTCAGCTCTTTGGAACGGCAATAGACAGTGATAATCCAGTTGTGACCGTGCAGATTCTCACACTTACTGCGATAAGAAAGTTTCAGGCTATGGGCAGCCGACACTTCCATACGTTTGATGACTGTGTACATATTGTTAATACGCTAATTAATATAATAAGTTGCCGCATCTAATGTCACCTCGATGCGACGGCAAAATTACAAAAAACTTAAGATTTATCCATTCACTTCCCTAACTTATTCGTACACACAAAGAGAATTGGCAACCTTACGCTCTGCGCTGCCACTCGGGGTATTGGCTATTCCCTTATCCGGCAACTCCCCACTCCACAGCGTAGAAGAACCGCCACCGTCCAGATTCAACGCATCCTCCCCACCCAATACACGAATCATATGGGCAAGCTCGGGTATATTGATGCCTTCCGCTTTTCCCTTCCGACGTCCGTCAACGACAATAAGCAGGATTTTTCCTTCTCTTGTCAGCGCCACAGCACTGCGGGGATGCTTGGTATCTACAAAATTCCGGTTAGTCCCGGACAAGTCGCACACTTGCCCGTCCTTCAGCATCAAAGGACCGGAAGCCAGCACAGTGCCTTTTTTCAAAGTACATGCCTTTTCTTCCTGCTTGCTCCAGGGAATCAGTTCCAGCCTGCCCTTCTTTATAAGTACAGCTCCATTGGACACTGTTGCCAGAACCCCAGTAGAGGTAGTATCTATCACCACCCCGTCCTTACGCAGATAGCAGACGGAATTTCCGGCTTTCATATCAAAATAGGAGCCATTGATGGCCGCCACCGCACCTGCATGCCGGGCGGCTATACTGGTCTCCTCCTTGGGATTGTGGACGAGCACATCGAAACGGTAGCGCTTCGGGGATATTTCAAAAATAGACACTTCCTGAGGAACTCCATACAAAGAACTGAATACTGCCTTTTTATAAAGCATCCCTTTCTGCAGGGGCTCAGTCTGCCAATCGGCAGAAACGATGGCAAGAGAGTCGGCAGCAGTCTGCGCCATTGCTGCAAACATGCCGCAACAGAGAAACACTGCCAAGAATATTTTCTTTTTCATAAGATGAGATTGGTTTAAATTAATTCATAGCTGCAGATTTGAATCGGCATGTCGAGATTATGCAACACCTTTTCAAGCTGTATACCTTCACGGTTGTCGTACTCGTATCCGAAAGTAGCACGGATACCTTGCAGAATGAACTGCGTGGCACGGTCCAGGGCAATGGGCAAACTGTCGCCTTGCAACAGTGCCCCGGTGATAACACTGGTAAACGTATCCCCTGTTCCGGGATAATGGGCCGGCAGGTAAGGACACGTAACCTTCCAGTAGCGGTTACCGTTCCGGTTATAGGCATACACGGACGTCTTATGCTTATCATCCCGTACGGGCACACTGGTAATAATCACCACTTCGGGACCACAATCGGAAAGCTGGCGAAGGTATGACTTCAATTCCTCATCCGTATTCATCTCCTTATAAGGAATACCCAGCAGATAGAACAGCTCCGTCAGATTGGGGGTAACGACATCGGCCTTGGTGATGAGATGTTTCATTTCATCAATCATGGACTCGTGGAAGTTCGCATAAAGCCGTCCGTTATCGCCCAACACCGGGTCTACCACAACCAGACCGTCCGGTCGGCGGAAGTCATCAATAAAGTCAGAAACAATATGTATCTGCCGCGGAGAACCCAGATAGCCGGTATAAAAGGCATCAAACTGTACTTCCAGCTTCTTCCACTCGGAAATAATCTTCGGCATTTCATCCGTCAGGTCCAGAAAAGAGAATTCCGGATACTGGGTATGGCTCGACAATACGGCTGTAGGCAACGGACACACCTGGAAACCCATAGACGAAAGAATGGGAATGACCACCGTCAGAGACACCCGTCCGACTCCCGACAAGTCGTGGACGGCAACAACCTTCTTTACTTTATTCGCATACATATTATCTATATTATTATTTTTCCTACATTTGCCGCATGAAAACCGTCTGCATCATTTTGGGAACAGTTTCTTTGACACTCGGCATCATCGGCATCTTCCTGCCGTTGCTGCCCACTACGCCTTTCCTGCTGCTCACGGCAGCACTCTATTTCAGAGGCTCACCCAGACTGTACCAATGGTTGCTGAACCACAAATGCCTCGGTCCCTACATCCGCAGCTTCCGCGAGAACAAAGCCATCCCTCTACGTGCCAAAATCATCTCCCTACTGCTGATGTGGGGAACAATGGTTTACTGCATCTTCTTCCTGATTCCACTAACAGAAATAAAGATAGCATTGTTCCTTGTCGCTGTGGGGGTGACTTGGCATATACTGTCATTCAAGACGTTGAAATGATGTGCTAAACTCCTCCTAACTTCTCGAAGAATTCTCCCAACCCCTTCCGGGCATCGGCAAGCTTGTTTTCCCAATGTTTCACGGAGTTCTGTCCGATAATGTCCGTCACGTACTTCACCGAAATGAAAGGAACATTCTTGGCACGACATACCAAAGCCTGGGCATAGGCTTCCATATCCACAACATCACCGGACACATCCGAGAGTTCTGTCAGGAAAGTATCCCCCGTATTGCATACACCACCTGCCGGCCAGTGCAAACAATATCCTTTTTGGGACAACAAATCCGTTGAATCAATCTCATGCTCCATACCAAGCTCCACCAGCTTCTGCATATCACGGTCCACAAAATGACGGCATACGAAAATATCTCCTACCTGATGACAGATAGTCCCTGCCGTACCTACATTGACCACCAAGTCCGGTTGCGCATGGTTTATCGCTTCAGAAAGATAAAAAGCCGATTTCACCTTTCCCACGCCGGTACGGAGATAGCCAATCTGCACCTCTTCCTCCCCTATCAGTCCGGGAAATTTCAATTCAGTAAATTCGCCTTGTACGGCATAAGTAACCAAGATTCTCATATCAATTCATTGTTTTTAATCAGACACTGCCATTTTCCATCAATCCCATCAAATTCTCAGGAAAATCATAATTTTCCCACCAGATAAGATTTCAACGCCTCTATATATTCTTCAAAGGCATCCACTCCCTGCGGAGTAATCCTACAAAGTGTACAAGGCATTTTTCCTTTAAAAGTTTTTGTTATCTCCACATAACCCGCCTTGCTGAGCTTATCCAACTGCACACTGAGGTTTCCTGCCGTAGCTTTCGTTTGTTGACGGATATAGACAAAATCCGCTTCCTCGACACTGATGAGCAACGACATCACCGCAAGCCGCAGTTCACTGTGAAGCAAAGGGTTCAGTTCTTTAAACATATCAAATTTTATTCTTCCGTTTACTTTTCAACAATGCATAGAGAGATATTCCTACCAAAAGAAGGTGATACAATCCCAAATAAAACCCTGCATCGGTTGCAAAATTGCCCATGTTATAACAGCCAATGATAAACCCCACCAACGCCGTTACCCGCAGCAAAGTTAAATCAATATTTTCTTTACTCAATAGAAGCAGGACCAGAAAAACCGGAGTCATCGGACAAAATGCCATCGCCGAGCCTCCGGCAAACAGATGTATCGGGCTGAAATCGGGTTCTGCGCCACGCATCATGTCCATAGGCCACCATAGGCAAAAGAGTGCCACGGGTATCAGCCATGCTGTCCTTCGGTTCAGATTGCCGAAGGTCAGCATGCTGCTCCCCCGCCAGGCTTCCCTCATCCAAAGCAGGGCAACCAAGAGCATCATCACCACATTGACCGTCACCATGCTGAAACCAGATTTATCTGTTACTGCCACATTCTGTACAATGGCATACAGCACATAGCAACCTCCCACATAAAACATAAACCAGCGCGACATCGTCACGCGCCAAAGCACAAGCAGCATCAGCATGACAAGGGAAACAATCTGAAAAGTCCACGCATAAGGATACATCCCTTGTATAAGTGCATGGCTCAAGGTATAAATTATCAGATCACCGATGTTCTCCCACCGAAATCCTTTAGTAGCAATCGGCAATAGAATAAATTGCAAAACAATTATACACACAATAAACTTTCGGGAAAGCAGGAATTTGTCTAAAGCACTGTTTCGTGTCATCATACTTCACCCCACTCTCCGTTTCGATTTTCTTTCCGCGCCTTATAATTCAGTATATGCCCGGGAATAATCAGCGAAAATACCAGTACACCGACAAACCAAAGCAGGGATGAGAGGAAAGGCACTTCTCCCCAAGTATACAACAAATTCTTCAGCCCCCATAAAAAGCCAAACAGCGGGAAGATAAAAAACGTAGTATAGCGAATGATGCAGCCCGTAATGATGCTGCCCAACGAGAAGAAGATGGCACACAAAGGCAGAATAGTTTCGTAACGTCCGGCATCCGTTGCCGCCAGCACCCCCATCATACATACCATCCCGAACACCCCCCACACCCGCTCCAGTATCTTGTCAAGATAAAACTTCACAGGTTTTTGCCGCTTACGCAATAAGAGGAACATCAACAGATACCCCACAACCGGAATCCCCCAGAATCCCCACATCCAGACAGGATTACCCGTAAACGTGACACCTGCCCATACGGCCAAAGTCACCAACACACCTACATATCCCCACACTAAAAAACTATTTCCGCTACCCGTATCCAGGTTGCGACGCGTATTGCGTATCATTCGAGCGATAAGTTCCAAACTCTCTTTCTCGTTCAATTCTTTATCTTTCATAATTATACCATATGATTACTTCTTCATTCCCTTTCGGACATCCACCAACGGCACAACCACCGTCTCCGTATTTTCTTTTACCTCCCAATCGACAATGGCACAATACTCCATCGGTACTCCGTCCTCTCTGTCGAGCTGGTAATTACCGTTTTCATCGTGATAGACGTAAATCTTGCACTTGCCCGCAGGCACATCCTTCAGCTCCAGCACGACATCGCTCACAGCGGCATCCACCATATTATATTGCCCCTTGTCGGTAGCCGCCATCAGCTTCCCCTTGGCAGAAGGAACATTCGTCACTTTCAGCGTCAGAACACTCTGCGCCGACACACCCACTACAAACATACTAAAAAGAACGATTACCATACCTTTATAACCCATTGTTTTCATAATCACACTTCATTTTAAAGTTACACACATATTAATAAAAACACTTTTTAGGTTCGAACTCCAATGCAAATATAATTAGTTTATTTTATAAACCAAACTATTATATAAATTATTTTATTTATTTCTTTGCATCCTCCTTTACTGTAGGTTATTCCAATCATTCCCAAGCAGTAGTTCCGAAAACAGCAAAAAGTAATTCCTGCCTTACTAACTATTAATCGTCCGATAACCGTTTTATTATCGTCCGACATATGTCTAATTATCGTCCGACAGTTGTTGGACGATAATTCAACAACTGTCGGACGATTAATAGTTAGCAACAGAAATACTAAGCGTTTGAAAAGAAAGGAAGAGAATCCTTGCAGAAAACCAATAGTCCCACACCTATCCACATATCCTATCTTTTGATAAACAGTCCACCCCTTTTCAATCCCCCGAAACCAAGCTTTCATAGGCCATTTCGGTTATTTCGGCACTTCTACAACACATTTTCTCCGAAAAGTTTTTGTAATCTCCAAGTAAATTGTATTTTTGTGTACAATTTTGGTGTAGTGATGACAGACGAAGAAAAGAAGCTATTAAGTACCTTTGAAGCCAGACTGCGGCATTTAATCTATCTGCACGATGAATTAAAACGCGAAAATGCTGAGCTAAAGCAACTTCTTGAAGCCAAAGAGGAGGAATACGGGAAGGTACAAGCTGAATACCGGGAACTGGAACTTAACTACACGAACCTAAAAACAGCTACGACAATCAGCCTTAACGGCAGCGACGTGAAAGAGACGAAACTGCGATTGTCCAAATTAGTGCGTGAAGTCGATAAATGCATCGCTTTGTTGAATGAATAAAGAGAAGAGGATGTATGAACGATAAGATAAAGATAAACCTGCAGATGGCAGGAGCCTCCTACCCTCTCACAATCAACCGTGAGGACGAGGAAATGGTAAGAGAAGCCGCCAAGCAGGTAGATATCAGGCTCAATGCGTATCGGGAGCATTATCTGAATGTATCTCTAGAGAGAATTATAGCCATGGTGGCCTATCAGTTCGCTTTAGAAAACCTTCAGTTGAAGGATCGTAATGATACTGAACCCTATACCACCAAAATAAAGGAACTGACAGAGGTATTGGAGACCTATTTCAAGGAACAATAAGCTGCAATCCCTCCGTCGGGTCGGTAAAAGAGAGAAATTCGCGCACTGTACAAAAGTTTGCCCTTCATCAAAGCAAGCTTTTATGCAGTGCTTTTTTATTTATACACTAAAAACAAATTAATAAAATGACAGTAGTTACAATAGTATTATCCATTGCCTGCTTCATTGTCGGAGGGTTTGCCTCGTACTTGTTCTTCAAGCACGGGCTGAAAAACAAATACGACGGTATCCTGAGAGATGCGGAAGCGGAAGCGGAAGTGATTAAGAAAAATAAGTTGCTGGAAGTAAAGGAAAAATTCCTGAACAAGAAGGCAGACTTGGAAAAAGAAGTGGCCCAACGTAACCAAAAGATACAGCAGGCAGAAAACAAGCTGAAACAACGTGAATTGGTACTGAACCAACGCCAGGAAGAAATCCAGCGCAAGAAGATGGAAGCAGAAGCCGTGAAAGAAAATCTGGAAGCCCAACTGTCCATCGTAGACAAGAAGAAAGAAGAACTGGAGCACATGCAGCGCCAGGAAATAGAAAAGCTGGAAGCCATTTCCGGACTTTCTGCCGAAGAAGCCAAAGAGCGCATGGTAGAATCCCTAAAGGAAGAAGCCAAAACGCAGGCCCAGTCCTACATTAACGACATCATGGACGACGCCAAGCTGACGGCAAGCAAAGAGGCCAAGCGCATCGTGATACAGAGCATCCAGCGCGTGGCTACGGAAACAGCCATTGAAAACTCGGTAACTGTATTCCACATCGAATCAGATGAAATCAAGGGACGTATCATCGGTCGCGAAGGCCGCAACATCCGCGCCCTGGAAGCTGCCACCGGTGTGGAAATTGTGGTAGACGATACTCCGGAAGCTATCGTATTGTCAGCTTTCGACCCGGTTCGCCGTGAGATTGCACGCCTGGCATTGCACCAGTTGGTGACAGACGGACGTATCCACCCGGCACGCATCGAAGAGGTAGTTGCCAAAGTACGCAAGCAGGTAGAAGAGGAAATCATCGAAACCGGTAAACGTACTACTATCGACCTGGGCATCCACGGTCTGCATCCGGAACTTATCCGCATTATCGGTAAGATGAAATACCGTTCTTCATACGGCCAGAACCTTTTGCAGCATGCACGCGAGACAGCCAATCTTTGCGCTGTGATGGCATCAGAGCTGGGACTCAACCCGAAGAAAGCAAAACGTGCCGGACTGCTGCATGATATAGGTAAGGTACCCGATGAGGAACCGGAATTGCCGCATGCACTCTATGGTATGAAGCTGGCAGAAAAGTTCAAGGAAAAGCCAGACATCTGCAACGCCATCGGTGCCCACCACGACGAAGTGGAAATGACCAGCCTGCTGGCCCCAATCGTACAAGTATGCGATGCCATTTCAGGAGCACGCCCGGGAGCACGCCGCGAAATTGTAGAAGCATACATCAAGCGCCTGAACGACCTTGAGCAACTGGCCATGTCCTATCCGGGAGTGACAAAGACATATGCCATCCAGGCAGGCCGTGAGTTGCGTGTCATTGTCGGTGCAGACAAGATTGACGACAAGCAGACGGAGAACCTTTCCGGTGAAATCGCCAAGAAGATTCAGGACGAAATGACTTATCCGGGTCAGGTGAAGATTACCGTTATCCGTGAGACACGTGCGGTGAGCTACGCAAAGTAACATCAGAAAAGAAAATAAATGCAGAAAAGGGTGAATTCGTATTCACCCTTTTCTTATTTTTGCACCACAACCATAACTTTACAAAATGAAAGATTATCAGTTTGAAGTTTGTGCCAACTCCGTAGAGAGTTGTATTGCCGCACAAGCCGGCGGAGCAGACCGGGTGGAACTATGCGCAGGCATCCCCGAGGGAGGGACAACCCCCTCATACGGCGATATCCTCATCGCACGGGAAGTATTGCAGCAGACCAAATTGCATATCATTGTCCGTCCCCGTGGAGGAGACTTCCTTTACTCCTCCACCGAACAGCGCATCATGCTGAAAGACATAGAGAATGCCCGCCGCCTAGGCGCTGACGGAGTCGTGTTCGGTTGCCTGACGGCAGAAGGAGATGTAGACATTCCATTGATGGAGCAGCTTATGAAAGCCTCACAAGGGATGTCCGTCACCTTCCACCGTGCTTTCGATGTATGCAGAAATCCACAAAAAGCAATAGAAGATATTATCGCATTAGGATGCAACCGCATCCTAACTTCCGGACAGCAATCTACAGCAGAGCAAGGCATTCCCCTTTTGAAAGAGCTCCAACAACAAGCATCAGGCCGAATCATTCTATTGGCAGGCTGTGGGGTGAATGAAGCCAACATAGCCCACATTGCCCGAGAAACCGGTATCCGCGAGTTTCATTTCTCCGCCAGGGAAAATATCGAAAGCTCCATGCTCTATCACAATTCCGCCGTCTCTATGGGAGGAACGGTACATATTGATGAATACACACACACCATCACTACTGCGGAGCGGGTAAAGCGTACAATCGGAGCATTAAAAGCCTCTCCCCTAGCCCCTCCCCCGTAGGGAGGGGGACAGAGATAGTCCTACAAAATACAAACACTTCAAAACTCCCCTCCCTACGGGGGAGGGGTCGGGGGAGAGGCCTATAAAAAAAGGATGTACTTTTCAGCACATCCTTTTTTATATCATAGGATAAATATTATTTCTTCACCGGAGAAGAGTATCTTGCATTCAGACCATCCAGAATCTCACGGGTGATGTTGTAGACACTGTCTGCATAGAGCAGGTTGTCAAAACCCGTATTGCTGATAATCATGCTGTAACCTTTTGTCTTATTGTACTCCTTCAGGAAAGCATTGATAGAATCACGCAGTTGCAGGCTGTTCTTTTCATTCTCACTCATCAGCTCAGACTGCAGCTTGTTGCTCAGGTTCTGCAAATCCTGCTCCAACTTTGCAATGCGGTTGTATTCCTGCTGTGCTCTCTCCTGAGAAAGATAAGCGTTGTTCTGATACTTTGTCTGGAATTCCTGCTTCTGCTTCTCCAGTTCGCTGGCTTTCTGGTTCAATGTCAGACGGACATTCTCGCCCTTCTTCACCATAGCCTCATTCAAGTCTATGCAATAGTTGTATTTTGCCAAAAGCGTATCTATTTCAACATAAGCAATTTTCATTTCCGATAATCCGCCGGCTTGTGCAGGAGCGCTTGTCGTCTGTTTATCAGTATTGCCGGCACATTGAGCAAATAAAACGATCAGTGCGAGAGCTGCCAGACCGTTCATGAGGTAGTTTAATCTCTTCATAATTGATAAATATTGTTTTTTAAAATTAGTTCATACTATCGTTTAAGGCTTTTTCCAGTTCATCAATGGAAAAACGGGACTTGCGTTGCGCTTCCCTATCCTGCGACTGCACGCAACCGATACCTCTATCGCGCATTGCCTTATTGCCACTGACATGCCCGTTAGGGAATCTCCCGCCTTTCACAAAAAAGACCTTCACACCCAATAAAACAATGCAAATAGCAACTATTAACAGAGTTATCAATATTGTATCAAGCATTTCCATTAATTTTGTTACATGAAAATAGTGTTTTTACTATTTTTGTGGGTGCAAATATAGGGCTTTGGTTGGACTAACTCGCCTTTTTTACTCTAAAAAAAGAGAAAGGGGAATAAAATAGTCAATCAATTTAACCATATTTAGCAATAAGTGGTTAATTTAATGGAGAATTGATATTTGACAATTGATAATGAAGGCTGCATAAACACATGTAAGGCAGCCGCTAATTCAGATAATTATGGAAAAAAAAGACTTGAAACCGGCTGGTGTATTTCACTATTTTGAGGAAATCTGCCAAGTGCCGCGCCCTTCGAAGAAGGAAGAGAAAATCATTGCTTACTTAAAAGCATTCGGAGAAAAACATAAGTTGGAAACGAAGGTGGACGAAGCCGGAAACGTTCTGATAAAGAAACCCGCTACTCCGGGTATGGAAAACCGCAAGACTGTCGTACTTCAATCGCACATCGACATGGTATGTGAAAAGAACAACGACGTGAAGCACGACTTCCTGACCGACCCTATCGAAACCGAAATTGACGGTGAATGGCTGAAAGCCAAAGGTACAACCTTGGGAGCCGACAACGGCATCGGTGTAGCCACCGAACTGGCTATCCTTGCCGACGACAGCATCGAGCACGGTCCTATCGAATGCCTCTTCACCGTGGACGAGGAGACCGGACTGACCGGTGCCTTTGCATTGAAAGAAGGCTTCATGAACGGAGACATTCTGCTGAACCTCGATTCCGAGGATGAAGGCGAGCTCTTCATCGGCTGTGCAGGAGGTATAGATTCCGTTGCCGAATTCACCTACCGGGAAGTGGACGTACCGACAGGGTATTTCTGCTGCAAAGTGCAGGTAAAGGGGCTGAAAGGCGGACACTCCGGCGGCGACATACACCTGGGGCGCGGCAATGCCAACAAACTGCTGAACCGCTTCCTGAGCCAGGCATCCCAGAAGTACGACATGTACCTTTGCGAAATAGACGGTGGTAACCTGCGCAACGCCATTGCCCGCGAAGCACACGCGGTAATTGCCATACCCGATGCCGACAAGCATGCCCTGCGCACAGACTTGAATGTCTTTGCCGCCGAAGTGGAGGCAGAATATGCCGTCGTTGACCCGGACCTCCAATTCGTACTCGAATCGGAAGCAGCCCGTCCCAAAGCCATTGACAAAGATACCGCCAAGCGCTTGCTGCAAACCATCTATGCCGCACCTCACGGTGTGTATGCCATGAGCCAAGACATTCCGGGGCTGGTGGAAACCTCCACCAATCTGGCCTCCGTAAAGATGAAATCCGGCCATATCATCCGCATCGAGACCAGCCAGCGCAGCTCTACCGCCTCCTCCAAACAAGACATTGCCAATATGGTGCGTACTGTATTCGAAATGGGTGGAGCAGCCGTATCCTTCGGCGACGGATATCCGGGCTGGAAGCCCAACCCGCATTCAGAAATCCTGGAAGTGGCTGTTGAGTCCTACAAACGTTTGTTCGGTGTAGATGCCAAGGTAAAAGCTATCCATGCAGGTTTGGAATGCGGACTGTTCCTTGACAAATACCCGGCACTGGACATGATTTCCTTCGGACCTACCCTGCAGGGTGTGCACTCTCCCGACGAACGGATGCTGATTCCTACCGTACAGAAGTTCTGGGACCATCTGCTGGATATACTGAAGCACATTCCGGTGAAATAAATATCCCGCGTTCCTTAAAGGGGAACGGGAATCGTTTGTATGAACGTTATCCATAAGATAGGAGTTATACTCTTCCTTCTCTGCCCGTACATCAGTCTGTACGGGCAAGAAGGAAAAGATACCCTCACGTTTCGGATAGTAAGCTACAATGTAGAAAACCTATTCGACTCCCGACATGACACACTAAAGAATGACTACGAGTTCCTGCCGGATGCCACCCGACATTGGAATTACTCTAAATACAGAAAGAAACTGGATAATATAGCCCGCGTCATCATCGCCACCGGAGGATGGACGCCGCCCGCCCTTGTTGCCTTGTGTGAGGTGGAGAATGACAGTGTGATGCGCGACCTTACCCGCTACTCTGCCTTGCGCGAAGCAGACTACCGGTATGTGATGACACAATCTCCCGACAAACGCGGCATCGACGTAGCGCTGTTGTATCAACGTAATCTTTTCAAACTGCTTTCCTATCAGAGCCTCCCCGTAGACAAGCCCCGGAAGAATAGCCGTCCCACACGGGACATTCTTCACGTCAGCGGATTGTTGCTGAACCGGGATACGCTTGATGTACTGGTAGCTCACTTCCCATCCCGTTCGGGAGGGGCAAGAGAGTCTGAACCTTACCGGCTACTGGCTGCCCGAAAGGTGAAGCATGCCATAGACAGCCTATACACGATACGCCGACATCCGCAAATTGTCCTTTTAGGGGATTTCAACGATTATCCGGAGAATAAATCGGTAAAGGAGGTGTTGGAGGCAGCAGCACCGTCAACATTGCAAGACTCTCTACGTCCACAAAAACTTTACCATCTACTGGCAGGAAAAGCCAAAACACGCAAGCACTTCGGCAGCTACAAGTATCAAGGAGAATGGGGACTACTGGACCACATCATCGTATCGGGTACGTTGCTGCAAGAACACGCACCGCTATATACAGAGGAAGCAAAGGCAGACGTATTCTGCCTGCCCTTCCTACTGACAAGAGACAAGAAATACGGAGGGCAGCAACCCTTCCGCACCTACTACGGGATGAAGTATCAAGGAGGATACAGCGACCACTTGCCTGTATATGCGGAGTTCCGGTTGATATATTAGTCGGAATACTGATACAGTTTCAAGTCAAACTTCTGTACCATCACCAGCAAGTGGTCGAAGATGTCGGACTGAATGCGCTCGTACTCTTTCCATACCTTGTTGCGAGAGAAGAAATATACCTGGATGGGTACCCCATACGTCGTGGGTTCCTTCTGGCTGATAATCAAGTCCATCTCCTGGTTCACCACCGGCAGGCTGCACAAATAGCGTTCGATGTAGATACGGTAGAGCTGCGCATTGGTTGGCACCTCTTCTTCTGCTGGCTGATAGTCGGCCATCAAGGGGACTTCCTTGCGGATATTATCCAGCATTTCCGGAGTGCAGAACTTCAGGGTAGTCATATCCAGAAAGATATTCTTGTTTACCCGTCGCCCGCCACTTTCCTGCATGCCGCGCCAGTTCTGAAAAGAGTTGTTCACCAGGGTATACGGTGGTACGGTCGAGATGGTTTCGTCCCAGTTGCGTATCTTGACCGTGTTCAGCGTAATCTCCTCTACAACTCCATTGGCAACGCCACCCGGCAGCGCTATCCAGTCCCCTATCCGCAACATGTCGTTGGCAGAGAGCTGCACGCCGGCCACAAACCCCAGAATGCTGTCCTTAAATACCAGCATCAGTACAGCTGCAGATGCGCCCAGACCGGCAAACAAGGTCATAGGAGACTTGCCTATCAGCACTGAAACCACTATGATACCTCCGATAAAAAACAGCAGCACTTGCAATACCTGCACGAAGCCTTTCAGCGGACGGTTCTTCTGCTTGTCCTTCATGTTATAAACATCGAGCAGTACCAGCAACAAGCCGTTAATAGTAAGCAGCACCGCCACAATGATATAGACAGCACACACCTTTTGTGAGAACTCAAGCATCTCCTTTCCACGCACAAAGGCCATGGGCAGCAGGTAGTAGATGAGGATTCCCGGCAGAATATGTATCAAATGGTGTATCACCCTGCGTTTCATCAGCAACGTATTCCACTGATGGGGAGAGCGTCGGGTATAATGCTTCATACCGCCAACGAAGATTGCCTGGCACAAATAGTCCAGCCCTATCGAAAGCCCCACCATCAGCAGTGCAATAATCGTCTCGTCAAACATATCGGCAAACTTCGGGTCTATCCCCCAACCTATCAAGATTTTATTCATCCATCCTCCTAAACTCATCATAAGCTCTCTTTTTTTTGAAATGTCTTGTTTGTATAACAATCCAAAGATAAAGATGTTTTCAGAGAACGGCAAGCATATACCCTTTTTTCATCAACGACTCAATCCTCACGCTCGGGTCGTTTTTTAGCGACCGCCGCAGATAGGACATCTGTACATTCAAGGCAAGGGAGTTGGCATACGAGGCAGTGCCCCACACAGCATCCAGCAACGTATCGCGACTGACAGTCTTATTCACATTCAGCGCAAGCAAGCGAAGGATATCGGCTTGACGGGAAGTAATCAGCACCTTACTATTTCCCGTACGAATCTCGTTCGTACTGTAATTGAATACGGAATGGCCGAAAGCATACATCTCATCCTCTGCCACGCCGGACAACTGCGAAGTGAAACGCTCGCGGATACGCGCCGTAAGCTCTTCCGGATAGAAAGGTTTGGCAAGATAATCGTTCGCCTTCAGTTGGAATCCTTGCAGGCGGTCAGCCTTGTCGCTGCGGTCGGAAAGAAAAAAGATGAGGACATGCTTGTCCGCCTCCCGGATTCGTTTTGCCACTTCAAAGCCATTGAGCCCG
Organism: Bacteroides sp. AF39-16AC; assembly: GCF_003602735.1. Lineage (NCBI taxonomy): Bacteria > Pseudomonadati > Bacteroidota > Bacteroidia > Bacteroidales > Bacteroidaceae > Bacteroides > Bacteroides sp. AF39-16AC. Next base: position 102,046 of record NZ_QTLN01000008.1, on the reverse strand, counting down.
GGCATATTGATGTCAAGCAAGACAAGGTCCGGTTTGACAAGAGGAAACTGGTCGAGGGCGATAAGACCATTTCCGGCATAGGTCACTTCATAACCCTCTTTCTCCAGGAAGCGTTTCAGAAGCATGGAATACTTCAGGTCATCGTCAGCAAAAAGAATTTTCAGTGGTTTCATGAGTTGCTATTTATATTCTCGATATCCATCTGTGCAGATTATTGTGGAATGGTTATTTCCACCGTCGTCCCCCTCCCAATCTGACTGGTCAGAAAGACGGTTCCCCTATGAGCCTCAACCAACAACTTGACATAACTCAACCCCAAACCGATGCCCGGCAAGGAACGGTCAGGCAAGTTGCTGCTACGGTAAAACTTATCGAATACCCGTCCCTGCTCGGAAACAGGGATACCAATGCCGTCATCGGAAACTTTCAATGTGAGCTCGTGGCCATGCAGGCGGCATTCTACCCGGATACTGACGGAGCTTCCCGAATATTTCACGGCATTTTCCATCAGATTACTGATGATATTTGCCATGTGCACGGGGTCGGCCGTAACCAGCAGGTTGTCCGTGAAATGTGTCTCGAAAGATACTTGTTTTCCTCCAGGAGCATGCTGCAGGCGTATCAACTTCTCCACAACCGGTTTCAAATCGAAAGTACTGAGGGAAAGTTGTGTCTGCTCATCGTCAGCACGGGTCATGTCGCGCAGCTTCCGGAGGTAGGCGGAAAGGTTGTCCAGCTCGGAAACGGAATCACGCACCACTTCATCCATGGCCTGCTCGTCGGTACGCATTGTTTTGTCATTGAGAAAAGAGACGCACATCTTCAAGGCCTGCACGGGACGTTTCAACTCGTGTATCATGGTGTTGACAAAGCTTTTCCTCAACTCGTCCACACGGTGCTGCTTCAAAATGGTCTTTATCTGGAACAGCAGACAGACAGACAGCAGAAGAATCAATACCAAGCTGCCCAGAAGTTGCCAGCCCATACGGAGCAAAAGAGTATGCGGCATCACCTGCACATCCACTTGTACCAACTCCCGCTTCAGCGGATTGTAAGGATAAACCAGACGGATGACCGGATGCAAATCACTCCCCAGCCGTTCTACGGTTTCCACCCATTGATAGAGGCTGTCGCGCGGCGTGACTAGTCCGGTAGTGAAAGACATGCCGTCCAGTTTAGTCGCCAGCACCGAATCGAAGCGCTGCAACGTAAAAGGGACATCTATCTGCAACTGATAAGCAACTATCGCCTCGCTGAAGCTCATGTTGAAAAGCAGCTTGTCTTCGCCATGTATCACAATCTTGTCCTTATAGACAATACTATCCTTCATTGCCGTGGATAGAACGGATTTATCTGCCATGGCCCCCACCACAAACGTACGCGTATAGCGCTCTTTGAGCTTGTTGGTCAATGAATCCCTATCCGTATGCATGTCCACATTGGTGTTGAAAAAGGATATATTAGGCTTGTTGAACACTTTCTTCGGCTGTTCACGCCGGATAGAGTCGTTCACTGCCACGGCATCCATGACAAGGCGGTGTATCTCTTCTTCATATTCCTCATTCTTATACTGATACTGGTTCCACAACCAATATCCCTGCCCTGCTACAAGTAGCAGCATGGATATCAGTGACAATGCCCATACTATTCTGATTCGTTTTTCCATCTCAGAGTCTGTTCTTCTTTTATACTATACAAAGGTAAGGGTTTCCTCCAATCAGAGGTACGCGCGAGGCGGCTATTCTCATTTGAGTAACATTTCAGTAATAACTTTCTCACTCCGGAAAGACAAATTCCGCATAGATTTGCGACGACAGGACACATGACACGTCCTCGAAACAGTAATTCCTAACAACGAAAAAGTATGAAAAAGCAGATTCTACTCACCGCCATGCTGTTGATAACCACCACAACCGCCTGCGCACAGTTTAACATCAAAATCGGCTCCGGCAAGACGTTCAGAAAAGATACCATAGACCAGACTGTACTCATGGTGCAGTATGAAGTGGACGGCTGTACGGACACACTGTCGGAAGAGCGTTTCCAGGAAACCATGATGTTGGAAATCGGCAAGAAATGCTCCAAGTTCTACAGTTACACAAAGTATGTGGGCGACTCGGTATTTGCTGCCGACATTGCCAATAACGCCTCGCAAGAAACGATGATTGAACACGCCAAACAGTTCGGAAAAAGCAAGCTGAACGAACAGACCTACAAGAGATACCCCGTAGGCAAAGTGACCACACTGGATGAAATTGCCGGAGACATCAACAGACTCCGGTGCGAGGAACCGGAAGAGTGCCCACAGTGGACGCTGCAGACAGACACGGCAACCATCCTCTCGTATCTCTGCCAAAAAGCAGAATGCGTGTTTAAGGGACGCAGATGGATTGTCTGGTACAGTCCGGAGATTTCCTCCAGCGAAGGGCCGTGGAAGCTGTTCGGACTGCCCGGACTGATACTGAAAGCAGAAGACAACAGGGGGCATTATCTCTTTACCTGCACCGGTATGGAGCAATGCCATTCCTACCGACCTATCCTCTTCAACGGAAAAGATTATGAACCCGTAAACCGCAAGGCGTACAACAAAATCCACGAAAGATACTATGCCGACCCGGTAGGATTCATTATGGGCAACACGCCTAACGTACGTATCACCATACGCGACAACCAGGGCAATGAAGCCAGGAAGCCGAAGAATATAGCCCACAATCCGCTGGAACTTGACTGATTCATCCCATCGAACTCCAATGGATATACACTTCAAGAAACTCTCGCTGCCAATCCTTGCCTTGTTTGCAATGACAGCGCATGCACAGTCTCTCAGTGGCTTGGTAACGGACGAAGAAACCGGACAACCGCTGGAAGCCGTAATGATTAGTGTGCTGCGAAACGGCACCATGATAGATTACGCCCTGACCGATGCCCGGGGGAGATATTCCCTGCCATGGAAATACAACGGCAACCTGCAAGTCAGCGTATCACTGCTGGGCTATAGACGGGAAATACGCAACATATCGGCAGCAGGAACACTCCATATTCGTCTGCATCCCGAAGCCATTGCACTAAAAGAAGTCCAAATACGTCCCGGCCGCATTCATGGCAGGAAAGATACCGTAAGGTATAATCTGGCAGAGTTTGCCTCTTCCAAGGACGTACACATCAAGGATGTTCTGAAAAAGCTCCCCGGTGTGGATATTGACGACAACGGGCAGGTGAAATATAAAGGTAAAGCCATCGACCACTATTTTGTGGAGGGTATGGACGTGACGGGTGGACGCTACAGCCAAATCAACAACAACCTCAGTGCCAAAGCCGTAAAATCGGCAGAAATTATGGAGAACTACCAATCGGTCAAGGCATTGAAAGGAAAACTCAGTTCGGATGAAATAGCCCTGAACCTGAAACTCGACCCACAGGCACGCGACCAATGGATTGTCAACGGTACCCTGGGTGCAGGCTGGAGCGATGGAACACAAGAAACGACCGGAACGGCACAAACGAAGAGGGACAAAGGAACGCTTCTTTGGGAAAACGCCGCCAATGCCCTCCAACTGGGTAAAGGCAAGCAAAGCATCTACGGCTACAAGAGCAACAACAACGGTACCGACCTTAGCCGTGAGCAACATATACTGACAAACAACACATCCCAACAGATTCCCCTGCACGGCTTTCTGGTACAACCGGGCATCAGCGCTCCCCTCGACAAGCAACGGCTGCTCTTCAACGAAACCCATACACTGAACGCCAACCGCATGTATAAATGGAACGACGAACGTTCCCTGCGCCTGCAAGCCGGATATACCCATAACCGGATTACCCAGCAACGGGGCAACTCGCAAGTCTACTACCAGCCCGATGACACCATACGCATGGATGAAGCCTACCACTACTGCCTGCAGAACGATGCCGCCCATATGGAAATGCACTATGAGGATAACAAGACCATCCACTATCTGTCGAACCGCTTCCTGGCAGAAAGTGAAACGAACCGCGGCACCTCCCACGAGTTGCAGCAAACGATGCGCACCTCCCAGTTTACGGCAAAGAATTTCTTCAGCCTTATCCGCAATGGAGAGAAAAGCACATGGAAGTTCAATTCTGCCACACAGTATGCCTATCTACCCTCCTCCTTGTCACTACACGACGGGAAAGACAAATTCATCCAGCACAGCCTTTACAACGACAATAAGGCCAGCCACCTAAGAAAACACAACGGTTTCACCCGGCAATACACCGCCGGTATAAAGGGCGAATGGGCATCGGTAAAGTACCATTCCACCCGAATGGAAACATTTGGCGCATCCAGTTTTTCTCCCTACCTCTCCTCCTACTTCCAATTGGAGCAAGGCAAGTGGCAGGGAAGTCTGTCACTCCCTCTCAGCTATAAGCGCTACTTCTCGCAACAGCGTTCTTTTCTCTTTTTCAATCCGTCACTCTATCTGCGCTATCAGCCGGACTACCATTGGAAAATTTCCCTCTACGGCAGTTTACACCGCTCAGCAGGAGATGTCACAGACCTCTGCCCTTTTACCTATCGGACAGACTACCGTACCTGGAAAAACACTGACGGCCTCTTCCCCGTCAGTATACGCCAACAATACAACCTTTATGGAGAATACAAGAATACCGTGCAGGAATTTTTCGCCACCGCCACTTTGTCCTACCGGCATGTACACTACAACACCTTGAATGAACAGAGTATCTCTGAAAACCGCATTGTCCACACCCTTCGCCTACATTCCAACAGTACACAAAGTTGGTTCCTGCTCAGCACTCTCTCCAAGGGATTTTTCGACTGGAATCTGAAAACCTCACTTGACTTACAACTGAGCCGCAATACCGGCTGGCAGTTGACACGGGTTTCAGATACAGACGCCCTCACTCCACAAACGGAAACAGCCGGAAACGGCCCGCCTCAAAAATACCGTTATGACTATCTTAAGATGGAACCCAAACTGATATGGTCGCCCGCCGAAGCTTTCGAAGCCGAATATCATGCCACAATCAGCTATGGCGGCAGTAAAATAGGGAACGACGCGCACCTTGCTCCTCTACTGGACTTCGTACAGCGTATGCACCTCACATTCAGCATCGGGCACGTCGACCTCTGCCTTTCCGGAGAACATTACCGGAACGATTTAAACAGCGATACGCATCTCAACACACTGTTTGTAGACGCATCACTCATTTATAAGACAAGGAAATGGAGAGTGGAAGCCAGCCTCAGCAATCTGTTCAACAAGAAAGAGTATGCCTATACTACCTACTCGGCCACACAAAGCTATACTTCACGGTTGAATATCCGTCCACGGGAGGTTATGGTGACTGCTGGTTATCAGTTCTAAAGACTGTCATCTACAACAATATCCGTATTCCGGCATAAACCAGCATCCCCGCTATCGTCAGCAACCCTACCCATATAGGAGCATAGACATGAGTGACATGCTCGACACGCTTATATCCGCTAACCTTCACAAACAAGCGGTAAATCAGCCAGGCACCAATCAGCCCCACAATAGTCCCTGCCAACAAATCACCCGGATAATGCACACCGAGATATACGCGCGAATAGCACGTCAGCAACGCCCAGGCCATAATGAAAAGAGTAAGCCACCGCTTGCGGAATAGAAAGAACAGGAAAAACGCCAATCCGAAGGTATTGGCGGCATGACACGAAGGAAAACCATAACGCCCTCCACGATGATTGTTGACGATATGCACCATCTCCGAAATGGGATTATTCAGATTAGAAGGACGCATACGCTCCACATAGGGACGTATCCAAGTGGCACATGCCTGGTCGGCAAAAGTAATGGTGAGCGCAAGGCCTATCATGCAAAACAGTGTGACCTTCCAATGAAAATTGCGCAACATCACATACCAGATGGCAGCATACATGGGAATCCAAACCCACTTACCGCTATAAGCGCTCATAAAATAATCGAAATACATGTTGTGCATCCGATTGATGGAAAAAAATATGTTTGTGTCTACATCTATTGCCCCTTGCAAGGCGTCCATAAGTGCTGTCATACGTTATCTTTTGGCTATATCATCATATAATTTTTGCAAATAGGCTTTGCCCAACGGCAGGTTCTTCCCTTTTGCTGTGCCCTCATCCACTACCACAGTACCCGCCTGGCAATTGAATATCACTTGATTGTCCGCTGTCACCATACCGAAAGCATCGGGTACGGTAAAGAACGCGAAATGAGGGGAAGCGGGATTAAGCATATCTTTACTGAAAACAAACTCATCATGGGGCAGCGCCAATTGAGCCAGCAACGTGGCTGCAATATCATGTTGCGAGCCATAGACGTCAATGCGCCTCGGCTCTCGGACAGCACCGCCCACCATCAACAGAGGTATCCGGTAGCGTTCTACCGACAAATTGTCGATATGTTCGGGATAAGCTCCCAAGTGGTCTGGAACAAACACAATCACCGTATTCTTCCACTGGGGAAGCTCACGGAACTGTCTTACAAAATCGCCTGCACAACTATCCGTATAGGCAAAGGCGTTCAGCCGGTCATTCTCCAGACGACGGAAAGGTACTTCAAAAGGCTCGTGGCTGCTGGAGGTCTGCAAGACACGGAAATGAGGAGTTTTCTCTTCGGCAGTTCCTTCGGCAGCTTCGGCTTTCAAGTCTTCCAGCAGACGGTTGAATACGAGATGGTCGTGCGCCCCCCACTTACTTAAACGTTCCGTTACGGGAAAATCCTGGTCGGAAACAATGTCTTCAAAGCCTGATGACATCAGGTAGGAACGCATATTGGTAAAGTCGGCATCACCGCCATAATAATACTTGGTACCATAACCCGCCTTCCGCAAGCTGCCTGCAATGGCAGGAATGGACTGCGTTTTACGGGGATACTTCATAATACTAGTAGTGGGCTGGGCAGGATAGCCACTCAAGATAGCCACCAGCCCACGGTCCGTACGGAAACTGTTGGCGTAGAAGTTCGTAAAGAGCACCCCTTCCTTACTCAAGCTATCCAGATGGACGGCAATATTCGGCTCACCTCCCAAAGCTGTCATCAACCTGGAGGAAAAACTCTCAAGAATCACAAAGAGTACATCGGGACGCTGAGTATTGAATAAAGTATGCAGTGAATCGGCAGGTTGCAGCACAGAATCTGTCTCTTCCGTTTGACCACCGGCACCTGCGGGTTCAAGCATGTCTTTAAAAAGCCGGTCGGCCTCCGCAGCTTCCATAAAACGGTACTGCTTGCTGAAGTCCTTCTGCTTGGCAAGAGATTCCATCAGACTGAATGCAGGGTTGATAGCTGCATGGTTCAGACGCTGCTCGGCACTGAAATAGACTTTCCCCACATTCATGGTAGATACTGTAAAGCCTCCACGGATAGGAATAAACAGTAACCCCGTCATCAGCAACAATATACCTGACACCTTCAGGCGACGATAAGGCAGTTTCATCCGCAGCAACAGCTTCTTCTGCAGCAAGATGCCGTAGAAAACAGCATACAGCACGACAGCATAAACAGCCATTGCCACAATTCCCCCCAGCACCATCCAAATGCTGACACTGGCCACTGCGTCTTTAGGGGAGGAAAAGAAATAGAATAACGGAGTAGCATCCAAACGGAACCCCCAATACTCGTATAATCCTAAATCGACAGTAAAAATTATGGAGATAAGTACTGAAATGAAGAGGAAATAGCCGCACCAGATGCGATGAAGGGATTTAGAAAGTGTCCATACAGAGGTTATGAAAAGAAAACCGGGAATAGCTGTCAGATAACCAGCCAGAGATAGGTCTAAAGGTAACCCATGCCAAATGACACTGAACCAGTCCGCACACGAGGCATCCGGATACAGCGATTTGTAAAACAGCATAAATAGTGGTTTCTGCAACACAAAAATGCAGACAAACAAGCAGTATGTCTTAATAAATCCTATGAGCCTATCTTTCATCGGTGCCTTATTGTATATCTAAATATAAGGTGCAAAAATAAATCTTTTTATTCTATTTCTCACCAATATTAGTCAATAATTACATTGAAAGATAGGCTTATAGGATATTTTAAGTTTATCCGTTCACGCGTTTGTAATCTTCAAGGAACTTCTTCAGACCGGAATCGGTCAGCGGATGATTAAGTAAACCCTTAATGGCCGAAAGCGGACAAGTAGCCACATCAGCACCCACCTCTATACACTGCATGATATGTGCCGTATGACGGATAGAGGCGGCAAGTACCTGGGTGGTATATCCATAATAACGGTACATCTCTACAATCTTCGCAACCAATGCAATGCCATCCTCACAGATGTCATCGAGACGCCCCACAAACGGAGAAACATACGTTGCACCTGCCTTGGCTGCAAGCAATGCCTGACCGACAGAAAATACCAGAGTACAATTTGTACGGATACCTTTGCCCGAGAAGTATTTAACGGCCTTGATACCTTCTGCAATGCAAGGCACCTTCACTACGATATGCGGATTCAAGGCTGCCAATTCTTCACCCTCTTTAATCATGCCTTCATAGTCGGTAGCTATCACCTCGGCACTCACATCGCCTTGCACAATATTACAGATGTCCACATAGTGCTTACGCTGGTTCTCCACTCCTTTGATACCTTCTTTTGCCATAAGCGAAGGATTAGTGGTAACTCCGTCGAGTACGCCCAAGTCATAGGCCTCCCGAATCTGTTCTAAATTTGCCGTATCAATAAAAAACTTCATGATATAAATGTTTAGATGGTTGATATTACAAATATAACGATTTACACCATAAATGGTTCCTGCTAGTCCTTTATTATCTTTGCTTGACTAATTATTATCTGGTCAGCGGTTTCGCTTCAAGAATAAACGGTTAGTAATTGTTTGCGGCAATTCATTCTCATAGTGGGTTACCATAATCATCGTTTTATCCCGACGATGGCAGAATGCCTCTATAATCTTCTTGACCCGACGGCGGTTGTATGTATCGAGTCCATGAAGCGGTTCATCCAATATCAGCAGTTCCGGGTCCTTGACAAAAGCACGTGCCAATAATGCCAGACGCTGTTCCCCGCTGGAGAGTTGCAGAAAAGGACTGTCTTTCAAGGCGGCAATACCGAAAATCTCCATCCACCACTCACATACCGACATCTGTTCGGCATGAGGACGTTTATACAATCCGATGCTGTCGTGCAGACCGGAAGCGACAATCTCTATGGCAGGCAGATTCTTCAGATAAGCACGATGCATTTCCGGACTGACATAACCGATGTGTTTCTTGATTTCCCAAATACTCTCCCCCGTTCCGCGCTTCCGTCCGAAAAGACTGATATCGCAGGCGTATGACTGCGGATTATCCGCACAAACCAAACTAAGCAAGGTAGACTTGCCGGCACCGTTCTCGCCACTCAGCGCCCACTTCTCACCACGCATCACTGTCCAATCCAGCTCCTTCAGAATGGTACGGTCATCGTAACGGATGCTAACCCCGTTCAATTTCACCACTTCGTCCGAAGTGAAATTCGCATGTTCGTAGGGCAAATCGAGAATACACCGCTGCAATTCCTCCAACGCTCCGGCCTCTTCCTGAATACGCATCTGATTGCCCGCACAGAATGCCTGCACATACTCCTCACGTTCCATCTTTTCGCCCACCTTCATGTCCTCTACCGGCACAACATGTGTAATAAATGAAGGTATGTCATCCAACATGGAAAGCACAAGGACAATCTGCAACTCGCCCAGCCGGGTAAGCCGCTCCAGCAAATTAAAAAGCAGTTCACGGGTAGGCGCATCCAGCCCTATGAAAGGATTGTCCATGATAAGAATTCGGGGAACAGTCAGTAAAGCTTTAGTCAACTGAAACCTGCGCAGCTCCCCACTGCTGAGAAGAATGATTTTCTTGTCAAGCATCGGCTCTATGCTGAAAAGTTCAAATAGCTGCCGCCTCAAGACATCGTCTTTTACCTCTCCCAGCACTTCGCGTACTAGCGGAGCATCCTCCTGGTCGTGGGCATTCCAACGCTGTTGATAGTAATAATTGGCATCGGCAGAACCGTAAGTATCACGGAAAGCAATGTATTTGATATTGTCATAGGCAGTTTTCGTGAGGGAGGGAGAGAAATCATAGGTAAGCTCACCATCACGCAAAGGATACTTTTCCGTCAGCATATCCACCAGGAGGCTCTTTCCGGCTCCGTTCGGTCCTACAATGGCAATGTGTTCTCCTGCCAGGAAATCAAGGGTGACAGGCTCTGTCAAACGAACAAGCGGGTTGCGTACTACGCCCCCCGCTATGTGTATTGTATGTTGTTGCATCATCCAATCATCATTTATACATAATCAGTGCCGATTGGGCCGGAACAACAACTTCGGGGCCGTACAGTGTGCCCAAACCTTGTTCATTGATAAAGCCATCCTTGCAGACCACTGTATATTTACCTTCGGGTACGGTAAGTTTGGCAGGCTCCTTACGGGCATTCAAGACTAGTATAATATCTCCCCATGCATCACCGTTGGCATTTTCTTTCAGACGGTAAACCACCACATTGCTGCCGTCAACCGGTAGAAATTCCAAATGCTTACGCACCAAATCCGCATCACCCATACGGAAAGCCGGATGCTTCTTACGAAGCTGTATCAACCCTTTATAATAAGCAAATACATCTGCATGCTCCGCCTTTCGTCTCCAATCAATCGCATTGATGGAATCGGGACTCTCAAAACTATTGTGTACTCCCTTCTTGTCACGCATCACTTCCTCACCGGCATAAATAAACGGTACACCTTGGGAAGTGAATACGGCTGTTTGCGCCAGTTTGTCAAGCTTTGCCAATTCTACGGGAGTAATACCCGGGATACTTGCTTTCAGCCTATCCACCAAGCACATATCATCATGGCAGGAAACATAGCTGATCATCTGTGTAGGTTGTTCCGCCCACGGAGCCTTACTATAATTCACAGAGTCATTATTTACTTGCGGATGCCTGATGGCTCCTACAATACCAAACTTTATGCTCTCCTCTCCTCCCGGCAATCCAGCAAGGAAAGCACCTTGATGATTGTCATTAAACGGACCGCGTAAAGCATCACGCATTTCGTCAGAGAAAGCAGCAACACCCGGCATCTTATAAGTATTGGCTTTCATTGCCAGAGAATCTTCCGCCATCTGTGGAGCCGATGCCGCCCATCCTTCACCATATATAAATATAGTCGGATCTACAGACGTTGCCGCCTTACGGATTTCGTTCATTGTCTCGATGTCATGAATACCCATCAGGTCAAAACGGAATCCGTCAATGTGATATTCATTAATCCAATGTAATACAGACTCTATCATGTATTTACGCATCATCGGACGGTTGCTGGCAGTTTCATTGCCACAAGCCGAACCGTCTGCATACGTTCCGTCTGGTCGCTGACGGTAAAAGTATCCCGGCACTGTACGTTCAAAATTACTGTCGGATGTATTGAAAGTATGGTTATACACCACATCCAGAACAACACGGATACCTGCTTTGTGCAAAGCCTGCACCATCTGCTTGAATTCCCGGATACGAACATCCGGTTTGTAGGGGTCGGTAGAATAAGAGCCATCAGGCACATTGTAATTCTGCGGATCATATCCCCAATTATACTTGTTCTCGTCCAGCTTTGTCTCATCAACGGAGGCATAGTCATAAGACGGAAGGAGATGTACATGTGTCACCCCCAATTCTTTCAGATGGTCAATGCCGGTTGCCAGCTTGTCGGGACTTACCGTTCCTTGTTCTGTCAGTGCCAGGAACTTTCCTTTATGCTCAATGCCCGACGACGGTTCGATGGACATATCACGATGGTGCATTTCATAAAGAATCACATCGGCAGGAGAGGCCAATGCCGGACGTTTATCATCTGCCCATCCTTCGGGGTCCGTGGATTTCATGTCGATGATGGCGGCACGTTTTCCATTCACCCCTACAGCTTTGGCATTGATACCCGGAGTATCCCCCAGCCACTTATCATTGATTTTCACATTGAATGTGTAGAATTTACCCATCAAGTCCTTTTCAACTTTAGTTTTCCAAGTTCCTTCTTCAGAGGGTTCCATTGAAATAGTTTCATAGGCATGCCCTCCATCTCCTGCTTCGAACAACATCAGGCGAACTTCATCTGCCGTAGGTGCCCACAATGTGAATTGCGTGGCAGCAGGTGTATATTCCATCTCTGTCAGACTACCCGAACGGACAGGGTAAAGTTCGTACGAAGCATACTCCGTCTTCGCGGGAGTGCAGCTTACAATCGTCGTTGCAGCCACTCCAATGATAGCAAGTTCATTCAATTTCATGATATTATTTTTAGATTCTACATTTCAATTCTTATCACTTCTTCACCTTATCCGGATTTTTGGCAATAAAGTCTTTCCAGCCATGATAGCCTTTCTCCACCGTGGGACGCCCCATCTGCAGAAAGTGACAATAGGCAGCAGCAAGCCCGTCCGTTGCATCCATAAAAGTAGGCATATCCTCTTTAGGAAAATGCAGCATACGCTGCAACATGTCCGCCACCTGTTCCTTGGATGCTTGTCCGTTTCCGGTGATAGCCATCTTTATTTTTAAAGGAGCATATTCCGTAATGGGAATATCCCTGCTCAAAGCAGCTGCCATTGCTACGCCTTGCGCACGCCCCAACTTCAACATGGACTGTACATTCTTTCCGAAGAAAGGGGCCTCAATAGCGAGCTCGTCAGGCAAATAACTCTCTATGATACTCAGTACCCGTTCATGAATATGGCGTAACTTCAGATAGTGGTCTCCAAATTTGCGGAGGTCGATAATTCCCATGGCTATCATTTCCGGCTTGACACCTGCCACACGCAATACTCCATACCCCATAATGGTGGTACCAGGGTCTATACCCAATATTATTTTCTCTTTGACCGGTTGTATCACACTATTACCTCCATCAATGTAGGAAAGCCAATCACTTTATCTTTAAAGATATTCAGTAATTCCTCGTTCAGTTTCACTCCTTGCTCTTGATGCCAACGATGCAGTTTGGCAGAGTTTTCCACCTCAAACTGAACAGAATAGCAGATGCTTCCTTCTTCAATATGACTCAAGATACGGGCTATACGTGGAGCATACAATGTTCCGTTCTTTTCTACCTCGGGAAGATAGTGTTCCTGCATCCATATCAGGAAGTTTTTGTCTTCTCCTTCCTCTACATGATAAGTGGTATTATATATCAGCATAACTTATTTTTTCAAATTCTTTCGCAAACATAGCAATTATTTCAGAATAATGCATTATATTTGCACCATCAAAAACGAAAGCAAGCCTGCAAACGTTGGCAACGGGGCGTTAGCTCATCTGGCTAGAGCGCGACACTGGCAGTGTCGAGGTGATGAGTTCGAGTCTCATACGCTCCACAAAAATTAAAACGGTTAGATTAGTCTAATCGTTTTTTTTGTACGTATTAACGAGCTATAAATTTACATATAGTCCATTTTCATTCGACAACTCATGAAAGAAGCTTTTACACACAAGTCATTACTTATTTTAGGACGTGGCATAGGGCAAGTCATGTTCCAAAACAATGCATTGTCCGGATTATTGATGCTGATTGGAATCTTTTTGAATTCATGGCAAATGGGCCTATTGGCTGTAAGTGGCAACATAATAAGTACATCGACAGGCCGTATCTCAGGATATGACCGTGATGATATAAAAAATGGATTATATGGTTTTAACGGTACACTGGTAGGAATAGCCGTAGGGGTCTTTATGCATCTGACTGTAAATTCCTTGATACTAATGGCTATTGCCTCGTGTGCATCTACCTACATTGCACGGTTTTTCAACATGCAACGCATGTTGCCCGGATTCACTACCCTTTTTATCCTTTCTGTATGGATGCTGCTGGGATTGTGCAGTTGGCTGATGCCTGACATGCTACTCGTCTCTGATACAGAAACACCTGCTTCTTCCTCCATAAATTACTTACAATGTTTCAGTATGAGTATAGGCCAGGTGATGTTTCAAGGAAACATAATGACCGGACTATTTTTCCTTGCAGGCATTCTCGTGAATTCTCGGAATGCAGCAGTATATACCATATTGGGGGTACTTCTCCCCCTCCCCCTAGCCATATTATTGGGAGCAGATTCCGAAGCTTTGAATATAGGCCTGATGGGATATAATGGCGTATTGTGTGCCATTGCTTTAGGAGGTAAAAGCTGGATGAGCTTATATGGGCTGTATGTTCCGTTTTACTCTCTGTTGTATTGCAAATTGTGGGAATGAGTTGGGGAATTATTACATTGACCGCACCTTTCGTTCTTTCCGTATGGCTGACAATGGGAATAAAAAAACTTTATCTCCTCTTCAAATTAGGCAGAAAGCAAGCCACCAACCCCAACAAAGGCATAAAGGCACATACATTATAAACAGCCTCTATACCATATTTATCAGCCATGCCTCCCAATACAGCCGAAGCAATACCGGCAATTCCAAAAGCGAAACCAAAGAACAACCCGGAAATCAACCCCAGCTTATTGGGTAGCAATTCCTGGGCGTACAGCAATATGGCAGGAAAAGCGGAAGAAAGCATCAGACCGACACAGAAGCTCAGCACTACTGTCCATGCAAGCCCTACGTGAGGCATCATCATACTAAATGGAGCCGTTCCAAGAATGGAAGCCCAGATGACATATTTACGTCCTACCCTGTCACCTACGGGACCTCCCACCAATGTTCCGATGGCAGTGGCTACCAGGAAGACAAACAAGAAAAGCTGTGAAGCCTGAACAGTAACACCAAATTTATGGATCAGATAGAATGTATAGTAGCTCGTCAAACTTGCCATATAGATATATTTGGAGAAGATAAGTATCAGCAGAATACTTATGGCAAACACCGTCATCTTTGAGGAAAGAGGGCGTTCTATCTTTCCTGCCACAAGCATCGGGCGTTTCTTGATGTGGTTCAAGTAGGAACGGAACCAACGACATATAGGAATCATCACCACGATGGCAATCAAGGCAAAAACCGTGAACAAGGCAATGTGATGCCTCCCGTAAGGAGCTACCAGCAAAGCCACCAGTAACGGTCCAAGCGAGCCTCCCAAATTCCCACCCACTTGAAACAGAGACTGCGCCAGTCCGCGTTTTCCGCCGGAAGCCAGAAAAGTAATACGTGACGCCTCCGGATGGAGTACAGACGAACCGATACCCACAATGAATACCGAAGCCAGCAACCAATACAGATTAGTAGCAAAAGCCAGATTCATGATACCGACCAAAGTAAAGCCCATACCTATCGGCAATGACCAGGCAATGGGGCGCTTATCAAAGAACAATCCCATTAGAGGCTGAAACACGGACGCCGACATCTGATACACTAACGTAATCAGACCAATCTGGGCAAAACTCAAGGATAAATCCTCCTTGAACAAAGGGTATACTGCCGAAATAACCGATTGCAGCATATCGTTCAAACAATGCGAAATACTCAATGCTATAAGAATAGGAAAAGCAATTCTACGGATAGGAGGTCTCTGATTCTGTATCATCTTATACTGTCTATTACAAAAAACGGTGCAAAGGTACGTAAAAAATACATATCCAATCCACATAAAGACAAAACTCCCCGATTCTCGTCAATACAGAATCGGGGAGTTTTATCTTTATCAGTTCAGCAATCCCGGATTGGTTTCTATGGCTTCTTTCGGAATGGCCAATGTATAGCGGGCATCATTCTCTTCGAGTACATAACGCGTACCATCAAGCACTTTCTCCAAACGCGGACGGGTGGAACGACGAAGGTCAAACCAGCGATGTCCTTCAAAAGCAAGTTCACGGGCACGTTCATCTAATATTTCCTGTACCAACGCTTCCTTATCCATGGCATTGACAACAACGGATTTCGCTTCGTAGGCCTCCGGTGCATAACGTTTCCGCATCAGTTCCAGCAGGCGAGTACGTGCTTGAGACAGTTCTCCAAGTCGGGCAGCAGCCTCAGCAGCCGTCAGATATATTTCACCCACACGGAAAGTACACAAGTAGTTATTGCTTCCCGCCTTCTTATTCTTCCGGAAACCTTTTTCATCCGTTTCAGCAAAATATTTGTCCAGCCGAAGGTCGTTCTCAGCATAAAGGGAGAGAAAAACCGGAGTAGCCAGAGCAGCCCCATTGATTGTACTGCTCAGAGGTGTCTCCAGTGGAGTAATATTTTCCACGGAATTATAACTGTTAGGAAGAGTTGCAGCGGCATCATTCAAATCTACCAATACAGACTTCACGGCAAGCACTGCCTCAGCAGCATCCCAAGCCGCCTGCCACTCGCCCTTATAAAGGGATACGCGTGATTGAAACGCCTCTACCGAAGCCGCATTGAAACGATATGAATATCTCTGTTCCCATTCTGCCTTCATGACCAGTTTGCGTGCCTCGTCAATATCTGCTTGGATGGAAGTATAAACTTCTTCCACCGTATTGCGTTTCAGGACTTTCTCTAAATCCGTATCCAATTTCAGCGGTACCGATTTGGTATCCAAAGCTCCCTCCTTAGTATAGGGCTGTCCATAAAGATTTACCAATAAGAAATGTACATAAGCACGGAGCATATACGCTTCTCCTACAAGCTGATTTATCTCTTCCTCAGTGCCTTCCTTAATATCACTTCTGCTCTCAATAACGTGATTGGCAATAAAAAGCACATTGTAATACTTGGCCCATTCAAACGATGAGGTATAGGCATTGGGAGCAAGGTCGTTCCAGCGCTCTATATCCATATAATAATTTTGGTCATATTCATTATCCCGAACCTGCATCTCGTCGGAACGGAAACAAGCCATTCCCCGGTCACTGAATTTACTCACGTCCTTATAAGAACGGGCAAGCAAGGCTCTATACTCAGCCAAAGAATTGGGAATGACACTACCGGTAGGCTGTATATCCAGATAGTTGTCGCATGCCGCAAGCAGAAGCATGCAGGCCATTATCATCAGACTTATTGTTTTCTTCATTTTCTTTCTGCTTTTGAAGTTAGAAATTCAAGTTCAAACTGAATGTAACCGACTTGGGTACGGGAGTTGCATAAGGATTGTACATCGACTCCGGATCCATGTAGTTATTATATCCCGAACCAAACACGAAGAGATTACGTCCTTCAATAGATACCGTTGCCGAGTTCATTCCCAAACGCTTTGTCAGGAGCTCAGGGATACGGTAACCCAGACGCAGATTCTGCAAACGTACGTAGTTCAGCTTCTTCACCCAGATATCCAAATCTCTCCAGATGGTTTTAGAATCATACCAGGAGTACTCTTCCGGGTTGGAAGCACTCAGCATAAATGCCGGAAGCTCCGCATTCGGGTTTTCCGGAGTCCAGCGGTTCAGCACATCCGCATTATAGTTCTTGCCATAATCCGGATTGATGATGTCATAAGAGGGTTGCGTACGTACGTACCCGCCAAACGTCAAAGAGAAATTGACATTCAGCTCCCAGTTTTTATAGCTGAAGGTATTAATCAAACCTCCCGTATAAGGAGCATCGCTACTCCCGATATACGAATAAAAGGTTCTCTCTTCGGCTGCAGTTACATCGGAAGAGGCAATACCTATCCCCCACTCGTCCTTCAGGCGGTAAAGCTCCTTCAAGGTCACTTTCTCTCCCTCCGGATTATAGAACATCATATTACCGGTTTCCTTATTCACTCCCGCAGTCTTCAGTGCGAAAATTGCCCCTACAGGATAGCCTTCACGTCCCGGAGTGGTCTGCTGCTCCGGTATGTTTTCCTGCAATACCTTATTACCGTTATAGGCAAAATTGAAATTTGTGTACCAGGAGAAGTTTTTTGTCGTTATGTTACGGGTAGACAAGCTGATTTCCACACCTTTGTTCTCCATACTTGCCCAGTTGACGTTCATTGAAGTAAAGCCCGTCTCCAGAGGAAGCATGCGCAAAGCTATCAAATCGGTACCCTTACGGTAATAATAGTCCACGCTCAGATTGATAGCCTGGTTCAATACAGAAAAATCAAAGCCGGCATTGACAGACTGCGTCTTTTCCCAACGCAACTTCTTGTTGGGAGCGGAATTAATGATAATTACATCTTCCGATACTCCGGGCAAAATACTCTCCGACCGATATGTACCCAACAAGAACGGAGAAGTATTCTTGTCAATATTTCCCTGCAGACCGTAAGATGCACGGAACACCAGGTTATCTACCCACTTGGCCTGCTGCATAAACGGTTCTTGTGACAGACGCCACAAGGCACTGACAGAATAAAGAGGAAGATAGCGGTACTTCTTATCCACACCGAAAAGATCGGAACCGTCAAAACGGATACTTCCTCCCACCGTGTAGCGATTCAATAAAGAGTAGGAGGCCGTAGAGTAGAAAGACACATAAGCATTCTCCTTATACGTCGTCTGATGGAGCGGGAAAGACGTGGCGTAACTTTCGTTGGGGAAAATCACCGGCTTGGTGGTCAACGTCTTGCGGTCGAAGCCATACCCTGCCGAGAACAAGGTTTCGTACCAAGTCTTGCGCAGTTCGGTACCTGCCATCACTTCCAGTTCATGAATATCATTGAAGCTGTCGCGATATTCTCCCATCGCCTTCCAAGTAATCTGTGAATTGGAGTTTTCATAAGACTTCTGCATACCTCCTTCGGGCAGAAAGTGTTTGGTTTCTCCACCTTGGGAGTATTCGCTCAACTTATAGTAATAGCGCATGGCATAGCTTTCCCAGTCCGCTATTTCTTCTCTGGAAGTTTTTTCCAACTGATAGCCAAACTGGGAAGTCAGCTTCCACTTGTCATTGAACCGTAACTCCGCATCAAATATAGATGAAAAAGAATTCACCACGCTTTCATTAGACGTGTTCTGCCGTTCTTCAAAGATGTTGAATCCTAAATCCTTATCAGTGTTGTTCTGAATATCGTAGTCGTAATTATAGTTGCCATTCTTGTCATAAAGTTCAAAATACGGATTAGCCTTGCGTGAATAGAACACGGGATTCGACATACCGTATGCATCTGTCAGATAATTGGTATTTTTGCGACGGTTGGCAAACATGGAGGCACCCACTTTCAGTATACTGTTCACCTTATAGGAAGTCTTTCCTACCAAGTTGAAACGGTCCATACCCACACCGTCCACATTTCCATCCTCTTTATAATAGCCGAAAGAGGTATAATACGTAACCCTTTCCGTACCGCCGGAAAGGCTCAAGTTATATTCCTGGCTGAAAGCATCGCGGAAAAGGATATCTCCCCAGTTTGTATTAACACTCTTCAAACGGTTGATGGCAGCTTGTGTATCACTGCTCAAGGCATCCCATCCTCCATTCTGAAAAGCAGACAACTCATTGTAATTGGAAAGAATATTATATACGCCTCCTTTATGATTGTCCGGAGAATAGTTATTACGGATCATATCCATTTCCAATCCTACTTTCTCCGCTGAGTTCAGCAAGTTCAACCGGTCAAGGCTCAATGTAGGAGTATAGGTAAACCGGGACGAGAAATTGATAACCGGTTTACCGACCTTACCCTTCTTTGTTGTAATCACAATGACGCCATTGGCTGCCCTCGCACCATAGATGGCAGTGGCTGCCGCATCCTTCAGGATGGTGATATTCTCAATATCTGCCGGATTCAGGCCTGCAATGGAAGATTGCTTCATGTTGGTGATGTCATTCAGCTCATCCGGTTCGGGAACATCCGTTCCCTCCAAAGGAATGCCGTCCAGCACCCACAAAGGGTCTTGTGTACCATTCAATGAAGCAGTACCGCGAATGCGTATCTTTGCCGGAGCACCCGGAGCACCGGAAGTCGGGCTGACAGAAAGTCCGGCAATTTGTCCGGCAAGTGCCTGGTCGATACTTTTTACTGCACCGATGGTCTCGTCCGATATATCCAGTTTGGATACCGCTGCCGTCAGCTTGCGGCGCTCCACTGTCTGGTAACCCGTCACAACAACGGCATCGAGCATTTGGGAAGATGCATGAAGTGTTATTTCATAATGTTCCTTTCCCGGAACAAGCTTCACTTCCAATACGTCATATCCCACGTAGCTACAAAAGAAACGGGTTATCCCCGCAGGTATAGCGATAGAGAACTGACCATCCACATCAGTGATGACCCCCATTGTAGTCTGAGCACTCCCCGCCTTTTTCAAGTCTTCCGCAGTCACATAAACGGAAGCACCGATAAGCGGTAGGTTATCCTCTGAAGATATTACTACGCCCTGGACTTTTTTCTCTGCAGCAAAAGCAGATGACAAAGCTCCTACAAAGCATAGCAAAACGATTAATACACGTTTTTTCATGCGTTACATATAAAATTAATTAATACTCTATTGAAAAGAAAAATCACTTTACTCCTAATGCAGTATTGATACGCAAAATCAAATCCTTATAATGATATTTAGTGGCTATATCCGATGCACCCAGACGATTTTGGAGCAATTCTTTGATGCGAAGCAACTCACCACGCTTCACGGAGATGACATCAGATACGCGGTTTATCTGCGAACCGTAGAAGTTCAGTTCGCGGTGTGCACCCATACGGTCGGCATCCAAAGTCTTACCGGCATGCTCGTCACAGCTGCAAAGGGCAGTCTGATGGTCCAGCAAGAAGTGGTTGTCCATCAGTTTTTTGTTTATTTTCACTCCTTCGCTTTCGGCAGCTGCTGTAATCAGTGCATCTACGAAGTTCTTCTGCAAGGCGCGTGTCATGACGTCCGGCAAGGCACCGCGTTCCGTAGTGGCAAAGATGTTGCGATGCAGGCCATCCATCAGCTCTACCACCGTGAAAGCCTTTTTGCCGTTCACCGATTCGTTCTCCAACATACGCATCAGGCGGTTGTTGCCCAGCAAATCCCAAAGGATATAGGATTGGGCATTCTTCAACACTTGTGTCGGTGCATTCTCCACTACGCCCAGTGGAGTGTTGCGCAGCAAGTAAGTGTACTCTCCAACTTCCGTGTCGAACAGCCATTTGGGATAGGTCAGCACTTCGTCCAGCAGAAACTTCAGGGCGGCTTGCTGCTTTTCTTTTTCTACGAAAGTATAGGTTTTCTGTCCGTCGCCCACAACGGTGTTTTCTATATAGATACCACCGATGTTTGCCAATACATGATAGAGGTAATTGTTCCATTGGTTGATAACCGCATAGTATAGGCGGGAAGCTTCTTCATAAGTCTGTCCTTTCTCGCCAGTAGTAGTCCATTGGATGATTTGAGGAACAATACGCTTCAAGTTCTCAATACCCAGCAGAGATGAGCGGACAGCATCATCGCCCAAATCTTCATTCTGCGCACGCGGGTCTACGGCATCACGTACATCCTGCGCCTCACTATATTTATATAAACGGTCTGTATGACGGCTCAGGAAGTCGGCAAGCAAGTCCTTCTCTGCCTCTGGGGTTTCTTTACCATACCAACGATAGCCGTATTCTATGGCAAACATATCATACGGACCGATATGGGGAGAAAGCGCCGTAACACCGTCACCCGGCTGTGCCACATAGTTGAAACGTGCATAGTCCATGATAGAGGAGGAAGTGGTATTCATACGATCCGTAAATGTTTTGGAACGCAGGGAATCTGTCGGAAAAGTCCAGGAAGCAATCATATTGTGGCGCAAGCCCAACGAGTGCCCCACCTCGTGGCATGCCACAAAGCGCATGGCATCGCCCATCAGCTCATCCGGCAGCCTTACTCCTCTTGCTTCGGGACGTACGACACCGGTTTGCACTGTAATCCATTCCTGGAGCATGCCCAGCACATTATGCCACCACATGATGTCCGCTTCCAATATCTCGCCCGAACGGGGGTCGAGGATAGAGGGGCCCATGGCATTGGCTTTGGTGGAGGCGGCGTAGGTCAGCACGGAGTAGTTCACGTCATCCTTATCCACATTCATGCTGTCCGTCAGTTCCTTGGCTATGATAGCATTCTTGAATCCGGCACGTTCAAAAGCAGCCTGCCAATCCTCGATTCCCTGCTTGATATATTTCCGCCAACGACGGGGAGTGGAGTTCTCGATGTAGAACACAATCGGCTTGGCCGGTTCCACCAATTCACCGCGAAGGTAACGCTCCCGGTCTTCCGGTTTCGGTTCCAGACGCCAGCGGGTGATGAAGGGTTTCTTGTCTACACGCTGCTGACCGTCACTGTAATTCAACAACGGATTGGTAAAGTAACCTACGCGCGGACTATCCAGACGTCCCATCATAGGTTTCTCCGGCAACAGCAACAGAGAGGAACTGACTTCGACCGTAACAAACACAGTCGTTGTTCCCTCGGTCACCTTAGTTGTCAACTCGGAAGTGGCTACCACATTGTTCTCAAAAGCTTTGATAGATAAAATGCGGGAGAGATTCTTGATGGCCGAAGTTCCCAGGTTGATATTCGTAAAGACATTATTGATACTCGTCTCTGTACCATCATAAATATCGTTGACCTTGACCACTATCATGGTAGAGTCATTATTGAATGCCTCAATCTTGAAACCGGCTATCAGCGGAGAAATATAATTATCCAGTACGGACTGCCGTATGGCATCCTCATCCGGCGCCAACGGAAGAGGACGGCTCTGACGTACCAACAGCTTGTTGGCAGCCTTGTCCAATTCAAAACGCACCATCTGATTTTCGTAATTCGTACCACGGTTCACACCTGCCTCATTCAGTTCGGAAGGAACACGCTGTAATTTATTTACTACCAGCATATCACATCCCAGCAGCCTTGCCGGCACTTCAAAGTAATAATCGCTCTTCTTCTGGTAAACATTGAACATTCCCTTGCGGGCAATAGCACCGGAACCTGTCAATTTCTCGTAGTCGCTCTTGGATTGAACGCTGTCCTTGGTTTCACTCTTCTTTTTCTTACGGAACCATCCCATAGCTTCGGGAGAAGCAAAATCAGATGTACCGGCATGCAACAATACGGCAGGCTCACACATGAGTACTCCCGCAACTGCCACGACTGGCAGGATTGTCTTCAATTTCATCAATTCAAACTCTAACTTTAATGCAACAATTACTCCGTTAACTCTCTCTCTTTGACGTATGTTAATAAATACCAACCGCCAGTTTGTTCTACCTCCATAGAACGGTAAACGGGGCGCAAAGATACGAAAAGTATATTTTAAAAGTCACTAAACAACGCTCATTTATGTTTTTTCCATAAACAATATGAAGACTTTTACATATATATCATTTTTTCTCCCATCCTCTATCATTTCTTCTTCACATGAAATTTTGTACCACTGACACCAAATAATCTTCCCCAATTGGCGGCAAAACAATGATAATATTGTATCTTTGCACCGTTTTTAACTTAGAAAATAAATAAGATAACAACGATATGATAGCTAAAATCAATCAGCTTCTGCAGGAAGTAGAGGCGCTGAAAGCCGCTAACGCCGAGGAATTAGAGGCACTCCGCATCAAATACCTCAGTAAAAAAGGAGCCATCAATGACTTAATGGCAGATTTCCGCAATGTAGCCGCCGAACAGAAAAAAGAGGTGGGAATGCGCTTGAACGAACTGAAAAACAAAGCACAAGAAAAGATTGCCGCCTTGAAGGAACAATTCGAAAGCCAGGATACCGGCTGTGACGATATTGACTTGACCCGTTCAGCCTACCCGGTAGAATTAGGAACCCGCCATCCGCTTTCCATCGTGAGAAACGAAATCATCGATATATTTGCCCGTATGGGATTCAACATCGCCGACGGACCGGAAATGGAAGACGACTGGCACGTATTCTCCTCCATGAATTTTGCCGAAGACCATCCGGCACGCGACATGCAGGATACATTCTTCATCGAAAATGATACAGAAAACGTATCGCACAGCATCATTCTTCGCACACACACATCCAGCGTGCAAAGCCGTGTTATGGAGACCACGCAGCCTCCTATCCGCGTACTTTGTCCGGGACGTGTATACCGTAATGAGGCCATCAGCTACCGCGCACACGCATTCTTCCATCAGGTAGAAGCCTTGTACGTAGACCGCAATGTATCTTTCACCGACCTGAAGCAGGCTTTATTGCTCTTTGCGCAAGAGATGTTCGGCAGTGACACCAAGATTCGTCTGCGTCCTTCCTACTTCCCCTTCACCGAGCCAAGTGCCGAAATGGACATCAGCTGCAACATCTGCGGCGGCAAGGGCTGCCCCTTCTGCAAGCACACGGGTTGGGTAGAAATTTTGGGATGCGGTATGGTAGATCCGAATGTATTGGAGCTGAACGGAATAGACAGCAAAGTGTATAGCGGATATGCCCTGGGTATGGGTATCGAACGCATCACCAACTTAAAATACCAAGTGAAAGACCTTCGTATGTTCTCTGAAAATGACACACGCTTCTTGAAAGAATTCGAGAGCGCTTACTAAATATAGTGAATAACGGTTAGTGATTAGTGATTAATAAGTTGCGCATTTTCAGCATATCATTAATCACCCATCACTAACCACTCATCGCTAACCACTATTTTTCGCTATGGCAAAAGACAAACTTGTAACCTCCGGCTATTGCCTTATCCTGGCTGCCAATTTCCTTTTGTATTTTGCCTTTTATCTGATACTACCGGTTCTTCCATTCTACCTAACTGAGGTATTCCATACCGGAAATGCAGCAGTAGGTGTCATCTTGTCATGCTACACCATTGCCTCGCTCTGCATACGCCCATTTTCGGGATACCTGCTCGACACACTGGCCCGCAAGCCTCTTTATCTGGTGGCATATTTCATCTTTATCACCATTTTCGCAGGTTACATGTTAGCGGGAGTCCTATCTTTATTCATCATGTTGCGGGTTGTCCACGGCCTTGCATTTGGAATGGTGACCGTAGCGGGAAATACAATTGTGATTGACATTACCCCTTCGTCCCGTCGCGGTGAAGCCGTAGGATATTATGGACTGATGAACAATACAGCCATGAGCTTCGGCCCGATGATTGGTCTTTTCATGCATGACATATATTCCTTTGAAACGATTTTTGCCTGCTCGCTCATATCAGGAACTATCGGTTTTGTTGCCGCATGCCTCGTCAAGACCCCACCCAAACAACCAGTCAAACGAGAACCTATCTCATTGGACCGCTTTGTGCTGCTGAAAGGTATCCCGGCAGGAATCGCACTGCTATTGCTCTCCATACCATATGGCATGACAAGCACTTATGTAGCCATGTATGCCAAAGAAATAGGAATTACCTTGAATTCCGGATTGTTTTTTACTTTTATGGCCGTCGGCATGGCAGTGTCCCGTATGTTCTCCGGCAAACAAGTGGATAAAGGACGTATCACCCAAGTCATAACTTTAGGACTATATCTGGTATGTAGCTGTTTCTTCATATTGTCCGCTTGCGGACTACTGATGAAGACCGTCCCGGAACTGACAAACATATTGTTTTTTATGGTTGCCCTCCTATTGGGAGTAGGCTTCGGGACGATGTTCCCCGCCTTCAATACGCTGTTCGTAAACCTGGCCCCCAACAACCAGCGCGGAACAGCCACCTCTACCTACCTGACTTCATGGGATGTAGGCATTGGTATAGGTCTGACAGCAGGAGGTTATATCGCACAGATTACCTCATTCGATATGGCATATTTTTTCGGAGCCTGCCTCACGGTTATCTCCATCTTCTATTTCAATCTGAAAGTATCTCCTCACTATCATAAAAACAAATTAAGATGAGAAAGAAAGAGCGTTATGAAAAAATCCTTGCTTGGTTTAGGGAGAACGTTCCCGTAGCCGAAACAGAGTTGCATTATGACAATCCGTTCGAGCTGTTGATAGCAGTTATTCTCTCTGCACAATGTACGGACAAACGCGTCAATATGATTACCCCCGCCCTTTACCGGGACTTCCCTACTCCCGAAGCACTCGCCGCTACTACTCCCGACGTGGTATACGAGTATATCCGCAGCGTCTCCTATCCCAACAACAAAGCTAAACATCTTGTAGGCATGGCACAGATGTTGGTGAAAGAATTCAACAGTGAGGTACCCGATACCCTTGAAGAACTGGTAAAACTGCCCGGCGTAGGCCGCAAAACAGCCAATGTCATCCAATCCGTTGTTTTCAATAAAGCGGCTATGGCAGTAGACACACACGTGTTCCGCGTCAGCCATCGCCTGGGTCTCGTATCAGATAAATGTACAACTCCGTTCAGTGTCGAAAAAGAATTGGTAAAACATATACCGGAAACAGACATCCCCATAGCTCACCACTGGCTTATCCTGCACGGTCGCTATGTATGCCAGGCACGTACTCCACAATGTGATACCTGCGGTTTGCAATTAATGTGCAAATATTACTGCCAGAAATATAAAGTTAGCAAAGAGAGCGGCAAAGACAAAGAATAAACAACGGTTTCATAGCAAAAAAAAGAAATAAATGCTAACTTTGCGCTCACTAAAAAGAAATTAGTAACACTTTTAAATAAAATAGAGTATTATGACAATTGATCAATTTAACTTTGCCGGAAAAAAGGCATTCGTTCGTGTGGACTTCAACGTACCCTTGGACGAAAACTTCAACATTACAGATGATACCCGTATGCGTGCCGCTCTTCCTACATTGAAGAAGATTTTGGCCGATGGCGGTAGTGTAATTATCGGTTCTCACCTCGGTCGTCCGAAAGGCCCGGCTGACAAGTTCTCCTTGAAGCACATTCTGAAGCATCTCGAAGAGTTGTTGGGTGTTGAGGTGCAATTTGCTAACGACTGTATGGGCGAAGAAGCTGCCGTAAAGGCTGCTGCTCTGCAACCGGGTGAAGTGTTGTTGCTCGAGAACCTCCGTTTCTACGCTGAAGAGGAAGGCAAACCCCGCGGTTTGGCTGAAGATGCTACAGACGAAGAAAAGAAGGCTGCCAAAGCTGCTGTTAAGGAAAGCCAGAAAGAATTCACCAAGAAATTGGCTTCTTATGCAGATTGCTATGTAAACGACGCTTTCGGTACCGCTCACCGTGCACACGCTTCTACTGCATTGATCGCTAAATATTTCGACAAGGACAACAAAATGTTCGGTTACCTGATGGAAAAAGAAGTAAAGGCTGTTGATAAAGTTTTGAACGATATCCAACGTCCGTTTACTGCCATCATGGGTGGTTCCAAAGTTTCTTCCAAGATTGAAATCATTGAAAACCTGCTGAACAAGGTAGACAACCTGATTATTGCCGGCGGTATGACTTATACTTTCACCAAAGCCATGGGCGGCAAAATCGGTATTTCTATCTGCGAAGATGACAAACTGGATTTGGCTCTTGACCTGGTGAAGAAAGCAAAAGAAAAAGGCGTAAACCTTGTTTTGGCTGTTGATGCCAAGATTGCCGATTCTTTCTCCAACGATGCCAACACCAAGTTCTGCCCGGTTGACGAAATTCCTGATGGCTGGGAAGGTCTTGATATCGGTCCTGAGACTGAAAAGATCTTTGCAGATGTCATCAAGAACTCCAAGACTATCCTTTGGAACGGTCCGACGGGTGTATTCGAATTCGAGAACTTCACTCACGGTTCACGCGCTGTAGGCGAAGCTATCGTAGAAGCTACCAAGAACGGTGCTTTCTCACTCGTAGGTGGCGGTGACTCTGTAGCTTGTGTCAACAAGTTCGGCTTGGCAAGCGGCGTGTCTTACGTATCTACCGGTGGCGGTGCATTGCTTGAAGCAATCGAAGGAAAAATCCTTCCGGGTATCGCTGCTATCAACGAATAAAAACAAGCAAAATAACACCCAAAGGCAGCTCTTTGAAAAAAGGGTTGCCTTTTTTACTACTATCCATCCCTATAATGAGACGAATTCTACTATCCTGCATCCTTTTATCAGCCACATGCATCCTGAAAGCACAAGATGCTTGTCTGAATGATGTAGTCAACACTTTAAAAGACCGCATTTCACTCTCCGGCTATGCCCAAGTGGGATATACATACGATGATGCGGGCGAAGGTACCAGCAATACTTTCGATATAAAGAGAGTTATCTTTATGGCGCGCGGTAAAATCACCGATAAATGGTCGGCTTACTTCATGTACAGCTTTGCCAATACCGGAAAAATTCTGGAAGCCTACACGGAATACCGCTTTCTCCCTCAACTCACAGCACGTATCGGACAGTTCAAAACCATGTATACCATTGAGAACCCGATGTCTCCCTGCTTTGTCGAATTAATAAACTGTTATTCTCAAGCCGTCAATTACCTGGCCGGTATCAATGGCAGTGATCCGTTGTATGGCTCTGCAAGCGGTCGTGATATGGGATTGTTAATTTATGGAGACTTGTTCGACTCTTTGATGACTTATAACCTTGCCATCATGAACGGACAAGGCATCAACCTAAAAGATAAAAACAATCAGAAAGATATTGTAGGCAGCCTTATGGTACATCCATTGAAATGGTTGTCCGTCGGCGGTTCCTTTGTTAAAGGGAAAGGATGCGCCGTAGCCGTTTCTTCCATTAATCCAGACATAGCCATAGGAGAGAATTACACCCGAAACCGCTGGTCGGCAGGTGCCACCATCAAAACAAAATCCGTAGATGTACGTACAGAATACTTGGCCGGAAAAGACGGACACGTTAAAAGTGACGGTTACTATGCAACCGTATCTGCCCATGTGCTTCCCAAATTTGACGTAATAGCCTCTTATGACTATTTCAACAAAAATAAAACTATTTCCGATAAACAGACCAATTATGTAGCAGGTGTACAGTATTGGTTCTATCCCAAATGCCGTCTGCAAGCCCAGTATACATACTGTAACCGCCATAAAGGAGAAAACTCAAACCTGCTTCAAGCACAGTTGCAAGTTCGTTTCTGAGCTGGGGAAATGGAAATTTATGAACTTTTTGGCATCCTTTTTGTAGTTTTATAAGATACATACCCAAAAAGAGACTGATTTATGAACGAACAAGCCATACAAGAACAATATCAGCATATCGTTACTCTACTCAAGCAGCAACGGCTGAAGGAAGCACAATCCCAACTGGAAGCCTTTCTTTGGAACAGCGGTGACTGGACACTCCGCAACCGCTTGGAACAAGCTCAGACATCCTATCAGTACATGCTGCAATACATGCGCCAGGGAATCGACGATCCTGAACGACAGAAACTATATCGCCAGATTCTGACCGAAACTTGGGAAGTCGCTGACCAGGCACGTCTGTCTCTCCTTGACGGAGTTTCCACGCACTATTACCATTCCCTGCGCAATAACCGGGAACGCCTCCCCAAAGAATACAATATTGCCGCACTGCAGAAGGTATTGGAATCTTTCCCTGATGACCTGGCCGTTTGTCAGCTGATGCCGGATAACCAAGGCATGGACGCCGTACTGCAACGGCACGAACAAACCGCCCAGGTTCTTTTCCTTTCCACATGGAGTAACAGTGACTGGTCTGCAGAAGACGAACAGCAAGCCAAAGGATTACTGGAATCAGAAATGCTTCCCGTCAATGATTTGTGCCTGTTCACCAGTGCCGTCATGCTCAGTCTGATGGAATGCTTCGATACCCGCAAATTCTCATGGTTGCTGGACGCCGTAACGCATGCAAATACGCAAGTAAACCAACGGGCGTTGGTAGGTATCGCTTTCGCACTTCTTTTTCATCCCACCCGTCTGTCGCTTTATCCCGAATTGACAGCCCGCCTTTCCCTGCTCAACGAAGACAGCAGTTTCGGCAAGCAACTGAACCGTATTTACATCGAGCTACTCCGTAGCCAGGAAACGGAAAAAATAGACAAAAAGATGCGTGAAGAAATCATTCCGGAGATGATGAGGAATGTGAACATCATGCGTAACATGAAGTTCGGTTTTGAAGAGAACCCTGAGGAAAACGATCTTAATCCGGATTGGGAGAAAGCTTTTGAAAGTTCCGGACTGGGAGACAAGATACGGGAGATGAACGAATTACAGCTGGAAGGCGCTGACGTCTATATGAGTACGTTTGCACAACTCAAGACTTATCCGTTCTTTAAGGAACCGTACAACTGGTTCTATCCGTTCGACATGCATCACTCCAGCATCATCAAGGAATTCGGATTCAAGCCTACCGGAGACAATGCCATCCTCTCCCTTATCCTCCAATCCGGTTTCTTCTGCAATAGTGACAAGTATTCCCTTTGCTTTACAATGGCACATATACCACAGTCACAGCGTACGATGATGCTCAGCCAGATGACTTCCCAGGATTTGGATGCACTCATGGACGAAAGCAAATCTTCCGCTTTACGGCAGTATGCCGAACGACCGGATGTCATCAGCAACCAGTATGTCCACGACTTATACCGTTTCTTCAAGTTAAGCCAGCGCAGACACGAGTTCCGTGACATCTTCAAGGAAGAGATTGCCCTGCACCGTATCCCGGCACTCAAAGAGATTCTGTGCAAACCCGAGCTGCTGATTACCATCGCCGATTTCCACTTCCGCAAAGAACACCCGGCAGAAGCATTGGAGCTTTATAAGGAATTGATAGCCTTGAACCATGCAAATGCAGACATTTTCCAAAAGGCTGGCTATTGCCTGCAAAAGGAAAAGAGGTATAAGGAAGCGATAGACGCCTACCTGAAAGCCGATGTACTAAAGCCCGACCATGTCTGGACAATCCGCCATCTCGCTACGTGCTACAGGCAGATAAGGGACTTTGCCTCTGCACTGGAATACTACAAGAAAGTGGAGGCAATCCAGCCGGAAAACCATAATATCCTTTTCTACGCCGGAAGCTGCCTTGCCGAACTGGAAAGATATGAAGAGGCTCTGCAATATTTCTTCAAGCTTGATTTCATCGAAAGCAATTGTATCAAAGCATGGCGTGCTATAGGCTGGTGTTCGTTTGTCAACGGCAAGTATGAGCAAGCAATGAAGTATTACGAAAAGATACTCGCCTCCAAACCACTCGCAGCAGACTATCTCAATGCCGGACATGTTGCTTGGAGAACGGGCAAAATAGAAAAAGCTGCAGAACTTTACAGTAAAGCAGCTTTGGAATATGGCGGGCAGGAGATTTTTAGAGAAATGTTCGGTAAAGACAAAGAAACACTTGTCAGACAAGGAATCAGTGAAAAAGATATCCCTCTAATGATGGATCTGGTTTAGACCTCCAACAACTCCCTGTACAGCCTCTGTACGGGGAGCCCCATTATATTATAGTAACTCCCGGATATGTTTTCCACCCCGATGAATCCAATCCACTCTTGTACACCATAAGCTCCGGCTTTATCCATGGGGTGGTATTTGTCCACATAATAGGCAATTTCCTCTTCGTTCAGTTTGGCAAAACGCACTTCTGTTGCCGCCGCAAAACTGCGTTGCCACTCAGTGGTAGTGATGCATACACCGGTAAACACTTCATGGGTACGTCCGGACATGTCGCGCAACATCTGCATAGCTTCTTCCCTATTCTTGGGTTTTCCGAGAACTTGTCCATCCAGCCAGACAATGGTATCTGCTGTAATCATCAATTCGTCCGGATGCATCATATCACGGTAGGCATCTGCCTTTTCCCTGGATATGTAGAGAGGAATATCCGCTCCCCGCAACGTTTCGGGATAAGACTCGTCCACATCGGGCAAAGTTCTTACTTCATATTCCACTCCCAAACCAGCCAGCAATTCTTTCCTTCGCGGAGAGTTAGAGGCAAGAATCACCTTATATTTCTTCAGATTATCCAACATCAGCCTACTATATTACAAAAGCGAGCCGCCTCACTTTAATTATTAATTTTTAATTATTAATTTGCCTGCCATCCTACCAACCAAAAGCTTTTTCATCTGCCATCCAAAGCCCTTGCACTTTCAATACCTGTTCCACAATGTCGCGACCACAGCCATAACCGCCTTCTGCATACGAAATATAGCGAGCCACAGCCTTTACCTCAGGCACAGCATCCTTAGGACAACACGGCAAACCACACTCACGCATCACCTCCAAGTCGGGAATATCATCACCTACATACAATATTTCCTCGTCCTTCAAGCCATGACGGTCACGGAAGTCATGGTAATCATGGATTTTAACAGAAGAACCCATATAGATATTTCCATCCTCAAAACCTAAAGAAGTAAAACGCTTGCGGACTGCTTCTGTACGTCCACCCGTAATTATACCCAGCAACACACCTTGCTTAGCGGCCAGATGCAGGGAATAACCATCCTTTATGTTGACCGTACGCAGAGGTTCACCCTCCGAACTCATAGGGATAACATTGGCACTCAGCACACCGTCCACATCAAAAACAAGGGCTTTTATCTTTTTCAAATCATAGTTTATGGTACTCATTGCACTTTTTTCTTGTTCATTATAATATACCTATATGCAGCAAAACATTAGTTCAAAAGAGGCAAGCATCGGCATCCGGTTATCTTATTGCCAACCGATGTATATTCTCGCTAATCTCCCGATATAGTTCCAGCATTTGCGGCTCATCGGCAAGCATCCGCAGATGCTCGTCAATGACATTCTCATCATAGCGCACAGCCGGTCCTGTCTGTGCGGCAAGCGGTTCCAGCTCATGCACCTTGCGGGCCGTCTCGTCTATCAAGGGGAGCATTGCCTCGAACGGCAACCCGTACTTTTTCAGCAGTTCAGCAGCCAACACATACATGTGATTGGTAAAATTGCACGTAAACACAGCCGCCAGATGCAAACTTTTGCGCTGCTCAGAACTTGCTTCATACACTTTTTCCGATAGGGCAGAAGCAATGTCCTTCAGAAGCTGCACATCCTCTTCCGAGTTGCTTTCCACAAAACACGGTATCTGTCCAAAATCCACTTCACGCTGCTTACTGAAAGTCTGCATCGGATAAAGCACTCCATAACGCACTACATGCCCCTGCCAAATATTCATAGGAATACTGCCGGCTGTATGCACCCATAAAGCATTCTCCTTTCCAGAAACAATCTGGGGTAATAATTCTACAAAAGCCGCGTCCTTCAGCGAAACGATATAAAGCTGTGCCTCCTTCGTAACCGCCTGCAGCTCCGTGGTATATGCAGCTTCCACCGTCTGTGCCAATTCCTGCGCCGATTCTTTTGTACGGCTGTAGACCTGCACAATACGAAACCCTTTCCGATAAAGAGCCTTTGCCAGATTAGTAGCCAGATTTCCGGCACCGATAAAGGCAATGGACGTATCTTCTATACTTCTTCCTGCCATACGCTTATCTTGTTGCCAACCAATACAGAATAGTCCCTAATACCAGCAACGCCAACGGCAGCAGATAAGCGGACATCGTACCGAGTAAGGCAGTTATCAACCCGAAGTTCAATATCAGCCACAAACCTATCAATACCAATCCCACTGACTTGTCATGCTTGAACAGCAGAAAAATCACTGCGGTATACAATAGAAAATTATCCTTATTCATCACCCACGGCAAGCCGATTGCAGAAAAATGCACCAATTTGTCCACCAAGTAAAGAATGCCGAATACAATCAGTGTGATGGCAGTGGCCTTATATGTATCACGGTTATTGTTTGCTTTTGCTGCACTCACTGTTACTTTCCTCCGTACTTATTGATATGTATCTTTTCCCACTGCAGATTGTCTTCGTTGAAAGGCTTGCGCTCCATCCCCTTATGGCCGATAGCAATAACACTAAGCACCTGCAGCTGTAAAGGAATATCCAACACCTCGTGCACATACTCGCCGGAAGGCATACCGGAAGCCGTAAAACGTTCGCGCACCTGCACCCAGCAGCTTCCCAGCCCCATATCTTCGGCCTGAAGTTGCAGGTAGATGGAAGCAATGGAGGCATCTTCTATCCACACGTCGCTTGCCAGCGGGTCGGCAACAACCACTACTGCCAGTGCCGCATCGGCAATAAACTGCGATGCCTGCTCCTTGCAATAGGACAATTCCTTCAATTTATCCTTCTCGTCCACCACTATGAACTGCCATGCATTGCTGCGTTTCGACGTGGGTGCCATCAGGGCTGCTTTCATCAAAGTAACGACTTGTTCTTGTGTCAATTCTTCTTCTGTAAACTTCCGCATGCTGCGGCGTGCTTTTATCAATTCACTGAAACTTTCCATAATGATTTTATGTGCTAATATGCTAATGTGCACATCGACACATTAACAATAATTTTTGCAAAGATACGAGATTATTTTTTAAATTTGCAGACCATGCCTTTGAAACTCACTACATATTACCGTGGGAGCAAGGTTCCTGACCTGCCAGGCACCAACACCTTCCATTCCACAGAGTTGTTCCGAATCTACGAGGCAACTCCGGGGTATACCCCCATACTCATTGTGGCATCCGAAGATGACAAGCCCGTTGCGAAACTGCTTGCCGCCATACGTAAAAGTGTCCGCATGTTTCCACCCGGCATCATCAAAAGATGTGAGGTGTACGGTACGGGAGAATATTTCAATAACGAGGCAGACAAAGAGATTATCTTCAGTGACATGCTGCAAAGGCTTACCAATGAAGCATTGCGCGATTCTTTTCTCATCGAGTTCCGCAACCTGGAAAATGCCATGTTCGGATACAAATCTTTCCGAGACAACCAATACATCGCCATCAATTGGCTGCGGGTACGCAACTCGCTGCACAGCGTCGAAAAGGTGGAAGAGCGTTTCAGCCCGTCACGTATCCGGCAAATAAAGAAAGGGCTCAAAAACGGCGCCCAAGTACGGGAAGCACGTACCAAAGAGGAGATTCTCTGTTTTGCCCAGATGTTGCGCCACGTATATTCTTCCAAGATACGGCGCCACTTCCCCAGCATCAAGTTCTTTCAGCATCTCGAAAACCAGTTGACAAAAGGGCAGCAAAGCAAAATCTTCATCGTCATTTATAAGGAGAAGATTATCGGTGGCAGCGCATGCATTTATTCAGATGACAGCGCCTATCTATGGTTCTCTGGTGGCATGCGCAAGACTTATGCCCTGCAATATCCGGGGATTCTTGCCGTATGGAAAGCACTGGATGATGCCAAACAACGCGGATACCGCCACTTAGAGTTCATGGACGTGGGACTTCCCTTCCGCAGGCATGGCTACCGTGAGTTCGTTCTCCGCTTCGGGGGAAAACAAAGCAGCACCCGACGCTGGTTCCGTTTCCGTTGGAACTGGCTGAATCGGGTGCTGATAAAGATGTATGAATGATTTTTACCGAAATTAGAAATTAGTGTAGACTACATATCCATGAGCCGGTACATTGACCTGTGTATTTATTGTTTCACTCTTTCCGGTAAAATAATTGGTCCAGTTACCAGCTGTTGCCGGGAAAGCTACATCAACCGCATTATGCGTAAAGTTGCCCATAACAACCAGCTGCTTGCCCGTTACACTTTCGACCAACAATGAACGACCGTTGTCCCAATCAGAAACTCCGACCTTCCATGTCAAGATGGCACTTGAATCGAACAATTCCGGATGGGCGTTACGCAATTTCATTAAATCCGCATAAACATCGTGCAGCTCCTTGCGGTCAGTATTCTCCAGATACTCCCAATGCAACGGTTTCCTGCCCGTACGTCCATTCTCCCCAATGGAAATGTCATATCCCATCTCTCCAAATTGCCAAACCATCTTAGGACCTGGAACAGTAAGGAAGAATGTAGTGTTCAGCGCCAACTGATTCATGCGAGCATCAAGGTCGGTTTTCAGTATACCTTCACCCCATTGCGACTGTTTGTAAGCTGCGCGTTCTTCATCATGACTTTCCATAAAACCTACCCATGCAGGTGTTTTCTCATAAAGGCTGCTAAAAGAACTATTTTCAGCATATCCCATAGCCGACTGACAATAGGCATTATTCAGGTTGCGCCATAAGTGCATGCCATCTGCAGCCAGTTCATTTTCTTCCTTTGAATCACAGAAATGCTCCAGGATAACATAAGAGCCCTCTTTCACTTCCTTGATGGCAGCATTATAATCCTTTAGGATGGCAATGCGACTTGCATCGTAATTGGATGCCGTGCTTTCAGTACAAGAAGTCTGTGTGAATCCTTTCGTCAGGTCAAAGCGGAACCCATCCACCTTATATTCCTTCAACAAGAATTGCAGATTGCGCTTCACAAACTTACGCACTAACGGGCTTTCATGATTGAAGTCATGGAACACACTATAAGGATGAGGTGCTTCCACATTGAAATATGGATTATTCTTTGCAGTCTTATCACCATCCCAATAAAGTTTAGCCAGCGGATTGTTTCCTGTAGCGTGATTATAGACCACATCCAGAATAACTGCCATACCCGCCTCATGGCAAGCGTCAATAAACTGCTTATACATGGCCTTTGTGCCATAAGCCTTATCCATCGCAAAAAAGAAGCAAGGATTATACCCCCAACTGTCGTTTCCGTCAAACTCCTGCACCGGCATCAGTTCGATGGCATTGACTCCCATAGCCTTCAGATAAGAAAGCTTGCCCATTGCACCATTGATGTCGCTGGAGGCGGTAAAGTCACGTAGATGCAATTCGTATATCACCAATTGCTCAGGATTTGCTATTTTAAAGTCATTGACCTTCCAGTTATAACTGTCTTTCTGTATCTTGAAGGTCGAAACGATTCCTACTCCTCCCTCAGGATAAGCCATACTTTCGTTATAGGTAGAAGCCGGAATATATTTATCATTATCAGGATCAA
Source organism: Bacteroides sp. AF39-16AC (assembly GCF_003602735.1). NCBI lineage: Bacteria > Pseudomonadati > Bacteroidota > Bacteroidia > Bacteroidales > Bacteroidaceae > Bacteroides > Bacteroides sp. AF39-16AC. The sequence continues at coordinate 65,486 of NZ_QTLN01000008.1, read as the reverse complement.
GAATCTTTTCCGTATAGGCATCAGCCAGGCGAACCACTTCACCCGCCTTCGTACCTACATAATATTGGAAAGCATACTCTTTGCCAGCATCCAGCCCCGCCAACGTAATCCACCAACATCCGGAAGCATCATCACGATACATCTGCGATTTTTCGTCATTGCCCAATGTCCAGTTATTGAAGTCGCCCACTACATGGGCAAAGTCCTTATGATTCCCATTCGCATCTTTGTCATAAAGTACCAGTGTCACCGTAGAATTATCCACTACATTGATACCCTCGACCATACCGGCCGGCACTGCTGCAGTTTTAATTTCACCAGGAACAAAACCTTCATATTTTGTGTCGGTCACCTCAACAAAGGAATCCGATTCTATCCCTTTCTTATTGCCGTCTGCACTGCGAATCACTATTCCGAGCCGGTTCACCGGTGTCTTCCCGCTTCCAAACCATTCCCGGATATTCGGGCTCAGCGTAATGCTCCATACGTTGGCTTCGGTTGAAGTCATCTTACATTTATCCTTGTTTTCCGTCCACTCTGCCGGAACGAACAGCCAAGTTCCTTCACTGACCACACCAATATGCACATACACATCTCCTTTATGCCCATAGAGAGCAGACTTTGCATCCGCTTTAAAAGTAATTACAAGGGACTGGTCGGCATCCGGTGCTGCCGGTGTAAAACTCAAACCATCCGGAGCTACAATCGCATTGGCAGCCTGAGTGACAGATATTTCTTTCTTCTTCGAACCGGATACAATATTCAATTGTGCCGTCCGCGCTTTCCCTGTCTCATTCTTGCCGACAGAAACCATAATCGTAGCTTTCCCGGACGTACCTTTTGCCGGACTGATGTTGCACCAACCGGTATCTTCACCACTCAGCTCGGCTGTCCACTGCTGCCCGGCCTCAAAACTGACGCTTTGCGAAGAAGCAGCTTCACCAAAGCTAAAACCTTGCTCAAAGATTGATTCACTACCAGAAGCAGGGGTCAAATACTCCTGTAACTCCTCTTTATCGTCACTACATGCCGTGAATGCCAGCACTAAACTGAAGCATATTAAATGCCATAAAACAGAAATCTTACGTTGATTGATAATTTTCATAATATGAAGTATTCAAAGTTATCACTTCACAAATATAGCCGGAAAAGAAAGGGCAAACCGATTAACGCAAGAGAAAAGTAGCAGCAAGCTTACGGAAACGTTTGCATGGCAAGCAAATGTTCCCGTACCACCATGTTTTATGAAAGCTGAATGACAAACTTTTGTAGCCAATCAACCTACTTCCTCGCAGATACGCATTTCCATACCTTTATACACCACCACAATCTTATGCAACCGGGTGGCGCCGATGCCACGCTTCACCGTTTCCGTATCGGCATAGCGGTCGGCCTGGGCGATGGCTTCCCGGCGAAGTTCCTCCACACGGGTTTCGGAATCCTTATACTTGGCATATTTCAGTTCTACGATGTAGCTGTGCTTCATGTCGGAGTAGATTTCCAGCATCGGGCAGAGGAAAATATCTACATAACCTTCCTGCGTGTCCTGCTCGGAGACGGGACGGTAGAAACGGTTCTGCGCAGTCATGGCAAGGGTGAAGCCGTGGACGAAGGACTCGCCTTTCTGCTTGTCGCGCTGCGAGGCATAGCGGTGCAGGCAGTCGGCAATGTAGCCGAAGTAGGATTGCCAGTCGCCGTCGTAAGCCAGAGCCGAGGAAAGTTCGCTCTTTTCGTAACTGCTGAAACTCAGGTCGGCATCGTCGTAAGTATTCAGCAGATAGGTATAGAGCTGTTCCTGCACCACCATGTTGGGGATGGTGAGCCTTGCCTTTCCCTTATACGTGCCGCTGATGGTGAGCATTCCGAAGTAGTAGAGCAGACTGATGAAGTTGTCGGGATTGGTGATGCTGACGGCAGGGAAGCTGTCTTTCAGTTCACCGGTGATGAAGCCTTGACTCACGAGAGTCTGTATGACGGAAGCATCGTGGGCAAACTCCTTGTCCTTGCGGATGAGCATACGCAGTTTCTCGTAGTCAATGCGGATGTTGCTCTCTATCATGTTGCGTGGTGCTTTGCCATCATCAATGTAGTTCTTGACGAAGTAAAGCACCATATTGGAGTTGTACATCGTGGTTTCACCGTAGCATTCCTGCGCGAAGCAGTAGTTGTCGTACCACGGTTTCATCATCTCTATCAACTCGTCCACGCTGTGGTGGAAGGGGCTGTTTGCTGAATAATAGGCCAACATTCCGCGCACCTCCTCCTCGGTGAATCCCATCATCTGGTTGAACTTCGGCGCGAGGGAGTAGTTGGTGCCGATGTTGAAACCGCTGGTCAGGTCGTCCATCGTCACGGGGCTTACGCCGGTAATGAAGCAACGCTTGATGCTGGAATAAGTTCCTGCTTTCACCTTGTTGAAAAAAGAGCGCAGATAGCCTTCGCCATGCGTCTCATCCGTATAGCGGTGCAGGCTTTCGGGACTGGAAAGGATGGCGTTGGTGAAGTGGTCGTACTCGTCGATGAAGAGATACATATCCTGTCCGGCACGTGCGCAAGCCTGATAGAGGTAATCCAACTGCTCCACGGCTCCGCTCACCGCACGCAGTCCTTCCAGAGTATCTTGCGGAAGGAGGTCGGCGTATATCTTGCAGAAGTTCTCGAAAGTAATGCCGCAATGCGCGTCCAGCCCCTTGCGGTAGTCGTTCAGCTCGCCGCTGATGCCCGAGAAGTTGAGATAGAGCACCAGATAGCTATTGCGGCTCGGCGTGGGGTGTTGCCCGATGTACAGGTCACCGAAAAGGGCTTCGAACTTGTCGCGGGTGCGCACGTCGTAGTAGTGTTGCAGCATATTCAGCGTGAGGCTCTTGCCGAAGCGGCGCGGACGGATGAAGAAGAAGAAGCGGTCCGCCTCCTCTATCATGGGGATGAAGCGGGTCTTGTCCACATAATAATAATTGTCTTGGCGGATATCCGCGAAGTTCATCATGCCGTAGGGAAGTCTCTTTCTGCCGGGTACTATGTATTTCAATGGGTCCATCTGCTGTCCTCCTGCTATTTTTTCTATTTAATCCGTCCTTTTCTGCCGTTAACGACACAAAGATAACAAAAGAAATAAACTTTATCTTCTTCATGCCATCAGATTTTCGAGTCATTGCCCTGCTCAAGGATTACATAGGGCTATAAACAAGATGGAAAACAGCAGTAAGGTTACGGAAAATTTGCATGGCAAGCAGTTCTTTCGTTTTGTCTGCCAAGAATAACGGAATATTCAGCAGATTCGTTGTCTGTGAATTGATTCTTTTTCCATGCAAAAAAGATAATTGCCGGATAATTCGTTAGGAATCTTTCGTCGTTCTAAAGATGTCACAAAGTCTGCTTTCCATGCTGACAGATGCTTAAATACTTCTCTTCCAAACATAGCATTTCACGTTTTTGATATCAGAAACGTGAACTTTCTCACATTTCTGATATGAGTTTTGTGCAAAAACACACATTTTCGGCAGTAAGCCGAACTATTCATTTACGTGAACAATAACGCTCACTATAGTGAACTGTTGACATACAAGGTGTTTTAATACAACAAACATCTGTAATCAAGCATAGTAACGCCTTGCCCTCATGGTTACTCTCATAGCTATATGCCCGATGAATAAAGGGATGCAGTACATTATGAGAGCATGAGGGTAAAACTGCATTCAACTCTTAGCTGGCCCTGAAAATGTCTTCTGAAGCAAGACAAACAAAGTATTTGATCCGCAACGCAATCATAATTCAAGCATAAGCACTTCTTTCGGTTGTAGTCGGATAATTGCTCCTAACTTCACATCAGTATCTGTCAGCACATTCCTTGCATCGGTTTTATTTCCTATTACCTCCTTATAATGAGCCAAATCCCAATCGACCTCTTTATTTACCCCATTCATCACGACCAATATACTTTTCCCATTGTACGAACGTTCATATACATATATATTGTTGCGAGGCATAAAGTGCTTCATCTTGCCTTTGGAAATAACATCATTCCCCTTACGCCAATGCAGTAACTTTTTCATAAAACCGAAAGCTTCTTGCTGTATAGCCGTTCTCCCACTCTCTTCGAAAACACTGAGTGCATCTTCTTTCCATCCTCCCGACATATCCGGACGTATATATCCAAAATCAATTTTTGTAGTACCAGTCATCAACAGTTCCTGCCCATAATACAATTGCGGAATGCCAGGAATTGTCAATAACAAGACAACTGCCTGCTTATAGGCATCCAAAGAACTCGGAGTTTCCAATAAGAAACGATCAGAATCATGGTTCTCAAGCAAACGCATCACATTATTAATATCAGAATAGCAAAAGTCATAAGCCAAATGTTCAAAAACGAGTTGCAGACCGGTATTCCAGGAGGTTTCTTCATGAAAAGCCTTACTTGCCACTTCCCTTAAACGGAAATCCATCACAGACTTTAGTCCCGTATCGGCCTTCTCATTAACCAAACTGCCTTGTTGCCAATATGCAGCACCAACCGTATTATTAGGAATCATCACTTCGCCCACAATATTGAAATTGGGATACTCCTCAAACACTTCTCGACACCAACGTACCATCATGTCCGGATCGGGATATACATATGTATCTTGACGTACACCATCCAAATTGGCATATTCAATCCACCATATTGAATTCTGAATTAAATAATCAGCCACAAAATGATTCCTCTGATTCAAGTCGGGCATTGTGGGAACGAACCAGCCATCTGTCATCTCCTCCTTATCTATATCCGAGGCGTAAGGATCAAAAAAGACGGTTTTATCATGATTGGTCTCAACATATTTGTCCTTATCCCAATTATTAAACCAATTATGCATTGGCGGGTCAAGCAACCAAGGATGCTTGCTTCCACAATGATTGAAGACCATGTCCATTATCAATTTCATTCCACGCCGATGCAGGCACTCTGCCAACCGGACATAATCTTCATTTGTCCCCAACCGAGGGTCTATTTTATAATAATCAGTTGCGGCATAACCGTGATAAGAACCTTCTCCCATATCATTTTCCAACACGGGTGTTGTCCAGATGGCAGTAACTCCCAAACTATCCAAATAATCAAGATGTTGCATAATACCCGCCAAATCACCGCCATGCCGGGCATTGACATCTTTACGATTTACAGCATAGGGATAATTCATTTTTATTTGGTCATTGCTTTCATCGCCATTAGCAAAGCGATCCGGCATCAATAGATAAACAACATCAGAAGAATTAAATCCAACCTTTTCATCACCATTTCCTTGACGTTGTTTCAATTCATAAGAGCAGTTCAGTTTCTTCTTTCCTTTCACAAACTCAATATCGAACTTCCCCGGCATTGCCTCTTCCACATCTAAGTATAATACCAGATAGTTGGGGCTTTCCATTGGATGCACACTTTTCAGCACAACTCCCGGATAATTAATGACAGGTTTGTAAGCGCCTATATCATCACCATAAACCATCAATTGCAGTTGGGGATTTTTCATACCGCACCACCAAAAGGCCGGTTCTACTTTTATTGAAGATGTGGATTTTACTTCCACCAAATCAGCAGAAGATAAACCTTGCCATGCAGCGCTCCATTGGCACAAGCATAAAGCGAATAATGCAATAAAATATCTGGTTTTCATATCTATTTTAGATTTGCGCGTTCATTATAATTAGAATACAATTCAATCCATTGACGACTTTGGATGAAGTTAACGGATAAACCCACTGAATTCCTTCATCGCCGGAAGCGATTTACCAGTGCGATTATCAAAAAGCCCCCGATTCAGCCAACCTTCCGTCACCGTATTTCCGCAGGCATTTTCTTCGGGAAACCACCAGAATAGGCCGGTCACGTTGGCATGACGGCGCAATTCGGCTACCAGTTCGTGAGTAAAGATACGTTGCCCTTCAGTGCTGATGGGATAAAACTCAGAATACTGGTCCGCACTCTTTGCCCATTGGTCTTTCTCATGCGAATAATAGGCGGCAGTTTCCACAATCATGACTTCCTTATCGGGAAAATTTACAGCGAGAGAATCGAGCGTAGCACCAAGAACTCCCACCGCTTTGTGCCACATAGGATAATAACTAAGTCCGATAACATCATAATCGAGCTGTCGCAAATGGTTATAATAAGATTTCGTCTTGTCCCATTCGCCCGCCTTCTCTGTATGAATAATAATCTTTGCCCGTGGACATACTTCACGGCAGGCCTTGGCACCACTCTCCAATAGTTTTACAAGTATGTCCCAGTTATCCTTTCCAAGCGGCTCCACCTTCGCCGCAGGCCACATCATCCCGTTGGTTATCTCATTCCCCACTTGTATCAAGTCGGGGCATGCACCGGCTTTCACCATCACTTCAAGGCTTTTTCTGGTATATTGATAGACACTGTCGGGAAGCGATGCTACACCGCTATTTTTCCAACGATACGGCATGAACTGCTTGCCAGGGTCGGCCCACGTATCAGAATAGTGGAAGTCAAGCATAAACTGATACCCGGCTTTTTTTATTCTTTGCCCCAGTTTCATCACATAATCCAAATCTTGACACACGCCTTCTCCCTTATGCTCTGCCGAAGCCCTGTCCGGTTCCACAAACAAACGTACACGAATGGCATTCCAACCTTCTTCCTTGAAATATTCGAGGGGAGCGACAGCTTTTCCTGCTTCGTCACGATATACGGTTCCTGCTTCTTCGTAACTTGGCAACAAAGAGATGTCCCCACCAAGAAGACGCTGCTGTGCATGAATTCCCAAGCACAATACAAACAGAAAAAACAAAGTGGACATTAATCTAAAAGTCTTCATATCAATATCTGTAAATGATTGTTTAACGAAAACATAAAAGCCCTCTTCCTCGTATTTTCCATTGCGAGAAAAAGGGCTTTATTCTTATTTAAAAAAAAGATTATTTGAAAGAACCTATGCCGTCAGTAAAGTTCAAGTAAGCTTTCTGACCGGCAGCAACCTTTACTCGTTCTTGATCATTACCACTACCACGATATACAATCTTTCCATCGAGAACGATGAATTCAGTCTTCCACCAGTCGTAACCGCCAAAGTTCACACACATACGCACTTCATCGGCAGCGCCAAAGGCGGGAGAAACGAATTCGCCGTCTTTTCCCGTAGGAACGGTGAACTTGTTAACGTCTGCAACCTCCCATTTACCATCAGCAGCAGTACCGCCAATCAGATAAATATTCGGAGCAAGCACATTGACTATGCGGTCGGTTGTGTTCACTACGTGCAGTAAGTACCAACCGGCATTCTTAGCTAACAGATTGGTGCCATCAGCAGTCAAGCCGGCACCGGCTTCGTCATTAATCGTTGCCTCGCCACCAAAGTCATTTCCCCAACCGGCTTGCGGAGCAAACTTAATCTGTTCGCCAGCTTCCAGATATACAATAGTCCAGAATTCGCCTTCGGCACTATGAATCGGAGTTAACTGTTTCCATGTATCACCCCAACCATAGTTGCTGCCGGTCATAAAGAGGTCGATTGTCTTGATGGCAACTTTAAAGCTCATGTTGACAACATCCAGCGTAACTATAAAATCATTGATGCCGCTAATGGCAGGTGCTTGTGGGCTGGGGCAAGAAGGATCGCCAACCCACGTCAGGAAGTTTTCAGTCGCCACATCGCCATCTTCGAAAGTTCCCAATACACCGGGATTGATGTCGTCGTCCCAAGAAGGATTCGTTGTATCGTAAGCACGATAGAACTTGAACCAAGACTTCTCGGCAGTAGTTGTCACAACTGCCTTGTAAAGACCATCCCCAATCTTCTCCATCACAATAGGTTCATTTGCATTCCATTTCTGGAAATCACCCATCATGCAATATCCCTTCTCACTGATAGCGGGAGTAGTAACCGGAGTCAACTTCACCTGTGCAGTACCCGATGTAGATACAGCCTCACCGGTAGTCAATTTGGCTGCGGCATCCACATTTACATCCAGAGTACGCTCCACGTGGGCACGGCTGTTAAAAGCTTTTCGAACAGCCAAGTCAAGTTCCAACGTGTTTACCTTAACCTTCCCGTCTTTAAACGCTGCATCAATGGCGACGCCATTCACATTTACGCTTTTGAAGGCAATGGAAGCTATATTCGCATTGCTGCTTGACAATGAAGCAATCACAACCGAATCTACTTTAAGACCTTCTGCATCATCAGCGTATTTGGCATATACATCGTCCATCACAATGGCAGCGTCAGTACCCGCCGCATAATTAATCTCATATTTGGCAGCAGCATCCTCCGGAGAATTGGATTGGGGGTTAGCCCAATCCGTATAATCATCCGTACAAGCACCTAAGGTAATTCCGGCAAGGAACATACCTGCGAGTATTTGATTTTTCTTCATAATGTTTTTCTTTTAAAATAGATTATCATTCAGGTTATTTCACCTCACCCGTTTCGTTGGCATCTACACCCGGAGTACCGAACTTGACGTACAGCTTCTGGCCTGCAGCAGGAACCACACTGTAATCAGAGCCCTTGTCGTTGGCCCAGCTGTCAGGAATGTTGAGATTACGCCAGAATACATTACCTTCGAAGAGTGTAAACTCTGTGCGCCACCACTCGAACGTACCAGCTTTTACGTAAGCGCGCATTTCGCCTCCGCCTACAAATGCCGGAGACACCCAAATGCCACTACCATCGGCAGGAGCCGTCAACTGCAAGGCAGGACTTGCTTCATCCCATCCACCGGTAGCATTACCAATGATATAAAGAGCCGCAGGATATACGGTCAGAGTATAGTCAATGGCTTCACCGTTAATCTTAGCCTTGAAGCAAAGTGTATACCAGCCACCTTTTGCAAACTTGATGTTACCACCATCATCCGAGATTCCGGCTCCGGCCTCGTCAGCGTAAGTCTTCACATCGGCATAGCCCAACCATTGTTCAGCGAAAGTACCCCATTTGAAAGCGCCTCCGTCGGCAATATATACCACTGTAAAATAATTACCGTCCAGACCGAACACACCGGCAAACGGCTTCCAAGTCTTCCAAGCTTCACCAATGTCAGAACCTGCAATGAACAACTTTTCGGGCAACGTGATGCTCGGGGCCTGATAGGTAGCCTTCACTTGCAGTTTGATTACGTTAGAGTAGCAACTGCCCAACTCCAACTTATTCACGTTAGCATGCAAACGCACATAAAGGTCTTTCACCTCGTTAGAAGGATATTCCACACCTTCATTAGCATCCTGGAACATAGTAACTACAGCATCGTTCATTCTCTTGCCCGACACTTTGATGGAAGTAGAAGTGGAACTTGTCACTACCTTATACACAGGTTCTTCTGCGCTAAAATCGTCAAAGGAAATCTCCACATCATAGTTAACGCTCAAAGGTATACCACCATAATCCGGCTGGCTGGTAGTAAAAGTGAGTTCATCGGCAGTCAGCAAGTCCAATACATTATTGGCTGCGTTGGCAGGCATATTCAATACAAATCCTGTAGTATTTTCGTGGAATGTAGGATTGCTATCTATATCCTTCTCACAAGAGGTGACCAACACCAATGCAAGGACGGGAAGCAACATTCTTAACAATATTTTTTTCATATTATTGTTTCGATTTTAATAAATTCGACAATTATTCTATTAGTAACGCGGGTTTTGAGTCAAGTTCTTATTACCATTGATGTCATCAGCCGGAATAGGATACACGTTGAAGAAATCTTCCACGCTCTTGCCTTCGGCTACACCACCCTTGAAATCCCAGAGGTACCCATCACCTGTGAAAAGGCCAAAACGAATCAAGTCACTGCGACGACGGCCTTCCATATAGAACTCACGGCACCATTCGTCAATGATATATTGTTCGGTGATGGTGGCTGGAGTAGAAGCGCCTGCACGGTCGCGCAAAACTTTAATATCATCGCGAGCCTGCTGTGGGTCACCGCTCAAACGGAACTTAGCCTCGGCACGGGTCAGATACATTTCGGCATAACGAATCAAAGGAATGTCCACATCAGGGAATTCATTGTGTGAGGTGGCTGCACCATCTGTGCGGATATTGCTCCATTTCACGATAGAAAGACCGGAATTGAAGCCTGCAATCTGATCGGCCTGCAATTTGCGGAGTCCGCCACCGCAACCGGAATAGAACAATGCACGGTCATCATTCGCTTTCGCCTGCACATCTTTGGTTGTAGTACCTGCCGCCTTATCAAGCGCAATAATATCAGCTTCGGTAGCATCTTTGGGAGCAGCCTCAGTAGCAAGCGGACAATCCTCGATAGTAGAGAAGAATTTCTTAACCAAAGCAGCACGAGAGAAGTTACAACTCCAGCCGTTGGAAGTACCTATATAGGGCATTCCGGTGATACGAGTGGAACTTACCAAATAGTTGGCACCACTATAACACTTTGTCTTGGCACCATCTTGGCGAATGGGTAGAATGATTTCTTTCATGGCTTGTACGTTCTGATCGTTGTCGGCCATAAATACCTGTTCGTAGCCGGTATAGCCATTCTTCTCTGCTTTAGAAAGCTCGTATTTTCCATCAAGCAAGTTACAATAGTCGATAGCCTTCTGGTAATCTTTCACGGCACCTTTAGTATAAACCTCCGAGTTCAAGGCCAAACGGGCGTGAAGCATATAAGCAGCTCCCTTGTCGGCACGGCCAAAATTGGCGGAATTATTGAACTCACCCACTTCAGCAAGCTGCGGTTCTATATCGGTCAATTCCTGGTCAATCCAGTCGTAAAGGTCTTTACCGGCCTTCTCTACCGGCAACTCGTAAATGTCGTATGTAGTCTTGAAAGGAGCTTTGCCCCAAAGGTCAAGGAAATACCACAGATGAAGAGCACGCAGGAAACGAACCTCAGCACGATAAAGTTTGTAATTGGGGTCATCAGCCTTATCTTCAGTGTTAGTAAGATAGAAGTTGCAAAGTGTCACGTCAAAAGCCAAACGCTGGAATGTCCATTGCACACGGGGAGATGAAGCCGTCCAGTCGATATTGGTGATTTGAGGAATATCGGTGTCAGTCTGCCAAGCCCAAAGACATTCATCAGTACAGAGTTCCTGCAAATTGAATGTAGTACGGTAAAATCCACTTTCACCTTCATCACTACTGATATCGCCACTACCGGCAGGACCTTTTTGCCCTGTCAGGCCCAGCGTACTGTAAACTTTCGCCAGCAATTCCATATCTTCATAAGACGAACTGGATTGCGGGTCGATGGACGAAATATTCAAGTCGTTGATACACGACGTTGCCACTCCACCTATCAGAAGGGCGGCAAGGGCTGTTTTCAAAAATATATGTTTCATCTTTATATACATTTAACGGATTAGAAATTCAGGCTCAAGCCAATTTGAATACTGAAAGGACGTGGATAAGGATTGGAGTCGATACCGCTTGCCACTTCAGGGTCGATACCTTTGTACTTGGATATAATGAATGGATTTTGAGTAGTAACGAATGCACGGCCGGAACATGTTTCATGACCTGCGACCTTGAACAGTGCGGGGAAAGAATATCCCAAAGTAATGTTGGAGCACTTCAAGTAGGAAGCATTACGTACGAAATAGTCACTCAAATAGTTGTCGTTGCCGGCTCCTACACCTGTAAAGCCCAATGCCACAGCTTCGGGAGTAGAGTTGTGCAAAGCACTGTTGGAATACAGACCAGACTGGCTGACCACTGCACGGTTGGACAAAAAGTCATAGTAAACATAGTTACCGAGGGAAGCACGGAAAGACATGCTCAAATCCCAATTCTTATAGAGGAATTTAGTGGTAAAGCCCATGATGACATCGGCAGAGGGTTTCTTGTAGAAATAGCGGTCGCCATTGTCAATACGTCCATTACCATCACGGTCCACATACATACCTTCAATGGGTTTGCCATTCTCGTCATATACTTGCTGATACACAAAGAATGAATTAGTCGATTCACCTACCGTATTGGCCTGGATCAAAGTATTGTTACCACGACCGATCTTATCTCCGGCCCATGCATAATAGCCGGCTTCACCATCTACCAGGTCAGTAATCTCATTGTGATTCCAAGCGACATTATAGCTTACATCCCAAGTGAAATCTTTTGTAACAATGGGTTTTGCATTGATGGAGAATTCCACACCATAATTCTTCAACGAACCGATATTCTTGGTCAACTGAGAACCGAACTGCATACCAACAGGAATAGTGATGGAGTTCAGCAAATCCTTCGTTTCACGATAGTAACCATCAATATTAGCAGTGATACGGTTGTTCAAAAAGCCGAGGTCGAAACCAGCATTATAAGTAGTAGTAGTCTCCCACTTCAAGTCGGGGTTATAAGCCGATGGACGCATTGTACCATAGTAAGTATCACCAAAGGGATACTGGGCAAAAGAGTCGCTTGAAGTATAATGAGTTTCATAACCGAAGTCAGTTTTGATATCCTGCTGACCGGTCATACCCCAACCCAGACGAAGCTTAAACTCGTTCCACCAGGTAAGCTTTTTCATAAATGCCTCTTCATTGATTTTCCATGCCAATGCCACTGAAGGGAAGTAACCCCATCTGTTGTCATCAGAGAAACGAGAGGAACCGTCGGCACGGAACGTAGCCGTAAGCATGTATCTGTTGAGTAAAGTATAGTTCAAACGGCCGAAGTAAGAAACCAAAGAACTGTGAGTGGCCCATGCCTGTTCTTCTCTCAGCTTAGCGTCATGAGGTTCACCATTGTAAGGGTCGGTACCCTGCCCGTAGTCATAACCACTGCGGTGGAAATGGCTCTCTTCACCACCAACCATAATGTCAAAGTTATGTGCACCGATTTCTTTCACATACTGGGCATAAGCATTGGCAGTGATACTATATTTATAAGTCTGAGTCACGCCGTTCCAACCGTAGTAGTTGGGGCTATAAGCATATTTAGAAGTTATATCGTCCTGCTTGCTCTCTGTGTACTGACCTCCATAACTTGCATGCAGACGCAAATCCTCAAAGCCATGTACCTTATAATCCACATCAAAATTACCCGTAAAGTCATTGGCTACAGCTTTCGTTTCTTTGAGCATCAGCAGAGCCAAGGGATTCTGGGGAGCGTTGGGGTTATTAGTATATTTCCACTCGGGATTGAGGTCCTTGGGTGCCTGCGTATGCTGGAAATAGCCGCCAAAGAAAGGAGCACGCTCATCATCAGCGTCGAAATAAACAGGCTGCGTAGGATCCATTGAGAGGGCTGCTCCTATCGCACCGCCTGCATCAGCATAACGGTCTTTTTCGTACATATACTTGGCATTAATCTTCAAATTGAGATGATTGTCAAAGAAAGAGGGAGAAAGGCTCAAGCCGACATTGGCACGACGCATCCAAGAGGTTTCGACGATACCGTCAGAAGAATTATATCCCACACTCAAACGGTAAGGCATGTTCTTCAAACCGCCGGACACCGATACATTGTGGCTGTGAGAGATGGCTGTACGGAAAATCAAGTCCTGCCAGTCGGTATTGGCCTTGCCCATACCGACTTCACCGGCTTTGTCGCCCCACATGTTATTAATAAGATCGCGGAATTCATCGCCATCAAGCACATCATACTTTTTCTGGACCATAGAGATGGTCATGTCACCATTGTAGGATACTTTGGGAGCAGATCCGCTCTTACCTTTCTTCGTAGTAATGATGATAACGCCATTGGATGCACGGCTACCATAGATGGCAGTGGCCGAAGCATCCTTCAAAACGGTGAAAGTCTCGATATCGTTCGGATTGACCATCGCCAAAGGATTACTCATGCCTTTCGGAGTTTCGTTATCGATAGTCAAACCATCGATTACAATCAGCGGGTCATTAGAAGCATTCAGAGAAGAACCGCCACGTACACGAATCTGCGCACCGGCGCCCGGGGTACCTCCCGCAGTGATAACGTCCACACCGGCAACTTTACCGACCAACATATCCTGCGCATTGTTGGTGATACCTTTACTGAGTTCATCCGGTTTAATAGCAGTAACCGAACCAGTCAAGTCATCTTTCTTAGTGCGGCCATAGCCCACAACAACAACTTCGTCCAGCAATTCGCTATCTTCTACTAAAGTTACGATGATACTGGGAGCCGCAGCCACTTCCTGAGTTTTATAACCGATGAAAGAAATAACCAAAGTGGAACCCTTCGGAACATTTAATGAGAAATTACCATCCAAATCGGTAATAGTACCATTTGTAGCATTCCCTTTTTCCACTATACTCGCGCCTATCACGCCACCCAAAGCATCTTTTACATGCCCTTTCACGGTGATGTTCTGTGCATAAGCGCCTACAGACAAGAATAACCCTAACATTAGGGTAAGAATCGTTTGACAGATTCTAAGATTAACTTGCTTCATGCATTTAATAAATTAAAGTTAACAATATTAATTACCTATATATATTATTCGAAAAATAATTTTCGTACTTTCGCTTTCTAACGTCTTTCAAGTACCCAAAGCATGACGCAACAAAAATATGCTTTATTACTTTAATAAAGTATAAAGAGAGTGTAAAATGTGGGAAACGAACAGTGCAAACGATTGCATGCGGTTGCACAAGATAGAAAAATCACTTGATATATCATAATACAGCGCTTCTCTCCACTCTACATGTGGCATTCTTGCACATAACATATATGTTTATTCTGCTGAAGTACAGAGATTTTCACCGCCTAACGACCGTTAGGCGATTTGTTGATGGCCGTTGGCAGATCGCTTTACGGCCGTCAACAAATCGCTTTACGACCGTTAAGTACTACACAACATCAAGACAAAACAAAAGAAACACAAAGCTTTTACTGAAGAAATGCCATGCATGTATAAACCAAGCAACATACTTTCAGGATATGAATAACGTGTCTGCACAATATTAATATGCCATTAACACGATATTAACAAAATGGCCGACATGATATTAACTTGTTACATTACAACAAGTTAACATCATGTCGGCCCTAAAAACAGAGGTGGAAGCAAAATTTGCTTCCACCTTTTTCTGTTGCTTCCACCGCACCTCAAACACCGATGAACAAAGGGTTACAGAGCAGGTGTGGTAGAGTGGAAGCAAATAGTGCTATTTATTTCTCTGAAGTATAAAGTACCAGCTTTCCGGACTTCAATCCTTTAGCCCTTGCCTCAAACACGATCTCACCGGCTTGCTCGCCACTCTGCACAATAGCCGTCAGCTGACCGCTGAAAGCCGGCATCTTGGGCAGATGGAACAAATCGAGGCTGGTAGCATCTCCATTGGCAGCAGCGCGATATTTTCCGGCACCCTTCACCGAGAAGTTTACCATGCGGCTGTCTGCCGGACAAAGGTTACCGTCCTTATCCACGACACGGACTGTGATATATGCCAGGTCCTTACCATCGGCAGACAAGTGGGTGCGGTCGGCAACCAGCTCCAGATGATGGGGCTTGCCAGCGGTACGAATCACCTTTTCTTCTGCAGGATTGCCGGAAGCATCATAAGCCACCACTTTCACTTCGCCCGGTTCATAAGGAACATTCATCCACATCAAGCGATAGCGACGCTGCAAAGCAAGGGAGTCCTGACCTTCCAAAGCACGGCTTTCATCAGCAGTAAGTTTCCGTTGTTTGCCATAACTCTTTCCGTTGACGAACAGTTCGGCACTGGGATAGCTGGTGTAAACAAAAACCGGAGTATTCTCCCCTTCCCTGCCCGGCCACGTCCAGTGCGGAAGGACATGCAAGGTATTTGCCTGCTTGTTCCATAGGCTGCGGTACAGATAGAAACGGTCTTTGGGGAGGCTTGCCAAGTCTATGATACCGAAAACGGAGCTGTGGCTGGGCCAGGAATCCGTACTATAAGGAGAAGGCTCACCCAAATAATCAAAGCCCGTCCAGACGAACTGTCCGATTGTCCAGTCATAATCATCAGACAAAGCAAAATCCTCATCGGGAAGATTCGACCAGGAACAACACTCCACATCATAACCGGAGCACTGATGGTCATCATACATCACACTAGCTCCCTTCTGTACGGGAAATTTATAGACACCACGAGAACTTACAGTGGAAGCCGTCTCCGAACCAAGCACAATATTCTGTGGAAGAGTCTCATAAGACTCCACATAACGGTGAGCCCGATAATTAAGACCGGGTACATCAATCATTGCCGCAAACCCGTTGGCAAGCACGCAAGTTACCTGGTCCATACCGCAAGTAACGGGGCGTGTAGGGTCTTCGCGATGGCAAATATCCTGCAGGAAAGAAGCCACTTTGTAGCCCTCGGGACTACATTGGGTAGGAACCTCATTTCCTATACTCCACATTACCACACAAGGATTGTTCCGATAATGATGCAGCATGTTTACCATATCCTTTTCTGCCCATTCGTTGAAATAGCGGCGATAACCATTCTCACATTTGGCAATATCCCATTCATCGAAAGGTTCCAACATCATCATAAAGCCCATCTCGTCACAGAGTTCCACCAATTCGGGTGTAGGCATATTGTGGGAGGTACGGACTGCATCACATCCCATATCCTTCAATAATGTCAACTGACGGCGAAGAGCAGCCACATTGACAGCCGCACCCAACGGGCCCAAATCGTGGTGATTGCATACCCCCTGGAATTTACGGTGCTTACCATTCAGGAAGAATCCCTTATCAGCTATAATCTCAATGCTGCGGATACCAAAACGCGTGGTATATTCGTCAGTCTGTTTGCCATCTACATAAATCTTAGATACTGCCTTATATAAATAAGGTGTCTCAGGGGACCACAGAGACGGAGCATTTATCAGAAAATTCTGCTCAAATGGCTGTCCGTGATTAATTTTCCGGCTATTATCCTTACGGGCTACTATCTTACCGTCCGGCGCAATAATATCAGTAGAAATACGAACATCCGCATCACCGGCATTCCGTATTGTAGTACGCAGACGCACGGAAGCGTATTCAGCAGAAACATGCGGTGTGGTGAGCTGTGTACCCCAAACTGGAACATGGACACGTTCCGTAGTAACTAGGCGGACATTGCGATACAATCCCGCCCCCGGATACCAACGGGAGGACTGGGGCCTGTTTTCCAGACGGACAGCCAGCACATTGTTTTTACCGTCGGCATTCAGCAAACCGGTAACATCGCAATGAAAAGAGTTATATCCGAAAGGCCAGAAACAAGCTTCTTTCCCATTGACATAGACCCGAGCCTCACTCATAGCACCATCGAAAACCAGAGTGACCTGCTTGTCGGCAGGAGCATCAAAAGCCGTACGATACCAACCGACACCCACATAAGGCAACCCTCCGGTACGCCCGGTCTTTACGGAAGCTTGCTTTTCAAGGTCTTGCGTAACCGCTACCTCCTGCAAATCGTTGTTGCGGTCGAACGGACCAAAGATGGCCCAATCATGAGGAATGGTCACTGTTTCCCACTTACTGTCGTCGAAATTTGTTTGTGTTGCTTCGGGAACATCTCCCTTGGTGAACTTCCAGTTCTTTTCCAACAATGCTTCTGTACGCTGCGCCATTGCCGCCAAGGCAAAAAAGGCGCAGCAGGAAAAGATAAGTATTGTCTTTCTCATTCTTCTTTAAAAGATTTTGTTAATATAATTATTTAAAAGCATCCATTATCACAGTGGGGCGGCCGTCTTCAGTGAATGCCCCCAGCCGATATTGGTTCGGCCTGCATTCCGGTTCCCAGTAGAACACACCCTTGCAGCGTCCGTCAGTATTCTCTTTGCACTCTTTCAGGACACGGGCCAGTTGGCGTTTCCCTTCTGCCAGTACGGAAGCACTTGCCAGGTTCCCTTTGTCGTCGGCACACTCCATACCGGTTTCCACCACCATCACATCACAGTTATACTTCGCACTTACCACTTTGATATTTTTGATGCAGTCCGTAATAACGGCATCAGCCGCTGTATATTCCGGCTTGGCATCGCGCGACCAGTAAGGATAGAGTGACATACCTATCATATCCCACTTGCCTCCGTTCTTCTTCAGTTCGTCGAAAAACCAGTTGAACAAACCATTGTCCCATCCGTTGTCCAGGTGAACAATGACGATGGCATCGGGGCAGACCGACTTCACGGCATCATATCCGGTAGTGATAAATGCGCCGAGATTGGCCCAATTCATGGGATATACCACCTCGGAAGAAGCGTTTGCCGGAGCATCTTTCAAGTCGGATTCCTTCACGTCATAGGATGCGCCGCTCAAAGCCTTGTCTTTATCCCACAGCATGCCCGGACGGATTTCATTGCCCACTTGCACCCATTTGGGAGTGACACCGACCGCCTTCAGTTCCCGAAGCACACTCACCGTATGGTTGCTGAGAGCTTTCTTCAAGTCCGCCAGATTCTTACCAACCCATGCGGCAGGTTTATTCTGCTGGGCGGGGTCTGCCCACCAGTCACTGTAGTGGAAATCTATCATCACATCCATATTCAGCGCTTTGGCTCTTTGGGCCTTCACCACCACGTCGGCAGTGTTGCACCAGTTGTCGCTCGGGTCTACCCATACACGAATGCGGATGGCATTGAGTCCCAGCTCCTTCATCAAAGCCGTGCATTCACGCTTCTCGCCTTTAGCATTGTAGAAGTCGTATCCTTTGGATTCATATTCGGTGCACCAGCCTATGTCGGCACCTTTAGCAAAGTCCGTAGTAAGAGGCTCTTCCTTATCGGGAAGTCCACCTGCGTTGGGGTCTGTCTCATTATTGCTGCTGCATGCAAATACGGCAAAGGCAATACAAAAAAAGAAAGTCAAAAACTTCATGTGTTTCATGGCGTTATCTTAATTATTTCCGCAAATATAATAATTTAGCACATTTACTAAGGGATGAGGTTCCCAATAATTTGAAATCAACGGTCAATCGGCTGTACAAACCGTCTGAGCTCTTCCATTGCCGGAAGCACCTTTCCCGTATGGTTATCAAAGAGTCCACGGTTCAACCATCCCTCCGTCACAGTATTGCCACTGGCATTCTCCTCGGGAAACCACCAGAACAGCCCGGTTACATTGGCATGACGGCGCAGTTCAGCTACCAGCTCACGAGTGAAGATACGTTGCCCTTCTGCACTGACCGGATAAAACTCGGAATATTCGTCCGCACTTTTTGCCCATCTGTCATTCTCGTGCGAATAATAAGCTGCAGTCTCCACTATCATCACCTCCTTATTCGGGAAGTGGACTGCCAAAGAATCAAGCGTAGCGGCAAGTACCCCCACCGCCTTGTGCCACATAGGATAATAACTGAGTCCGATAATATCATAATCAAGCTGCTGCAGACGATTGTAGTAGGTCTTGGTTTTATTCCATTCGCCGGCTTTCTCGGTATGGATAATTATCTTTGTTTTGGGACAGACTTCACGGCAAGCCCTGGCGCCACTTTCCAAAAGTCTCACTAACAAATCCCAGTTATCACTTCCCAACGGATCGACTTTGGCAGCAGGCCACATCATCCCATTCGTTATCTCATTTCCTACTTGTATCAAATCGGGACATGCACCGGCTTCCACCATAGACCGAAGGGTGTTTTTAGTGTATCGGTACACACTGTCAGGCAATGAGGCCGTTTCGGCATCCAGCCAACAGTCCGGCATGAACTGTTTCCCCGGGTCAGCCCATGTATCGGAATAATGAAAGTCGAGCATGAACTGATAACCCATATCCTTTATCCGTTGTCCGAATTTGGTTACGTAATCCAAATCCTGGCATACTCCTTCTCCCTTATGCTCCGCGGAGGCTTTGGAAGGCTCAACGAAAAGCCGTACACGAACAGCATTCCAACCTTGTTCCTTGAAAAAGTCAAGGGGAGCAACCGGCTCTCCAACTGCATTTCTATATACAGTTCCTGCCGCCTCGTAAGAGGGGAGCAAAGAAATATCTCCCCCCAAAAGACGCTGCTGGGCATGCCCCAACAAAACTTGGAAAGCCAGCAGAATTCCTGAAAACAATACTTTTTTCTTCATATCGAATCTTACCTTATTATTTCATTAATTATTTGCTGAAGAAATGATAATAACCGTCAATGTCATTCAGGATAGCTACGTATTTGCCGGCAACTACCGGAATATTGGCACCTCCGTTCACTCCGAATCCATATGGGAAAGTGGAAGCTCCCCAGTTGGGGGTCCATCCAGCATATAAGAATTTTGCCGTGGTATCTCCACTTGTCGCATCCAACTCATACTTCCAGACATGATTGACCACACCTTCAACCGTATTTACGGGAATCATCTTCGTATCAGTACCCCAACCGTTGAAGTCACCGGAAATCAATAATCCATCATAAACATTTTTCGGTTCATCAGTGGCAACGATGGAGAGAGTGTTCTCTTTCGTGTTCAAGGAAATCTTATAATATCCACTGGCAGGAACATAAAAATCACTTCCCTCACCATCGGCATCCTTGAGACGCGGTTTGTTGAAGTCACCTCCATCAGCTCCCCACTGGTCATCCCACTCACCGGGCACCCTTACAATCTTGAAACCTTTGTCGGACGGGAAGTAACCGGTATAGGTCAATTCTCCCTTACCCGTCACATCATCATACTTGGCACCTTCCACCGGTGACAATGGAATGACTCCCGTACCTACTTCGCTTCCCCAAGAACCATCACCGATACAGCTTCCAATCAGGTACCACAGTTCCGGAGCAGCTGATACCAAAGCTACATAATAGGGAGCAACAGAAAGTTCTATGACATTTGAATAGCACTCGTAACCGGCATTCAGCCTTGCCCTCATTCTCACGTACAAGGATATCCCCTCAGCAGGCAGTTGGCTCGGGTCAGTATAATTGCCCAATTTCATGATAGCTTTGTTCACCAAATCAGCCGCCGCACCAAACTCACATACTGTAACAGAGCCGTCCATTTCGATATATGTAGCGTCATCCGCTTCTGCAGAAGTGGCGTCATTCCAGGTACCGGAGACAGAAATCTGCGCATAATACTTGACGGGAGCCGTATAACCATAGTCTGGTTGTTCATAGGTCAACCTAATGGAGTCTGTGTTAGCCAAGTCATATACACCGCCTCCTAAAGCAGGCATATTCAGTTCGAAAGTACTGGGTTGCTGTACTGTCGGATTGGAGTCTCTATCATCTGTACATGCAGTGAACATCGCCAATCCCACCAACAACAAAGTGAATAAATATCTTTTCATATTCTGTTCTTTTTTTGATTAATAACCCGGATTCTGAATTAAGTTGGAATTGTTCGCCAAATCGTTTTCAGGAAGCGCAAAAATCGCTCTGATATTGCTGAATTGCGCACCTTCATAAGTGCCTCCCATCCATTCCCATTTATAGGATGCCTGACCGGCATATTTATTGAACCGTATCAAATCCATGCGGCGGCGGCCTTCAAACCAGAATTCTCTCGCCCACTCATCACAAATATCATCCAACGTATATAGATTCTTCTGGGCAGCATTGGCACGGGAACGAAGTTCATTGATTTTCTCCTTTGCATCCGCATTAGACCCGTTCAAACGGGTAGAAGCTTCTGCATAAATCAAATAAGCCTCAGCAACACGGAAAAAAGGAAGGTCTGCATTTACATAATCGACCACCTGATTGGATTGTCCATCCGAACGGACATTACGAAACTTCACACATGCAAAACCTGCAGTCGCATCCGTTTCGTCTTTAATGGAAGCGGAAAAGCCGTCACCATAGAAAAGAGCACGGTCATCATTGGCCGGAGCTGTCATTTCCGCAACCGTCTTTCCCGCAGGAGGAGTTGCCGTATAGAACTTGTCAAGCAATTGCTTGCGGACCCGGGCGCACTTTCCCCAGCTGCAATTCGTGCCGGAAGGAATCGTAACATCCATTGTTGAATTATAAGTGGCAAGAACCAGAAAATTCATCCCACCATAGCTTTTTGTAGTAACCCCGTCAAAGAGTATCGGAAAAATGTTTTCATACTGTGCCCCATTCGTATTGTTGTCTGCCAGGAAAAGCATCTGATAGGCGGAATAAACCTCACCGGTCACCGGATTGGTAGCTCCCTCCGTACACAGATGATAATACCCGTTGTTTATCACCTTTTCTGCGTAATCCATGGCATTCTGCCACTGGGCAGTACCGGTATAAACCTCAGCATTCAAGTAGAGACGGGCCAGCAAATTCCATGCAGCCACCTTGTCAACACGCCCATAAGTATTCTGTCCCGGTTCTGCCATATCAGCCTCACACTCTTTCAGTTCTTTCTCAATATAATCGAAATACTGGGTACGTGTATAGCGTTCTGCCAATTCAGAAGAGACTTCTTCCGTAAATGCTGCGTTACCATACAAGTCCATGATGTAATAATACTGTAAAGCACGGATAAAACGGACTTCCGCACGTTGCATGGAAGACGTACCGCCATCATCCGGAATCTGCTCCAAGAAGAAGTTACACAACGTGACAGTAAAATAAAGACGATAATATAGTCCGATAGAGAATGCGGCACTCGCTCCATAAGAATTGTGGAGCATTTCATCCATACCGGTATCTGTGAGCCATATCCAGTGTGCCTCATCCGTAGTGAGCTCATTCAGGTTCCATGCCATGCGGAAAAACTCTGAACGTCCTTCGTCCATGTCGTCAATATCCGCATTACCGCTCGGGCCGGTCTGTCCGGTCAAACAGAAACTTGCATATATCTTGTTAAAAAGAGCATTTTGATCCAAAGTCATGGTTTGCTGCGGATTGATAGGCTTTACATCCAAATCTCCCACACAAGACGAAAACCCTATCATAAGTGTAAAGGCAGCAACCGGAATTAATGATTTCATATTGTTGAATTTCATACTATTTTTAGTTTTAAAGGATTAAAAATTAAGGCTGAGTCCGAAAATTCCCACCAGAGGACGAGGATAGATACTGCCATCATATCCACCGTTGATTTCAGGATCCAGACCTTTGTACTTGGTTATCGTAAACACATTCTGGGCCGTGAGATAAGCACGCCCGCTGATTTTCTGCCCGAACAATTTGTCGAAAGAATGGCCCAGCGTAATGTTGTCACACTTCAAGAAAGAGGCATTCTGGATGAAATAATCAGAAAGGGCATCCAAGGCATCCACTTTCTTCCAGTTCTTGGCCAGTGACATTTGAGGCACATTGTGCCATGCATTGCCCGAATAAATACCGGTAACCGACAAATCAGAACGGCTACATTCAACAGCATTATAAGCATAATTACCCAGACTGGCACGCAGCGAGAAACTAAAATCCCAATTTTTATAAATCAATTTCGAGGAAAGTCCCATCAATACGTCCGGGTCTGATTTCTTATAGAAATAACGGTCGTTGTCATTGATGATGCCATTATTGTCACGGTCTACAAATTCGCCCTCTATCGGCTGGCCTTTCTCATCATAGACTTGCTGATAGGTGTAGAAGGCAGAGACAGCTTCGCCTACGGAATATCCCTTGATTCCATTGGAACCACTATCACCAACGGCAATTCCTCCATGACGAATGATGTATTTGTCACCTGTACTCTTCACCAGCTCGTCTATTTCATTAGTGTTGTGTGTCAGATTGAATCCCAACTCCCAACGCCAATCCTTCTGCTGAATGGCTCTCCATGTCACTGCAAATTCAAAACCCTTATTATGCAGTGAACCGATATTGCTCGTCACCTTATTCTTGAAATTGGAACCGGCAGCTACATAAACATCATTAATCAAATCCTTCGTCTTGCGATAGTAATAATCAAAATTGGCAGTGATTCTGTTGTCCAGGAATCCCAAATCAACCCCAATGTTATAAGTAGTGGTCTTTTCCCAGGTCAAGTCATTATTATAGGCATCCGGACGGTAAGTGATGCCATTACCCAAAACCGGATAATATGCTCCTTCCGAATTGGGGGTATATGAAGCAAAATAGGTATAATCGCCAATGCCTTCCTGCTGTCCGGTGATACCATAACCTGCACGAAACTTGAAATCGGAAACAGCATCCACATCTTTCAAGAAACCCTCCTCCTTCACCTTCCATGCCAATGCAACGGACGGGAACAATCCCCAACGGTTCTTTTTGGAGAAACGGGAAGAGCCATCATCACGCAAGGTGAAGGTCAGCAGATAACGGTCGAGTAAAGAGTAGTTCATACGGCCAAAGAAAGAAACCAGATAGTTCTCCGTCTTGTAGAGTGTATTTTCTGACGGATTATAGATTTCACCGGCATGTTCAAGGTTCGTATCAGGGTAAGTTCCATAATAATAGTAATCTGTCTCTTTGTGGAAATGCTGCCATTCATAACCGGCCATGATATCAAAATGGTGCGCTTTCCCGAAGTCCTTCATGTACTGTGCATACATGTTCAATGACAAATTGTATGTATCTTGTGTATTCCAACCGACACGTCCATAATAATAATTGTCAAGGTCAAAACGGTTGTAATTCTTGTTGGACTTGCCGCTTGCCACATCCATACCACCATTGACATGCAAATGCAAATCCTCGAAACCATGAATCTTATAATCCAGTTCAATGTTCCCCATCAGCACTTTTGACTTTCCTTTATCCGAACGGTTATTCAGCATCCCGACGGGATTGGCCGTAGCCAAAGTATTGATGTTGTATCCCCATTCAGAATCTTTCCAGTCTACTGCTTCGGGCCATTCCCAATATCCACCAAAGTTTTTATCATAAAATTCCGTCCCGCCATAAACCGGCTTGGTAGGGTCCATTGAAGTGGCAGCTCCAATGGCATCGGTATTGGCATAGCTTGTCACAGAATACATGCCCTTTGCGTTGAAGTTAACCTTCAAATGCTCATCAAAAAGAGAAGGGGAAAGATTCACACTGGCTGTATAACGCTCAAAACTTGATGTTTTCAGGATACCTTGCTGATTGGTGTAGCCCAGGGAAACACGATAAGGCATATTTTTCAATCCACCGGAAACAGTGATATTATGGTCGGTACTGACTGCCGTACGATAAATCTCGTCCTGCCAGTCGGTATCGGCAAAAAGATGCTCGCCCTGAGCATTCGTATATCCTAATGCCTGATATTCCGCACTCGCCAGAAACTCTTCATCAGAATAACCATATGTGTTCTGTACAAGTTTCATGAACTCTTTGGCATTCAGTACATCCAGTTTGTCCGTAACCATGCTGACGGACACATTACCATTATAAGAAATACGAGGTTTAGAGTTACTCTGTCCTTTCTTAGTAGTAATCAGGATAACGCCATTGGAGGCACGGGAACCATAAATCGCTGTAGCCGAAGCATCTTTCAACACAGTAAAACTCTCTATATCAGCCGGATTCACCAAAGCCAACGGATTGGACATTCCTTGCACTCCATAATTATCCATGGCAAGTCCGTCAATTACAATCAACGGGTCATTACTGGCATTCAATGAAGAACCGCCACGGATACGAATAGTGGCACTGCCACCCGGCTCACCACCATTGTTGACAACACTGACACCGGCAATCTTGCCTTGCATCATGTCTTGGGCAGATGTCGTCAGCCCCTTGTTCATTTCATCCGGTTTAATTGCCGTTACAGACCCGGTCAAATCATTTTTCCTAGCCACACCGTAACCGATGACCACAACCTCATCCAACAATTCACTGTCTTCCTGCAGGGTCACGACTACACTGGAAGCTGCAACCACCTCCTGAGTCTTATAACCGATAAAAGAAACTACCAAAGTAGAACCTTTGGGTACATTCAGTGAAAAATTACCGTCAAGATCGGTGATAGTCCCGTTTGTGGTATTTCCTTTTTCTACTACACTTGCACCTATCACTCCACCCAGGGCATCTTTAACATGCCCTTTCACAGTGATGCTTTGTGCATAAGTGCCTACTGACAAGAATAGCCCTAGGATTAAGGGCAGAATCATCCGATAGATTCTAAGATTAACTTGCTTCATGCATTCAATAAATTAAAGTTAACAATATCAATTATCTGTATATTTGTACGTAAGAAAGTATCTGTAACCAGGAGTCTATTCTTCCGCTATCAAATTCAAGTCTTGCCTTTCACCGGCAAATTTAGAGCAACATCATTTTCCCCGAAAGCAGATATCGGACATAAGAGGATAAAAAAAGGACAAACCCTCACCAGATATATTCTGATGAGGGTTTGTCCTTGTAAAAGCGGCATTATTCCGCCGCGTATTGTTTAGGGGGAAGTCCGAACTCTGCCTAAAAACATTTAGAAAAATAAGAGTGATTGGAAAAGCCTACCATATACATTACCTCTGCCACTGTAAACTTTTTCTGCTGCAACAACATGGCTGCTTTTTTCATGCGGATGGACTTGATATATTCCACAGGGGTCATTCCCGTCAGCTGTTTCAGTTTGCGGTACATCTGCTTGTTGTTGGTCGCCGCCCAGTCACAAAGAGTATTCACATTCAACTCGGAATCCGAAATATGCTCTTCTATCAAGCGGGTGACATTTGCCAGAAATTTCTCGTCATACGAAACGGCCTCTATCGCTTTCGGAGTAGCAAGTACCTCCATACGCGCCTTGGCCTCATGAGTCTGCTTGCTGGAGAGTAACTGCTCTACCCGCAAGAGCAGGATATCCGGCTCGAAAGGTTTGGCTATGAAGGTATCAACGTGTAACTGTATACTCTCAAGTTCTGTCTCCTTATCACTCTTAGCCGTCAGCAGAATGATCGGGATGGTGGATGTAGGGATATGTTTTTTCAAACGCCGTACCATCTCTAACCCATCCATTACAGGCATCATTACATCCGAAACAATCAAATCGGGCAGCAATTCCATGGCAAGCTCCAATCCGGATTTGCCATTTTCTGCCACACGACAGCGATATTTGGCATGCAGAATCTGGTAAATGAATTCCGCCACTTCCGCATTATCATCTACAATCAATACAAGAGGAGCATCCGGTGAAAGAATATCCGGTGATGAATCAGGTACCCCTACCGGAGCTGTCTGCTCTTGATTCACAACCGGCAAAGTCAAGGTTACCGTAGTACCAACATTCTCCTCTGACATCAGCCGAACATTGCCACCATGCAATTCCGTATAGGTTTTCACCAAATAAAGTCCGATTCCAGTTCCCTCATTTTTTCCCGCAGTCTTGGATGATTGGAAGAAACGCTGGAAAATATACGGTTGGTCCTGAACTGGTATTCCGGTACCGGTATCTGCCACAGAAATATACACCTCCCTCCCACCTTCGGGAGCATCCAAAGAAAGAGTAACGGTTCCGCCTTCCGGCGTATATTTTACAGCATTGGAAAGCAGATTATCCAAAACAGACTCCAACTTGATGGCATCCATCTGAATGTATAGTTGTTCCCGATTCGTCCGAAATTCACAAGCGAGCTGTTTTTCCTTCATTTTTCCTTCTGTATAGAGTGCAAGCAAATCACGTGCAAAAGAGACCAGTTCTATCTGTGATAAAATCAATAAAGTCCTATTGCCGCTATCCACCCGGTTCAAGTCCAGCCCTTGATGAATCAATGAATTCAGTTTCATGGCATTGCGCTGAACCAATTCGAGCTGCTTCTTCTCCTGCTGATTCCTAATTTCCGGCAACATCCTGCTGATAGGGGCAATAATCATACTTAAAGGTGTCTTGAGGTCATGGGAAAGATTGGTAAAGAATTCCAGTTTGGCACGCGACTGTTCCAAAATCTTCTCCTTTTCCAAATGTTCCAGCTTCAAGCGGTTTTTCACACGGAAAAAGTGAATGGTCCAAACAATCAAAGCGCAGCATAACAGCATATAAAATGCCTTCGCCCACGAAGTATAGTACCATGGTGGAAGGATATGGACATCCAGACTATATATTTGTTCAAAGGGTTTGCCATAGGAATCCAGCTTACTTGCCATTAACCGATAGTTTCCATAATCCAGATTATTATAAATGATGCGGTTGGTATTGGGAGCCAGAAGAGTCCACTCACGCTCTACCCCTTCCAGACGATATACAATCCTGCTTTTCTCCTCCAGCGAGTAAGGCAAATCCGACAGTTCAAAAGCAAGATTATTCTGGTTGTACTCCAAGTTTATCTGTTCCATAAGACGGATGCTCCGGCAGTTTTTCTCCGAACCGGGCAAATAAAGCCGGTTATTCACATAAAGGGCTGTCAGCAATAACGGGCGTTCCGGATGTTCCGCCAGCAATGCATCCGGGGAGGAAATGGCAAAGCCATCCGCTGTGCCCAAGTATAGTTCACCCTCTTTCCTATCAAAGAACAAGCTGGTAAAACGTTTGTCGGCAATACTCAGGCGTCGCACTTCCAATGTCCGCTGGTCTGCCACCCAAAATCCGTCAGTAGTGGATATCCATATCTTTCCTTCAGCCTCTATCATGGAAAGCACTTCATAATGATTGAAAGCATCGAACGGCAAAACCTTTACCCTATTATCCGAAGGCTCCACACGCATTACTCCACCGGGAAAGCCAATCCAAATACAACCATCCTCGGCACACAAGACAAAATTGGGCCTTTGCCCCTCCTTGAACTCTCCTGAAGCAATATGGGTAATATTATTGGTAGAAGAATTTATTTTCTCAACACTGTTGGCACTACTGAGCAGGGCCAGTGCATTTCCTTCACTGTCGGGAACCATCTGGTTGATGAACATACCCGACAAACCATTGTGTATGGAATAGGTTCCTTCGGCTACATATGGGTGTGTAGAGGCATGCAGCAGTTTATGTTTGTCCACGACAAAAATACCGCCCAAACAAGTAGCTACCCATAACTTTCCATTCTTGTCTTCGAAAAGGCCATATGCCCAGTTAGTATTGTAGCGGCGGGTACTGTCTACTATACTATAAGGTATAAACTGGCGGCTTTCCTCATCATAGCGGCTGATGCTCCCGTCTGTTGCCACCCAAAGGTATCCGTCCCGGTCTTCATACAACTGTCGTACCCGGTTATGGGTCAAAGGAAAATTCTTATCTCCCATCTTGTACCAGGTAACATCCCTGCCCTTTCCCGGCACCCGGCCTTCCGGCCTTTCCTCCTCAGAAAACGTGAAACGGATAAGTCCATTTGTTCCCCCAAACCAAAAATTACCATGCACATCACGCAACATGGAATAAAACTGGTTTCCTTCCCCCGTCCCGGTAATCCGCGATATGGGAACATAGCGTAATGTCTCTTTACAACGTGCCATGGATATGCCATAGTCCGTCCCCAGCCAGATATTCCGTTCACAATCCGCATAAACAGTCCATACAATGTTGTTGGACAGTGACTGGAGGTTCCGCGAATCATGCACGATATGCTGTAAAGGTGAATCTTCTCCGTATATGTACAGTCCATTGTCTGTCCCCACCAACAATTGCCCATATCCATCCAAAGCCATTGATTTGACAGAATTGTCATGAAAAGCATCAATTCTCTGTATTTGCCCGTCGGCAGGAGTATATTTGAAAAGACATCCTTCCGTACCTATCCAAATACATTTCCTCACCGCATCTTCCAACAAAGAGTTTACAAACAGATTACTTTTATTCCTGCTAGCAGGTAGTTCTATCATTTCAAAACGTCCGGTAACGGATGTATAGCGGCAACAGCCATTATAGGTACCAATGTAAAGCTGATGGTCTGAAGAATGGATAAGAGAGTAAATTGTCTGATGAGGGATACCTTCTTTTACGGAAGAAATCTCACGGGTCTGTGGATGATACGTATACAGCCCGTTCAGTGTGCCCAACCACAGCAACCCATCGTACATCACCAGTGTACGGATGTCCGTCGGAAAATCAATTCCCGGTTCCTCATAAGTATCTGTCCGGTAATTGTATATCAATAACCCGTTGTCTGCTCCCAGATAAAGATAGGTACTGTCTACTACTTCTCCGCAATAAATACGCGTATTGCTACGTTCGCCAAAAATGAAATGCGGTTGGGTGGAATAGCCGTCATAGCTGAACAGACCTTTATCCGAACCTATCCATATCAGTCCTTGTGTATCTTGCAGAAAACAGCTGATGACAGATGCCTCTGTCCCTAAACTGATATTCTGAAACAACCGGTAATCGGGCTTCTGTGCCCACATATGGCAAGGAAGGACAGTCTGTAAAAGTATAAAAACAAAAAGAATATATTTGTACATACTCAAGGTTATATTCATTAAAGGTCCGGACAAAGATAAGAAACCGCAATCGTTTGCACAAACTTACAACCCGATAAACCTCAACGAATAAGCACAATTTACCATATTACGTTATTTTTGCAATCGGATTAGGGAAGTTTACCTTATCTTTGTCCTCAAAACTATACCATGAATAAACCGCAGATTACCATCAAGGATATTGCCCGGGCGCTGAATGTCTCCCCTTCCACCGTGTCAAGAGCGCTGAAAGACAATCCGGACATCAGCAAGGAAACTCGTGACCTTGTCCATGCCTATGCGCGCGAACATAACTACAAGCCCAATGTACTGGCCGTAAATCTCCGCGCAAGCCGCAGCAATACCATCGGCGTCATTGTCCCCCAACTGGTACACCACTTCTTTTCCTGCGTATTGAGCGGAATTGAGAAAGCGGCGGCAAATGCCGGATATAATATCATAGTGGCGCAGAGCAGCGAATCGTACGAGCAGGAAGTGAAGATTGTGCATTCTTTCCTTGCCGCCCGTGTCTGCGGAGTCATCGCTTCACTTGCCAAGGACACTTCCCAATACGACCATTACCAGGAGCTACTGAACAACGATATTCCCATCGTCTTTTACGATCGTATCTGCACGGGGCTGAAAACCGAGCGAGTGGTGGTGGACGATTATGCCGGCTCCTTTGCCGCCGTGGAATACATGATACAGACCGGATGCAAGCGTATCCTTTTCTATGGTGCGGCTCCCCACCTGGAGATTACCAAAAATCGCCGGAACGGCTACCTGGATGCCATGAAGAAGTATAAAATTCCGGTGGACGACAGCATGATTCTGTTGTGCGACACCCGTGAACGTGCCATCTCCATCACTCCCGACCTGCTGGAAAGCGAAGACCGCCCTGACGGTTTCTTTGCCATCAACGACGAGACAGCTTCGGGCATACTGTATGCCTGCAAACTGGTCGGCGTAAAAGTTCCCGATGAAGTATCCATCTGCGGATTCACCGACGGAGCCATTGCGCAAAGCACCGACCCGAAGCTGACTACCGTGGAGCAGCATGGCGAGGAAGTAGGTAAAAGCGCTTTCAGCATTCTGACCGGAAAGCTGGAGGGAGAAGAGAAAAGCAACAACAAGATAGTACGTACCAATCTGGTGATAAGAGGAACTACGAAATAATAAAACATATTAAACCATCATGAAAGTAAAACCCGATTTAAGTTTCTGGAAGCTGTGGAACATCAGCTTTGGTTTTTTCGGCGTACAGATTGCATATGCTTTGCAGAGTGCAAACATCAGCCGTATCTTTTCCACTTTGGGTGCAGACCCGCATAATTTGAGTTATTTCTGGATATTACCGCCGTTGGCAGGTATCATTGTACAACCCATTGTGGGAGCCGCCAGTGACAAGACCTGGACACGCTTCGGACGGCGCATCCCTTATCTGTTTATAGGTTCGTTGGTGGCCGTACTCGTCATGTGCCTGCTACCCAATGCCGGAAGCTTCGGCATGGCAGTAAGTACAGCCATGATTTTCGGACTGGTATCGCTGATGTTCCTCGACACCTCCATCAATATGGCCATGCAACCCTTCAAAATGATGGTGGGTGACATGGTGAATGAGAAACAAAAAGGGCTCGCCTACTCCATCCAGAGTTTTCTCTGCAATGCAGGCAGCCTGGTAGGCTATCTCTTCCCGTTCATCTTTGCATGGATTGGCATCAGCAATACAGCTCCCCAAGGAGTAATCCCCGACTCGGTGATTTACTCATTCTACATCGGAGCAGCCATCCTTATCTTCTGCGTTATCTACACTTCGGTCAAAGTAAAAGAGATGCCGCCTGCCGAATATGCAGAGTATCACGGCATCACCGAAGAAGAGGAACATGAAAAGACCAACATGCTGAAGCTGCTCATCAAGGCTCCGAAAGCATTCTGGACTATCGGACTGGTACAATTCTTCTGCTGGTTTGCCTTTATGTTCATGTGGACCTATACCAACGGCAGCATCGCTGCCAATGCTTTTGACGCTCCTACAGTAGAGCACCTGGTAGATGGTGTGACCAAAGTAGTACTCGACACCAAGAGCCTGCAATATCAGAATGCCGCCGACTGGGTAGGCGTACTGTTTGCCGTGCAAGCCATCGGCTCTGTGCTTTGGGCCATCTGCATACCGATGTTCAAGGACCGCCGCCGCGTCTACTCACTCAGCCTTGTTCTGGGAGGTATAGGTTTCATTTCCACCTATTTTATGCACAATCCGTATATGTTGTTCATTTCCTTCCTGCTGATAGGTTGTGCATGGGCTGCCATGCTGGCACTGCCGTTCACCATCTTGACCAATGCACTGAGCGGAGGACATATGGGTACCTACTTAGGTCTTTTCAATGGTACCATCTGTATTCCACAGATTATTGCGGCAGCTTTGGGCGGCAGTATTCTGTCCTTGTTTACTCCCAAAGGAGTACTGCCCCCCGAAATCAATATGCTTGTATTGGCAGGAGTGATGCTGATAATAGGTGCTTTCTGTGTATATTTAATTAAAGAGACTAAGGGAGAGAAATAGAACCAAGCTCCTACTTCTGCACACAGATGACACAGATAAGGCAGATGAACACGGATAAGTTTGTCTAATAATCCGTGTTCATCTGCCTTATCTGTGTCATCTGTGTGCTATATTATCTTTTTTAATCCCCTCCCTTCCCCTTTCACTATTTTTGTCCTCACTTTTCTCTTTTATTTCCGCATATTGCGTATCTTTACGGCGATAACTACAGAAAACACGTCGCCATGAAAAAATACCTCAAGACCGATGAATGGAACATCATCGAAGACCAATTCCACCCCGACCGTCAACGGATGTCGGAAAGTATATTCAGCCTCGGAAACGGACGTTTCGGGCAACGAGGGTATTTTGAGGAGCCTTACAGCAGTGACAGTTACCGTGGTTCATTTGTGGCCGGCATCACTTTCCTGGACAAAACCCGCGTAGGATGGTGGAAGAACGGATTTCCACCATATTACACCCGTATACCCAAGGCTGCCGACTGGAGCCGCATCAACCTGCGCCTCATCGATGAGGAACTCGATTTGGCAGGCTGGGATGTCGACAGCTTCAACCGCCGCCTGGATATGAAGGAAGGTATCTCCTACCGGGACATGGAGGTGACGTCTCCTCGTGGAAACCAGCTCCGCATCCATGTAGAGCATATCACAAATATGGCAAGACCCAACCTCTGTCTCATCAAGTACAGCGTGTCTTCCATCAACTATACCGGCAGAATCTCACTCGTGCCCATCCTTGACGGGAATATAGTAGACGATGCCGATCTGCCAAACCTGAAAATATGGAACATACTGCGTTCCGGTTCTACCAGCAGCTGTGCCTATCTCTGGACACAGACCCGCCGGGAAGATGCACAAGTGTGCTACGCCATGACTTACCAATTCTTCAAAAACAACAAGGAAACCACTGCCAACCCCATACGGATAGAAAAGGAAAAGCAGACCGGTTTCAGCGTAGGTGCCGACGTGAAACCCGGAGACAACGTGACACTCATCAAATACACCGCCATCGCTTCTTCTCTCTACCACGAACGGAGTGAATTGGTGGAACACTCCGTGGCCGAGGCACGCGAAGCCAAGAGCATAGGCTGGAATACGCTGGTAGAAGAGCATCGAAGGGCCTGGCAGGAAATCTGGGACGAAACGGATGTCGTCATCGAAGGGGACCCGGAAGCGCAACAAGGTATCCGGTACAACATATTCCAACTGTATCAGACTTACCGGGGAGATGATCCGCGCCTAAACATCGGCCCCAAAGGATTCACCGGAGAAAAATATGGCGGAAATACTTATTGGAACACGGAACTGTGTTGTGTACCGTTTTTTCTGCTCTCCACTCCCAAAGAGATTGCAAAGAACTTGCTGGCATATCGGTACAACCAGCTTCCCAAAGCCATCGAAAACGCCCGTAAACTGGGTTTCAAGGACGGTGCAGCGTTGTTTCCGCAGGTAACCAACAATGGAGAGGAATGCCACAGTGAATGGGAAATAACCTTCGAGGAAATCCACCGTAACAATATCATTGTCTATGCCATCGTTCAGCATGCAGCGCTGACGGGCAATATGGACTATATCGCTAAATATGGCCTGGAAGTAATGATTGCCGTCAGCCGTTTCTGGAGACAACGGGTATCCTTCTCCCAACCCAAACAGAAATATGTCATACTGGGGGTTACCGGCCCGGATGAATACGAAAACAATGTGGACAACAACTGGTACACTAACTATTCCTGTATACAGTGCCTCAAGATGACCCTCCGTTTTCTGGAAATGGTGGCACAGCAATATCCAGATGAATATGCCCACATACGCC
Source organism: Bacteroides sp. AF39-16AC (assembly GCF_003602735.1). Lineage (NCBI taxonomy): Bacteria > Pseudomonadati > Bacteroidota > Bacteroidia > Bacteroidales > Bacteroidaceae > Bacteroides > Bacteroides sp. AF39-16AC. Next base: position 31,071 of record NZ_QTLN01000008.1, on the reverse strand, counting down.
GCATCACCAATCTCGACCAAGTGAAGGAAAGTGCCCGGTGGAGAGACATCATCGAACACATGTATCTGCCGGAAGACAAGGAACGGGGTATTTTTATCCAAAATGACGGCTATATGGATAAAGTACTGGAAAGTACAGATAACATTCCTGCCGAAGAACGCCCCATCAACCAACATTGGTCATGGGACCGCATTCTGCGCTCTTGCTACATCAAGCAGAGTGACGTGTTGCTCGGACTTTACCTCTATTATTTCTATTTTGACACGGAAACCGTCCGCCGCAATTTCGAGTTCTATGAGCCGATGACCGTACACGAATCCTCCCTTTCTCCCCACATCCATTCCATCCTGGCTGCACGCATCGGCAAAGTGGAAAAAGCTTACCAGCTTTTCCTGCATGCCACACGGCTTGACCTGGACGACTACAACAACGAAGCAGACCAAGGTCTGCACATAACCAGTATGCCCGGCAGCTGGCTGGCCATTGTACGCGGATTTGCAGGTATGCAGGTGCTGAAGGAGACGTTGTGTTTCTCCCCTGTCATACCGCAAAAATGGGACAGCTATTCATTCAAGGTGAATTATCTGAAAAACACACTTCACATACGGGTAGGAAAAGAAATCGAAATCTCGCTTACAGCAGGCAGCAAAGTGGACATACAAGTCTACGGACACCCATATACGCTGGAACGGGGGACGGAATTGAAAATTAATATGCCAATGTGCCAATGACCTGCGGCGTGATAGCGCAGCATAAACATTGCGCAGCCAATTAGCACATTGGCACATTAAATCATCATTTATCCTATAACCGGGAGAACATTTGGTTGTTTTCCCGGTTTTATGTTTTTATATATACCTGAACGAATAACTATATACTTGTTTACCAATGAAAAAAATGTTTCTTTTCGCCCTGGTCATGGCGTTGCTCATCACGTCGTGCGGGCAAAAACAAAAGGGTAGCAATACCCTTATCCGACCGGTGAAGACTGCGCAAGTCAGTTCACAGTCGGTTATCCGCAAAGACTTCTCCGGAATAGTGGAAGCCGTGGAATATGTGAGACTTGCCTTCCGCGTCAGCGGACAAATCATCAGCCTCCCGGTTGTAGAGGGACAGCGGGTAAAAAAGGGGCAACTGATTGCCGCCATCGACCCACGCGACATCTCCCTGCAATATGCAGCCGACAAGGCTGCCTACGAAACAGCTGCCGCACAAGTGGAACGTAACAAACGGCTGCTTGGCCGCCAGGCTATCTCCGTGCAGGAATACGAAATCAGCGTAGCCAACTATCAGAAAGCAAAATCCACTTACGAGTTGTCCGGCAACAATATGCGGGATACGCGGCTGACAGCCCCTTTCGAGGGTTCCATCGAAAAACGGCTGGTAGAGAACTATCAGCGTGTCAATGCAGGAGAAGGGGTTGTACAGCTGGTAAATACACAGAAGCTACGAATCAAGTTCACCGTACCGGATGATTATCTCTATCTGCTCCGTGCCAAGGACGTAAAGTTCAAGGTGGTGTTCGACAGCTACCCCACAGAGGCTTTCGATGCCAGACTGGAAGAGTATCTTGACATCTCCACAGCAGGGACGGGTATTCCGGTGACAATAACAATTGACGACCCGCACTTTGACCGTACACGTTATGACGTAAAACCGGGATTCACATGCAAAATAAAGCTGGCATCGGATGTCGCTCCCTTTCTGGAAGAAAAGCTGATGAATGTACCGTTAAGCGCCGTATTTGGCGACAGTGAAAACCGGAAAACGTATGTATGGGTGGTGGAAGGTAATAAAGTCAGTCGCCGCGAAGTGACCGTTTATTCTCCAACGGGAGAGGCAAACCTGCTTATTTCTAAAGGGTTGGAACCGGGAGAAACCGTTGTGACGGCCGGAGTATACCAGCTGACAGAAGGAGAAGCAATAAAGGTACTAATGTGATTAATCACATTGGCACATTACATTCCCCATTTATCTAAAAAATATTCATTATGAATCTAGCCCAATATTCATTAGACAACACGAAGATAGTCTACTTCTTTCTGGCTGTGCTGCTTATCGGCGGTATACTGTCATTCGGCAGGTTGGGAAAGAAGGAAGACGCACCTTTCGTCATCAAGTCGGCAGTCATCATGACACGCTACCCGGGAGCGGAGCCGGCAGAAGTGGAACGGCTCGTCACCGAACCCATCTCCCGAGAAATACAGTCGATGAGCGGCGTCTACAAGATAAAGTCAGAGTCTATGTACGGACTCTCCAAGATAACCTTCGAACTGCAACCGTCACTCTCTGCCGCATCCATTCCGCAGAAGTGGGACGAACTGCGGCGTAAAGTGCTCAATATACAGCCCCAACTGCCCGCAGGCTCTTCTGTACCGACCGTCTCGGATGATTTTGGAGACGTTTTCGGCATCTATTACGGCCTGGTGGGTGACGACGGTTTCTCTTATGAAGAAATGAGAAACTGGGCGGAACGAATCAAGACACAAGTCATCACGGCAGACGGTGTGATGAAGGTAGCCCTTTTCGGTACACAGACAGAGGTCATCCATATATTCATCTCCGTAAACAAGCTGGCAGGAATGGGTATCGACCCCAAGCAGCTGGCCAGCCTGCTACAATCGCAGAACCAGATTATCAATACGGGTGAAATCAGCGCCGGAGAACAACAGTTACGCATTGTGGCCAACGGTACCTACACGACTGTCGATGATATCCGCAACCAGGTTATCACTACCTCCGGCGGACAAGTCAAGCTGGGTGACATCGCCATCATTGAAAAGGGATACATGGAACCTCCCGGCAATATCATGCACGTCAACGGAAAGCGCGCCATCGGTATCGGCATCTCCACCGACCCGACAAAGGATGTGGTAAAAACCGGTGAACTGGTAGACCGGAGGCTTGCCGAACTCATGCCCCTCATCCCCGTGGGGCTGGAACTGGAAAGTCTGTATCCCGAAAACGTGATTGCCAAAGAAGCCAACAACGGGTTCATCATCAATCTGATAGAATCCATCCTGATTGTGATTGTAATCATCATGCTGGTGATGGGCATGCGTGCAGGAGTACTGATTGGCTCTTCCCTTATATTCTCTATCGGAGGCACACTGCTCATTATGTCGTTTCTTGGCGTAGGTCTGAACCGGACCTCCCTCGCCGGATTCATCATAGCCATGGGAATGCTGGTGGACAATGCCATCGTGGTGACAGATAATGCCCAAATTGCCATTGCCCGCGGCATCGACCGCCGAAAAGCGCTGATAGACGGTGCCACCGGTCCCCAATGGGGATTGCTGGGAGCAACGTTCATTGCCATCTGTTCGTTTCTGCCACTGTATCTGGCTCCCTCTTCCGTAGCCGAAATCGTGAAACCGCTATTCGTAGTGTTGGCCATTTCCCTGGGATTAAGTTGGGTGCTGGCGTTGACACAAACCACTACATTCGGCAACTTCATACTGAAAGCAAAGGCTAAAGATGGTAGCAAGGACCCATACGACAAGCCTTTCTACCATAAATTCGCCTCCATCCTCAGCACACTGATACGCAAGAAGGCGTTGACCCTTGGAAGCATTACAGCACTGTTCATCCTCTCCCTCATCGTCATGGGGCTGATGCCCCAGAACTTCTTCCCTTCTCTGGACAAGCCCTACTTTCGGGCAGATGTATTCTATCCGGACGGGTACAGCATCCGCGAAGTAGAAACCGAAATGAAAAAGGTGGAAGCGCATCTGATGCAGCAGCCGGAAGTGAAACGGGTATCCGTCACATTCGGCAGCACACCGTTGCGTTACTATCTGGCCTCCACTTCCGTCGGTCCCAAACCTAACTTCGCCAATATCCTGGTGGAAGTAACGGACAGCAAATATACCAAGAAGCAGGAAGAGAACCTTGATGCCTACATGAAGGCCAACTATCCCAATGCCATCACCCGTACCATGTTGTTCAAACTCTCTCCTGCTGTAGATGCCGCCATTGAAATCGGGTTCATCGGCAATAACACGGATACGCTGGTCATGTTGACCAACAAGGCTCTGGACATCATGCACCGTGACGGCGAACTTATCAACGTGCGCAACTCCTGGGGCAATAAGATACCGGTATGGCATCCCGTTTACAGTCAGGAGCGTGCACAACCGTTGGGTATCTCCCGTCAAAGCATGGCACAGAGTATCCAGATCGGTACGAACGGCATGACACTTGGGGAATACAGGGAAGGAGACCAGGTACTTCCCGTTCTGTTGAAGGATAAAACTATCGACTCTTTCCGCATCAACGACTTGCGTACACTCCCCGTATTCGGCACTGCACGCGAAACAACCACTCTGGAACAAGTCGTCAGCCGGTTCGACTTCCAGTACAAGTTCTCCAATGTGAAAGACTACAACCGGCAGATGGTGATGATGGCGCAGGCCGACCCACGCCGCGGTGTGAATGCCATTGCCGCCTTCAACCGTATATGGAAGCAAGTGCAAGAAGAGATTGATGTGCCCGAAGGTTACACCATGAAATACTTCGGAGAGCAGGAAAGCCAGGCAGAAAGCAATGCCGCACTGGCAGCTAACCTGCCGCTGACATTCTTCCTTATGTTCGTCACCTTGCTGTTTCTGTTCCGCAGCTACCGGAAGCCGATTGTTATCCTGCTGATGCTGCCGCTTATCTTTATAGGTATTGTACTGGGACTGGTGGTATTGGGGAAATCATTCGACTTCTTCTCCATCCTCGGCTTGCTGGGGCTGATTGGAATGAATATCAAGAATGCCATCGTGCTGGTGGACCAGATTGATACGGAAACCGCTGCCGGAAAAGCACCGCGTGAAGCCGTTATCAGTGCAACGACCACCCGTATTGTCCCGGTGGCCATGGCATCGGGTACCACTATCCTGGGAATGTTGCCGTTATTGTTCGACGCCATGTTCGGCGGCATGGCGGCAACCATCATGGGTGGTTTGCTGGTAGCCTCGGCATTGACACTATTCGTGCTGCCGGTGGCTTATTGCGCCATTCATAAAATCAAGTGAGAGAACATTCAACAATTTACAGTTTACCAATTGAATGATGAAAACAAATATACTTATTCTATCATTACTGTGCTCAGGACTGAATGCCGGGGCACAACAAGCATATCTGAGCCGCGAAGAATACCGCGACAAGGTAGAAGCATACAGCCAGATTCTGAAACAACAGCATCTGAAAACATTCGCCAGTACCGAGGCACGCAAGATTGCCTCCACCGGTTTCCTGCCCCAGATTGACATCACCGCCGAGGGTACCGCCAATCTCAATCATCTGGACCAATGGAACAGTCCGAAAGGAGACTACCACCCTTATACCTATCAGGCACTTGCCACCTTGACGCAGCCGCTTTATACCGGAGGTTCCCTAATAGCCCAAAAGAAAGTGGCGCAAGCCGAAGAGGCACTGGACCAACTTACCACAGAGCTGACCCTCGACCAGATACACTATCAAAGTGACGCCGTCTATTGGAATGCCTCTGCCGCCCGTGCCGGTCTGAAAGCCGCGGCTACCTTTCAGGATATTGTACAACAGCAGTACGACATCATCCAAGACCGCTTTGATGACGGTGCCATCAGCCGCACAGACTTGCTGATGATTTCCACCCGACGTAAGGAAGCCGAATTGCAGTACATCAAGGCACGCCAAAACCATACCCTTGCCCTGCAAAAACTGAATATCCTTATGGGCTCGGAACCGGACGCTCCCATAGACAGCATAGCCGAAATAGATATACCGACTGCTCCCATCATCCCTTTGGGCCTGGATGATGTGCTGCCCCGCCGGGCAGAATATGCCAGTACCTCCGTGAACATCGCCCGCAGTGAAGCGCAACGGCATGCTGCCCTCAGCCGCTACAACCCACAAGTCAGCATGTTCCTCGCCACCGGTTGGGATACGGGAATCGCCTATATGGGGCAGGATGTACCTCATACTCCCGTCGCAGGGGTCAACGTCAGCATCCCCATCTTCCGTTGGGGAGCCCGCTTCAAGACAAACCGCCAACAGAAAGCCTATATCGGCATACAGAAGCTGCAACAAAGCTATGTAACGGACAATATTCTGGAAGAGCTCTCCGCAGCCACCACAAAACTGACGGAAACTGAACAGCAAGTCAAGACGGCCCGGGAGAATATAACACTCGCCGAAGAGAATCTGGGCCTTGTCACCTTCTCTTATAATGAAGGAAAAGCCAGCATGGCAGATGTGTTGTCCGCACAACTCTCGTGGACGCAGGCACACACCAACCTGATTGATGCGTATCTGGCGGAGAAGATGGCGATGGCTGAATATTGGAAGGTGGTTAGTGAATGAAATGCCCCTCAAAGAAAAACATACAAAAAAACTCCGGCATAGCTTTACAAAGCCATACCGGAGTTTCTTTATATTTTTCTTACTGACCGTTTATCCCAGGAATGAAATCAGCACACCCGCCGCAACAGCCGAACCGATTACACCGGAGATATTACTGGACATACAGTAATTCAGCACATGGTTTTTCGGGTCATACTTCGTTGCTATTTCATTGCAGACACGGCTTGCCATGGGTACGGCACTCAGGCCGGTAGCACCAATCAGCGGATTGATCTTCTTCTTGCTGAATAGGTTGAACAGCTTCACAAAGAAAATACCTCCCGTAATGGACAATGCAAATGCCAGGAAACCACCAATCACAATACCGATAGTCGTCCAATTCAGGAATGCCTCACTGGTCATCGTGGCGCCAACGCTCAATCCTAAGAAGATGGTAGCTGCATTCATGATACTATTAGCAGCAGCATCAAACAAGCGGCTTGTATCCGAACCGATTTCCTTAATCAAGTTACCGAACATCAACATACCAATCAAAGGTACTGCTGTGGGCACAAATAAAGCAACAATCGTAGTCACTGCAATCGGGAAGATAATCTTCAATACACGCAGATTCTTAATCTCGGTTTTCGAAGGATACAGCTTCTCCTGCTCCTTCATGTTAATCATCAATTCCTTCTTGGTACAGAACAGCTTCACCACCATCGGAATGATGACCGGTACCAGCGCCATATAAGAATAAGCAGCAATGGCAATCGGTCCCAACAGATGGGGAGCCAGCTTGATGGTAGTAAAGATAGCCGTAGGACCATCGGCACCACCGATAATGCCCAACGCACCTGCTTCCTGCGGAGTGAACCCTATCATCACAGCACAAAGCAGTACGGTGAAAATACCTAACTGCGCAGCCGCACCGAATATGGAGAGACGCAAGTTACGGAGCATCGGACCGAAGTCTGTCAGCGCACCCACACCCATAAAGATAACAGGCGGCAGAAAGCCGGTCTTAATCAGCATATAATAAATGAAGTTCATCAGTCCGAGGTCGTGCGCAATCTCGTGCAACGGCATCTCCCAAATATTCTTCATCACCCCGCCTACCATGACCATTCCGTTTTCATCTGCCTGAATCACCCCCATCTCGCCGCCGGGAAAGTTGGCAATGAGCACACCGAAAGCGATGGGTACCAACAACAATGGTTCATAGTGTTTCTTGATACCTAAATAAAGCAGGATGAAAGCGATGGCATACATCACGAGGAACGACGGATCAGCAATGATGTTGCTGAAGGCCGTCATATCATAGAGTTTTGCAAATATATCTTCCATTATCCTATCTTCATTAATACATCATCTTCAGAAACAGAGTCACCCGGATTGACACAGATGGCAACAACCGTTCCATCAAAGTCTGCGCGGATGGCATTGTATGTCTTCATAGCTTCGATATAGCAGAGGAGGTCGCCACTCTTCACCTTGTCACCCACTTTCAACGGGGTTTCCTGCGCATTCTTTGTCAAGAAGAACTTGCCTTCGAGCGGAGCCGGAACGTCCTGACCTTCGCCTACGGGGGGAGCTGTCACCTTTTCGGTGGCCGAAGCGGGCAGGTCGATGTCACCGTATGCCACCGTCACGCGGTAAGCCTGACCGTCCACCTGCACAGTGAGCGTCTTGGGTTTGGCATCGTCCAGCGGAGACTTGTCACGTTCGGCACGGCGTTTCTCCACATCCTCCAGGAAGTCCTGCTTGGCCTTGCCACTCTTGTAAGCCTCGTATTGAGCCGGGTGCATGGCGTATTCGAAGAGCTCTTCGTCGTCCTCGCCCAGTTCCCACTTGTTCTCCTTCATCAGCTTGCGGTACTTGTCCAGAGCATCGGGATAGTTGTCCTGCGGATTGCCGGTGAAGAACTTGCGTCCTTCGCGTTCGGCCTTCTCTATGATTTCGGGAGCCAGCTGACCCGGCAGCTTACCTGCCTTGCCCAACAGCATATCCCAAATGTCATCGGCAATCATACCCCAGCGTTCCTTGCCTTTCTCCATAGCAATGACGTTCATCATGGAAAGGTTCTTGACGTACTGGCTGAACGGAGTCACCAACGGGGGATAACCCACGCGCGGCCAAACATATGCCACTTCGTTGAACAACTTGATGAGCAGTTCATCCTGCTTCATGAAGGGCAGGTTGCGTTTTGCCTTGTATTTGTTGATGGACTCCAGATTGGATTCCAAGTCTGCCATCAGACTGCCCATCATGCCACCCGGCAGTCCGGGACCAATCAGCAGGGAGTTCATCAGGCGGTTGCGCGGGCTGATGTACAAGCCAAGGAAGTCGTCCATAAACTCCTGGATGAGTGCGCGTACCTTCATATATGCCTCCATATTGACTTCGGGCACCTGGAAGCCTGCATCCTTCAGCATGGCCTGCACACTGAGCAAGTCGGCATGTCCCGTACCCCAGGAAAGCGGCTCCATGCCTACGTCGATATAGTCGCAACCCGCTTCGCACACTTCAAGAATACTTGCCATATTGAAACCGGGACCCGCATGACTATGATACTGGATAGGAATATCGGGATGCGCCGCCTTGATATTGGCCACAATCTTGCCCAAAGAAACCGGACGTCCGATACCTGCCATATCCTTGATGCAGATTTCGTCGGCACCTGCCTTGATAAGCTTCAGTGCCATCTCCGTGTAGTATTCTACGGTATGGATGGGTGAATGGGTGATGCAGAGCGAGCATTGGGAAATCATTCCGGCATCGTGTGCATAGCCAATAGAAGGGATGATATTGCGGGTATCGTTCAGACCGCAGAAGGTACGCGTGATATCCGTACCCTGCGCTTTCTTTACCTTATAGAACAACTTACGCACATCGGCAGGCACAGGACTCATGCGGAGACCATTCAAGGCACGGTCCAACATGTGAGTCTGGATACCGGCTTCATGGAACGGCTTCGTCCACTCACGCACGGCTTTATTCGGATTCTCCCCAAACAGCAGATTTACTTGTTCAAAACCTCCGCCATTGGTTTCCACGCGCGCAAAACAACCCATCTCGATGATGGCGGGAGCTACTTTCACCAGCTGGTCAACACGGGGTACATATTTTCCGGCACTCTGCCACATGTCCCTGAATACCAAGCTGAATTTAATTTCTTTTTTCATACTAAATTATTCGGTGTGTTTTTATATAAGATTATTATTTCAGATTTTTTCTACCTTAGCAACTTTACCCTTACCTTGTGTCACTACTGTTACGGCTGCACTGATAGCTGCCAGAATATTACCGGGGACAGGTGCGGGACCATTTGCCGCAGCTTTAGCCGGTGTCACCTCTTCGGGCGCATATTTATTCACCAATGCAATAAGAGCTTTTCCTAAGTTAATAACAATCAGCAGGATAGCGAAGACTGTTGCCATACCTACCACCATCAGCAGAAGTGCTGTATTCAAGTTTTCCATATTATAAATTATTAGTTATTCAGCCGAATTTACGAAAAATCGCTCGAAATTAGCGATAATCCATTAAAGAAAGGCAGAGAAGAATGATAAAAGATGCTAAAAAGTAAAGCTTCCCGCACAACCAATGAGGCGGTACGGGAAACTTTTAGCATAAAACGGTGTCAGTCATCAATTATTTTCAAGGAAGGAGAATCAGCCCAACGGGTTCTCGCCCTGGTCGCCGTCGTTGCCGCCGGGATTGTTTGTGTCCTCACCGCCGGGATTGCCGCCGGTAGTAGTGCCATTGGCAAGTTTCTCTACATCCGTCCAATCGACATCCACATCCACCATCGAACGGGTAGTAATCTGCTTGCTGCTGCTACGTTTCACTTCGGGAATAAAACGTACCCGTATGCCATTAATCTGTGCGGAATTTACCTCATCAGGCGTAGTAACCCCTTTCTTGTTCGTAGCAGCGGTATAGTAGAATGTTCCGACCCCTTCCAACTTCACTGTACGTCCCATAGCCATATAGTCAGCCATCACGCCTCCCAAGTTTTTCAGCACGGCATACGTGTCACCGCGGGTTACGGTAGAGAGGACGGACAGTTTGTCTGCTACCTTGTCCGTAGTGATAGGAACACCGGTAGTAATTGCTTTCGGATACCACAAATCATTCAGTTTTGATTGAAATTTCTTGTAAAATGCCATAATAATGTTTTTAAATGATTAATAATGTATATATGATTTCTCTTGTCTCACCCAAGAAGCGGAGGTTTTCGTCGTGAGGCCTCAACGATTCAGCATCCGCTTTTCTCAAATTCGATGTTGCAAAGTTAAGGCGAGAAACAAGGGAAAACAAGAAAATGGCATCTACAACCTATTTACATAAACCACTTAAAAACAAGGCATTACAAAAGCGGCATCTCTACAAGGAAGAAAAGGCAATAAAGCGAAATAAACAATCTTTTTGTGGTAATCTCTACAGGCAGAGGACGTAAAATACTGATAGTGAACGGTGGCATTCAAGACAGTCTCTACAACAAAGATATTACCATTCATAATTGTATAATCAATGCAGACAATGAATATTTCAAATCTTTATCGTATTCTTCAACCACTACCATTGTCTTTTTAAAGATTCTCTTTTTGCTGAGTAGTTTCGTCTACCACTCTGTTGAACGCATCGGCACAGTTTTTAATGTCTTTGTACTCCTGAAGTTTTTTCCCGTCAAGACCTTCAGATGACCAATCTCTAATATTTTTTGCATAAATACCTTGATTTAATCGTTCCAATAAGTCCGTATTAAAAGGTACAGGAATATTTGACAATTGCATTCCATCAATAATGCTTTTAAAATAAGCATAATCACCATCAATAATGAATCCTTTATCAGCTGCTATACGGTAAATAGCCTCCCAGTGCCGTTGCTTGGAGAAGGCCGATTTCTTAGGATCATATCCCAGAAGTTTAACAATGCATTTCTTGAGTATTTTAATTCGCTTTTCTTCCGGCAATTCTCTGACATCAATAGATTCTGCAGCTATACCGGAATATCTTCCATCGTTAGTAACGGAATAAAGTCTACAACAATGATGTGATATAGATATAGATTCAGGTGCAATTATTTCACTTACATCATGACCCGCCATTTCCAAATCTGTGATAGAGATTCCTGTAACATAGAAATACATTGAAATGATTATACTAATTGCAGTATCTACTTTCTGTTCAGAAGCAGTAGGCGAAATATGCGATTCATCATTACGCCAGCCCTTAATCAACATCAGGTATTGATACAATTGCAGTTTAGCTGCATCGGTACTAAATTTCAAGTTCCAAAGGCATCTATGAGCATAAATTACATTTTTCCATGTCACATCCTCACCTTCGTTTCGTGCAGGTACATCACTGTTATGCATCAAGTAATATAGTTTTTTAAGGTAGGCTTCATATTTGGTCACAAGCAGATTGAATGCCACAAACTTATCTACTATGGTTACTTTCTTTCCATATAGATTATTAAAAGCCCTATTGATGAACAACCCTACATTGTCAAGCGATTCGACGCATTCTTTGCCAATCACATAGAATACGCTATTTAACACCTCTTCTATGGGACGCATTTGCGGAAGTACTCCACTTAAAGTCGTTGTCAATATATCTTTTATTTTTGCTTTTACGACATCAATGTCGAAAGATTGCTCTCTTTCGGTTTCTTGTGAATTTTCTAAAACCTCAACGGATTGTTCCGTTAATGATTCCTGATTGATTGTATCAGTAGAGTAATTTTCATCTCCATTCAGATAAGCTTTTAAGATACGCTCTCTACAGCTTCCGTCAAGGATAAACTCTCTAAGTATCTTATCAATTTTGGGCATGACCATGCGTGCAGGAACTTCCGAACCTTCTGTTTTGGTAAGGAACTCACGAGTCTTAGCCATATTCAAGGTTAACTTCAGATTATCAAATTGACTATACTCATTTAAGTTTTGTTCCGTAATGCCTCTGTTCATGATATGTTCCAACTGACTGGCATTTATACCTGTAGCTTCTACTAAAATCATTATCTGCTTGTGTAGCTCACGGAGTTGATATTCTGCGATATAGTCATAGATAGTTTTGCCTGGGGCAAGATGCAAATCACCCGATTGAATGTCGTGCAGTATCACCATTGCCGTTCGTTGGTCTTTCTGCGAAAGTGAGGCGAATGTTTTATGTAGCTCTTTAAAGGCCTCTTTCGTAAGTTCGCTGCCAGGACCGGCGGTATAAAGGTTTTTGATGAACTTCACAAACTTCGAGTTGATATATTCTGCATCTATGGTGCCCGTACCGGTTTCGGTGATATAAGTATCGATAGGATAGTCGAAATCGTTGGCTTCACCGCCACCTTCTCTACCTTCAAACAATTCGCGATAGCGTTGTAACAAAATCAAGTAGGTCTGTTCATCAAGCTCCATTCTTACATGAGTATAAGTATCACCATGTTGAAATTCATACTCGACTTTATCCCATAAGAATCCTTGCAGTTTAGCCGCTTCGAGTAGATGAGTCATCTGACTGAAGTCCTTAGCAAACATATTGCGGTCTTCACGAGTATCGGGCAACCGCTCAAAGTTGGCTATCCGGTGTGATTGGAATATGTCGCGTATATGCAGGAAACGTTGATTGATATTAACCAAATTACTTTCCAACTTATCTACAAACACACCAAGCGGGCGATCCACATATACCTCAAGCGCATCGTTAATATTCTGCTGCATAGTGTATGGGAATGTGTAGTAGCGGATAATGCCAAAAGGTTTATCACGTCCAAACAAGCGGTTGGTGCGCGAGAAAGCTTGGATGATATCCACATACTTCATCAGCTTATCCACATAGAGCGTATTCACCCATTTTGAATCGTAGCCGGTAAGCATCTGCGTAACCACAATGAGTAAATCTATCTGCTGATTGTGGTCATGCTCTATGCCAAGGTAAGGCTTTTTGTGAGCCAATCGTTTAGCCACATCTTTCTTATATTTAGCGTAAGTAGAAAGCTGAAAAGAGGTGTGATATTTATCATTATAATCTTTAAGTATTTCCAGCAATGCATCTTCCTTGGCGATTCCTTCATTGGAATTGTCTATATTATTGTCGAACACAGTTACCACATTCAACGAGGGATATTGCTCTTTGAATAGTTTATAGTAAGCTATAGCTTCCGGTATGTTTTGTGTAGCCAGTATTCCATGAAACTTGTCGTTCTTGCTTAGCCGACTACGACTTTTTATAATATCGGCCGCTACGGCTTGGTGATGAATGGGCTGTTGATAGATATCGTTGGGAAGATAATATTCTATACCATGTTTTGTCTCACCGCCTTCAGTGTAAGTTTTGGGCATCTGCAACTCATTGACAAATTTATTGTAGATTGCCATTTTCTCCTCATCACCTTCAATCTCTTCAATGCGCTTCACTCTTAACTGAGCAAATGCAGCTTTTTCGCGTAGTTCGTTCTCATCGTAGGTGTTTATGCGATAAGGGTCAAATCCAAGTACGTTATGGTCGGGGATACCATTGGCAATGGTGTATTTATGAAGCATATCGCCGAAAAGCGTTTCAGTCATGATTTCGTTGTGGGCATTTTCTTCAAACACCGGCGTACCGGTGAAGCCAAAGAGTAACGCGCGAGGAAATGTATTCTTAATGTCGATAAGCATATCGCCAAATACGCTTCTATGACATTCGTCAATGATAAATACCAATCGTTTACGTCCGATGCTGTCTATTTCGGCCTGTGAAATGCCGTGTTCGCTGTTGACATTCGACATCTTTTGGATAGAGGTCACAATCAAGCGGTCATCCTTATCAGTACTTTGCAGTTTGCTGACCAGAATGGCAGTATTCTGTGTGTCTTGTATTACATCAGATTCTCCGGCAAAGCCACGATATTCATCAAGTGACTGTATGCTCAGTTCAATACGATCCATAAGGAATACCACTTTGTCCGCATCGCCTGAGTTAGCTATCAGTTGCGCCGATTTAAAGCTGGTCATGGTTTTACCAGACCCTGTTGTATGCCAGATGAAGCCTCCACGATGTTGGTGCGTGTCCCAATTGGTTTTATGGGTCACATCACTTATCTTGCTGACTGCAAAATATTGATAACTGCGAAGTACTTTCAACGTCTTGTCTTTATCGTCCGCAATGGTGTAATATCCCACAAGCTGGTGAGCCATAGGAATACTTAGCAGATCGGATACAACTCTTCGCCAATCACTGACGATGGCATTGTTGAAGTCCTCCCAATGAAAATAATATTCAGGTTTGAAGTTTTCTTCCAGTCCGGGATTGGCAAAGTAAAGCGTCTCTTCAGGAGTCATTGCAACAAATATCTGTACCATCTTAAAAATGCCACTGCCAAATACACCTTCGTGGGTGTAGCGTTTGATCTGAAAAGTAGCCTGGCTCACATCCACTTTTGAACGTTTCAGTTCAATGTGGATAACAGGCATACCATTGATCAATAACATCACATCGCCTCGCCGGTCTCCACCTAAAGGGTGTGAAGCTCTGAAACGAGGCTGGCGCACTATCTGATAACGGCTTTGTCCGGCACTGATTTCACGAGCATCGAATATTTTGAGATATACCTCTTTACCACAATTATTCACATCCGCAGGATTATCACGTTTGATACATACCTGCCCGCCATTAATAAGTCTGTTCATGGCATACGGACTGTCACATCTATTCACTTGGTCGATGACTTGTTGCATCTCACTTGTGGTGAGCGTAGCATTGCCAAGCCGGTTGATGTCTCTATTATTATCAAAGATTATGTTGGCCCAGTTTTGTATCAGATCTGCTTCACCGGGTTGCATCATTACCTCCTTCTCCCAGCCGTGGTGGGGAAGTAAATCAACAAGTGCCTGTTCAAAAACACTTTCTTTGATGAAGAATTGCGTATTGTCGTTTGGCATATAGCTTTGGGCATTTATAGGTTATACATACAAGACTATTTCTTTCCTTTAACTTTTTTGTTCAATATCTTTATATTATCCAGATAGGCTTGCTCTACGGGAGAGAGCGTACGGACATCAAACTTCCTATATTCCTTTTCCGCTTTTTCCATGGCCTGCCCATGACTGACGGTTCCACAACCATTCAAGAGTTGTTCTCCCGTAGAAGAAAGGATTGCGTCAAGATGCTGAATATAGTCTTTCATATACATAGTCCGATGCTTCATGGCTTGCACTTCGGCAAAATCGAAATATCCGGAAACTAAATTATTCAGAACTTTCAAATCTTCTTCACTTAAGTAATTCTTCGCTATTTTGGCATCGCGCAATGTAGGATGGTCTCCCTTGAAAGAGGTCAGTCCCATCATGTGTCGGTTTGCATCCGCCCGTTCATAAATCACTTCGGCGGCCGTATGCCCATGAGCGGCAAAATGCAGTTTGTTTTGCACTATTTTGAAGAATTCGATGGATACTTCAGAACGTGGGTCATAGTCAATCGCCGTAGCATAAATATCGAGCACCTGCCGATACATCACTTTTTCTGATGAACGAATGTCGCGTATGCGGTCGAGCAGCTCTTTCCAATAACCTCCTCCTCCCGTTTGTTTCAATCGTTCATCATCCATAGTGAAACCCTTGATGATATATTCCTTAAGACGTGCCGTTGCCCATTGACGAAAATGAGTGGCTTGAATTGAATTTATTCGATACCCTAAAGATATTATCATATCAAGATTATAATGAGGTATTTCTCTTTCAACCATGCGTGTTCCTTCTTGCCGAACTTGTCGGATTTTCCGACAGGTTGCTTCTTCTACAAGTTCACCATCTTCATAAATGTGCTTAATATGTTCTACCACATTTGTTCGAGACGTCTGGTAAAGGTCGCTCATTTGTTGTTGGGTTAACCATACGGTATCTTCGTCCATTCGCACCTCTATGTGTGTCTGTCCGTCCTCACTCTGATAGATGATGATATTGCTCTTTTCCTTTTCTTCCATTTTATTGAATTGTTTCGTTATACAAACATTTTATCCAAGCAGGCTGACTTTATTTGCTTAAGTTTATCAAGTCGTTGAGTCTCTAAGGTGATTTGAATATTAAGTGAGTGGAAGAAGTCACCAATCTTTTTTTGTTCTTCAAGAGATGGTGATATATAGGCAGACATTTTCAAGAAAGACTCAGGCTTTAGGGTCTTCAACTTCTTTACGGTTCCTTCCATAAAGATTGTCATTTCTTGTATAAATGAAGGTTTTCTTACTATACATTCCATGAAATCTGCATTTTGATCTGTATAGAATATTTTATAGATAGGGGAAACGACGCCGTTGCATAGGCTATTCTTATGAATTGCACCATATATAACATTAGCAGGATTATAAATAATATCATCTCGGTAGGTTACCAAATATTTTTTTGTATCTATATCCTTTATCAGGAAATCTCGTTTATTGGATTTCCGGTCTTCTGGTTTAATAACACCTTCAGCAATAGTAAAAGAGAGCTGAGGTAAGCTTTCTGTAATCGTGCTTATTTCATGCCTTTCTATAAAGACTTCAGATAGATTTATGTTCTCCCAATCTCCCTCAAACCCTTTGAAGCGGACACGAGGCTTCGTTTCTCCTGCTTGTGGAAACATAGAAATAAGAGAAGCAGATTTCAATTGTTTGAGCGAAGCTATTTTCTTCGTGGTTGATTGGATAAGAACGTCTAATGATTTAAAGTAGGAGGCTATTTGTTGTTGCTCGGTTTTAGATGGGGTAAGGAATGGTTGTTTTAATAATCCTTTAATATCAACAGAAAGCAGACCTCCTGAATTAGTGTTTTTCAAAGACCATTCATCAATCTTATAAAATGCATAGTATATGAAATACGAATCGTATTTATCAATCAGCGATTTACGAATTGAGAAATTCGTAAATCGCTGATTCGCAAGCGAATCAGCAATTATCATTGCATGAACACCTATTGTCGCAGTTGTCGCAAGAATAATGGAATATGGAACAAATAAACCGCCTCCTTTAACAGCTTGAGGAGTGATATGTTGAATTGAATCGGACAATATTCCTCCATTGGCGCGTATATCTTCCATCCTAAACCATGGAATTACTCCATTTTCCCAATATTGATTTACATTTTTTGATGGAGTATATCCATTTCGTAATTCAAAAACATCATCAACTACGGTTCTTTCCCAATCAGAATGATGATTCTTAAATCTTATTTTCGGTTCTGCCATCTCCTCAATCCTTTAATCTATTCTGTAATTCCTGCAAACCCTTCACCGCAAACTCATCACCCGTAAGCTGCCCAATCAATCCCGATAGCTCTTTTTGAGCATCAACAATATTATTTTCAATTTCATTATATGACAAGGCATACTTTGCTTCCAGTGCCGTGACTGATTTTTCAAGAGCAGAAAAGACAGATGACAATGTGCCATTAATGCCGCCACACACCGGGTCAATCCACTTCTTGTGCAGGAAGAACTCTATATCTTCATTGCTTAGATGTTCTATGGCATCAATAGTAAGTTGTACCAATACAGCTTTATCCTCTTTGATTTTCTTATTGAGTTTAGTGATTTTATCCCATAAACTTACAATCTCTTTCAGTTTAGCTTTGGTTTCCGGTTCCACTTCATCGCCTTTAGCTTTGGCATCGGCCTTTATGGCATTCTTATTGAACTTGGTATTGTCATCTTCATCCAGATAGGCTTGCCCTTCTTCTTCGGTGAAGCCGTCACGCAGCTCTTCAAGCAAGGATGCAATTTCCTCTACTTCCGCTTGCTTTTCACTGATAGCATCAAGTTCAGCTTGAAACTTTTCATGTTGTATCAATTCAAACGGCAATATACGCCCCTTCAATCCATCGGGCACTTCTATCTCTTCATCGCCTTTCTTCACAAGTTTATAAGCCTGCTCTACCACCCGCACAGCATCAATTCCCTCACTTTGTATAGTCTCTATATCGCCCGCTATCACCTGCCAATTATCTGAAAGAGCTTGGTAAGCGACGTATTTATCCACCAGAGGAATCGGCTTCAGGCGATTAAATATATCGTCGGCTATATCGTCTTGCTCATTTTGTTCATTTACAGTACTGACATTCGTTATCAGTCGGCTGTGAAGTACATTGCTAAAATCGGAGAATGCATTCGCAAAGGTTTGCTTCAAATTACACACATCCGCATTCTCTTCAATAATCTCGGCCACATCTTTACTCTTCACCGCGGCATACGGACTACCGTCCTCCTTGGGCTGGAAAAGGTCTGCACGAAGTGAAGGCAACGCATCCCAATAGGTCTGCAATTGATTTATCTCGCTTTCGGGAATGCCACCAAACATAGTGGCATAGATATCATATTGTTCGGCAGCCTCCGAAGAATCCACATAACGGGGAATATTGAGGTTATATCCATTCCGCCGGATTTCGTCACGGCTTACCGGACGAGAAAAACCAGGAATAGGCTTACGCTCACGAATGGCATCGGCAATGCGCTTTATGTCGCAGGCACGGAGTCTATTGTTCTTGCCTTCCTTGACAAATCCTTTGGAAGCATCGACAATAAGCACATCGTCACTATCCCGATGCTGCTTCAAGACCATAATCAGCGTAGGAATACCTGTTCCAAAAAAGATGTTAGCCGGCAGCCCGATAATGGCATCTATATTATTGGTCTCAACAAGATTCCGGCGAATTTTCCCTTCTCCTTCGCTATCTGCGTCCACATCTCCACGGAAAAGTACTCCATGAGGCAGTACGATGGTGAGAATGCCATCGGGTTTGAGATGATGCAGTTCGTGAAGCAAGAAAGCATAGTCGGCTTTACTCTTAGGTGCAACTCCATAATTCTTGAAACGAGAATCGAGTTCACGATCCGTGGCATCCCAATGCTGCGAATAAGGCGGATTTGACACAACCGCATCCACATAGAGTGGTTTGCCAATATCACTACCTATGGTTTGCAAAGGCCAGTCTTCATCCAGAGAATCAGCACAACGGGTATCAATATTATCTGGCTTGATACCACGCATCACGAGATTCATTCGGGTAAGGTTATAGGTATTCTCCTTCAGCTCTTGAGCATAATACTTCACTTGGTTTTTATCGGCGATATGGCGGCCAATGGATTTACCAATGGTAATCAGCAGAGAACCGGAACCACTTGTCGGGTCATATATTTCAATTTGCTGTTTATCCTTATGATGCTCTGCTACAATCTCCGACATCAGTATCGCCACCTCGTGAGGAGTATAGAATTCACCAGCTTTCTTTCCGGCATTGGCTGCAAAATTACTGATGAGATACTCATAAACATAGCCCAGCACGTCATAATCCTGACTGCCATCGGTAGGGATGTCTTTAATGAGCTTAATCAAATCCTTCAAAGCACGGGTTTGAGAAGAAGGATTCTCCCCCAATTTACTCAATCCGGCTTGTAGCGTCTTGAAGATGTTGGCATATACATGCTTGTAGTTTGGACTGATTAGTCGGTCGAAGCTATTCAACGCGGCACTAAGGTCTGCCACACTGAAATCAGAGTTGGGTAGCAGCCAAGTACCGAACAAGTATTTATATTCAATAAAATAGCCAATGTTATTTTTACAATAAGCAATCATCATTGTTGCTTCCGGGTCTTCATAATCCTCTACAAGAGCCGTCATGTCATCATCATTCCATCCGATACGACGAAGACAGTCCACTTCATAGTCTGACAGGAATTTATAGAACACAAGTCCAAGAATGTAATCCTTATATTCATTGGCATCTATTTTAGAACGCATCTTATTGGCCGAGGCCCATATTTTATTTGCAAGCTGTTGCTTATTCATATATCCAATGTCTTAATTATCTTTTTTACCAACAAAAATACGGATAAACGGGAACAAAAGCAATTTTTAGTTGCTTTTTGCCGACCGATTTTATAAAACAGCCGCCGGCAGTTCATGCTTTCGGGAAAGCAAGTCAAAAATTACATCCACATTTTTTACCATCCACGTCCCATGCCAATTCCCCACCTCCCTCACCCCATTCAGAGCACCTTCTGAGAGGGGGCACAATGAGTCAGGGACTGAAAGGCATTGAGTCAGGGACTGAATGCCTTTCAGTCCCTGACTCAATCATGTTCGTTCAGTGAGTGAAACAAACACCCACTGCAAAACGTTCTTTTTTTGCAATTGATTTGTAAAGAAATACATATTTCAAATCGCTCGGCTACCGATTTTCAGTGGTCGAGTTTCTTTTTAGGCTAAAGCAAGCCCCTTAATCGAAAAGTGATGCCTGATTCGCAGACGAAAGTGCAGCTAAAATCTTCTTGATTCTTCGAGATTCTTGAAGAATCTATAATTCTCAGCAGCTTCCAATCACCCCCTCCAGCGTCTCTCCATCGGCAAACAGCCTGCCATCTGCCTGCATCATCCTTACAATATGACATCATTTACATTTTAATTTTGTAATCGAGAACTCTCTCATTACCGTCACAAACTCATCAGGCAGTCTTTTAAGTACCTCTTCCCTTATGGCAGTAGGCACACCACCATAATAGGCTTCCGCAATGCCACCCGTAATAGCCCCCATCGTATCCGCATCTCCTCTTAAAGAAATGGTCAGCCGAATGGCACTTTCATAGTCCGTACTTTCCAAAAAAGCAATGATAGATTCCGGTACGGTACCCTGACAAGAAATATCATAACTATAAGTAGCCCTTATCTCATTGCAGGTACGGTCAAGATTATAACCGAACGTTTCCTCTACATACTTCTTTATCTCCTGTTTGGATTTGCTCGTACGTGCCAAAAAGACACAAGCCGCCGTAGCCTGCGCCCCTTTTATCCCTTCAGGGTGATTGTGCGTTACTTCCGCGCTCCGCTTTGCCGCAACCAACGTTTCCTCCAATGTATCAAAAGCCCACCCCACAGGGCTGACACGCATGGCCGAACCGTTTCCCCAACTATTGTAAGGCTGTGGGTCATCAGCCCATAGCCAACGGATGAAACTACTACCATACCCGGCTAATGGATAACGGTTTCCATAATCCTGCATGATACCTAAAAGACTATCGCCCGTCAATAGCCAATCTGCATTGGCAATTGTCATCACGGTGTCATCGGTAAATTTCGATGCTTCAGTAAACAACGGGAAATTCCACTCTTTTACGGGCGAGAATTCATAGACAGAACCGATTATGTCTCCGGCAATAGCTCCTAACAAAATATCTTCTGTATTCATTGCTTCAATCTTTTTTATACCTCCAATGTATCAAAAGCGTATACCACAATTATATTTGTACAAGACTTCTGATTCAACTTCTTTATTAATGCGAATCCTTTTCCTATCATTGAAGTTTATGCTCACTGTTTCTCGAACTAATCCTTTCCAATCATTCCAATAACAGCACCTGACTTTAGCCATGTTTCCTATTAGTTCAACCCCTGGTAGAATATCATCGGCTATATTCGAAATATCGACCTTTGAGAATATATTTTCCCGACAAAAACCTGAAAGGTTAGAGATGTCTGATTTTGAGAAGACATATTGCCTGTTCTCATAATTGCCATGCCAAAAAGCTGGCAAAACCGTTGATGCTGTTGTCAACAAATATATTTGCCATGCACTCATTTCTGAACATGTAGCACCTACTTTTTCAATTAAAAGTCTCTTTTCTAATGCTTTTGTTGAATGACCGGTATCAATATAAAACCAAGAATTATCTCCTATACTGACATGCCGTGCAAAATATATTTTCAGTATTCCATTAAAAGTCAGTTCGTCCAAAATGGATAAAACGTCATGATTATATCCATTAGGCGGCATTGTTTCTTCATGCAGAGATTTCAAATACCTATGAAATGCGTAACCTATCCAACCATACTCATTACTATTTTTGATTAAGCGGACAAGGCTCTTCGCCTTCATCCGCATCTCCTCGATTTCTTTCTCGTCACTCTCCAACACATCATACTCTATAATCTGATTCAAGAGAGAGATTCCTTTGCCCACATCTTTAATGAGTGTGTTTCCTTTTTGTCGTTCTCCAAGTATATATAAAACGGCCAAATTCCACAAGCAGCGAATAGAAGGGCAAGGTTCTTCACAAACTTTCAATAGATATTCAATAGCATGTTCAAAATCACCAATGCCCCATAATACACTGAAGGTATTTTGCATAGCATTCTTAGAACCATTTGATGCCGCAAGACGTAACCATCTCACCCCTTCATCCATATTATTTTCGCAATTCAGCAAAAGAATGCCTATATTGTTTGCTACTTCATAGATTCCATCATTGTATGCTTGCACATAACAAGCCTTTATGTCATTATAAAATTGAATATTCTTTTTGAAGAGATGAGAAAGCATGAACTCATTAAAATCTCCTGCACATTCGGCAAGACTGCAAGGTTTACATACCGAAAAATCAGCAAAAGCCCTGTTCCCTGAATCCACTACATAGTTTTTATCAAGATTATCAAAATACTTGGTATCTTTTAACGGATTATCAAAATACAAGTTTCTCGTTATGAGCTGAGACAAAATAAACACATCCTCCTGTCTAACCTTATTTTCTACTTTATCAATCTTTTGTCCTTGAACTTCTCCGTTGTCAATCGACACATCGGGGTAGAATTCAACCACTTTCCGACAGTTCTCGCATACAGACACAACACCGGCATAAGATAGTGGACTAAGGTCTATATTTACTTTATACCATACAAGCCCCTCTGATGAAATGCCACACTTCAAGCAAGGAAGTCTTTTGGGCTCACCCGGTATTTGTTCCTGCACATTATCCATAATATAGTCATACGCAAACGGTAACCGTTTAAAACTCCAATACCTAACTATTGGATCTTGTAATGGATTAGGCGCACACACCACATGGGTTACAATATCATCCTTAACTCTAAAAAGAATATACATCGGTTTATAACCCTCTATTTGGTCGTACACTGCTACATGACTATAATAATTGCAAAATTTGATACTTGTGCGTACATTGATACAATCATGCTTTAGCCGCTTTTCCTTATCTATCCAATATGATTCAAAATCAGCAATACCACTTAGTTCTTTGTGCTTATAAATAATAAGTTTTACGTTTTCTGATAGGAAAGGCCTTAGTGTAGAAAAATCCTGATTATATCTGCAAAACGCAAGTTTCTTTGCAATCTCAGTATATATATCATTAGGCAAGGAATCTTCAATCAGCAATCCTTGCCTATCTATCTCCATCGCATCCTTATCCTTCTGAGAACGTTTCTCCTCAAAACCTTTTCCATATACATCATCCAAAGTAAAAGCTGTTTTATGAGTTTCATTATATTGAGACAAGGTCACAACCCTATCTGAAGTAACATCTCGCACTTCATAAACCGGATACAATCTTCTGTCTCTCGAAGATAAGGGCTTTGGTCGATTTCTATAATACCTTTTTTTTAATGCGCTTATTGCAATAAAAGGCAATGCTACTGCAAAAAGAGGTAATGTCAATACCAATAGAGGCAATAGAGGTGAGATTAAGATTCTTACCCATAAAGCTGGAGTTTTGCCAAATAAATCATCATCATCATCGTCATCAACACGTTTAGCATTCTTATGCTTGACATGTCCTACAATAATCCATACTATTGCTGATAACGTAAGAATAACATACGCGATGCCTATAGTCAACCAAATATTCATAATATATTTATATAAATTTGTAATTTCTGCAAATTCCTATCACCTCTAATGCATTCCAATCCAATTCAGAATCTTGTAACAAAAGTAATGATTCCAAAAGATTTGCTCTACCTCGAATTCACGTTAAACTATAACATCACCAATATCCATATTTAATACATACATTTAAAGATTATCCCAGAACTCCGGAGATTGTTGATCCATATCCAAATTATCATTGTAATAAGGATTATCATCAATACTTCCCCAACCATCAGAATCATCCTCCTCAATATAATTCTCCTCTATTACATTATCTTCAAGTTCTTCCACAAATCCAGGAACAATTCCTACCATATCTTCTACTCCATCTAATTGAACAGCAAGCATATCTTGCCCTTCAAAATCTTCATCTACCCTATCAAATTGCGCTCTTAACAAATCTTGTTCAACCCCTTCTTCTACATTATTATACTTTGCTTCAAGTGCTGCGTATGCATCTTCTTGCTCACTAATAGAAACTTGATTAGCAATAGTTTCGTGCATTACCATTTCATCATCCATAATTAAATTTTGTTTTTCCATTTTTATATCTCCTATTTTATTAATATGATTAAATATCTAAAAATTAAGTCTTTACTTCTCACGAAAGGATTGATATTATTTCCCAAATATGTTTCTTATAGAATTGGTCATAACCTATTTTTTTAAGTGTTATAGATTTACTCTTTTCAAGTTCTTCTACCGTATATTTACCCAAATTCGAACTATGCAGAAATATCTTTATCCCATTTAACGCACGTATGATAACACCATCCTTCTTCTTATAAAGGAATCTTCCTGTATAAATTGTTCCGAATGGTATATCTTTATCTTCAATTTTTATTTGTTGCTTTTCTCCTCTCACAGGAACAGCACTTAGGTATAGCAATGACCTTTCGACATTAACAAATGAAAAATATAATTCTTTCATATTTTGAGGCTGCAATCCCAAATTTCGAGCTTTATTTTGTTGACGAAGATTCATAAGAGCTTCCCGTTTACCAAGTTTGAAGATTAACATCTTTCTGTCATTTCTGGATATATATTCAACTTTTACGGGGCAATCTGCATCTATCTTTTCATCTATAATAGAAAAAGAGACACCACTAACCCCGACAAGTCTATCTTTATAGGAACCTATTTCATCATACTTACCGGGAACAACTATCGAGCCATCTTCACGTTCAATCCCCCATTTATCCATTTGAAGAAATTTCTCCATTCCATTATCCAATCTTCTACTCTTCTCCTTCAAGCTCTTACAATTACTATCTATAAAACCATTACAACCATCACATTTGACATTTGCTATATTATCAGCGTTTAACTCACTGATATAATCATAATTACTTAAAATCTCATTCCCTTGAAAATCCACAATGCAATATAATCCATTACGCATAGCTATAATTTTGTCTGAAGACCATATCTCCAGTTGGGAATAACAAGCTGGCGTTAAAGGAACCCCCTTTTTCATAATTCCCCAAAGTAATGCACCATCTGTCTCCTTTACATATTTGTTACCTATAGGATTGAATTTTTCTATTCGCCTTATTCCAACATTAAGAAGAGTATAGTTATTGTCGAACAAATCATGTAACCCATCTTTCGTTCCTTCATACCATCCTGTGTGAGGAGTAATTAATTCATATTCAAAAGCTATTCTTATTTCGCCATCGAATGTAATCAATCCACATTTTCCATCTTTCTTTCCAATTACATATCTTTGAGTACTTTTCATTATGGCATCCAACTCAAATGCTTCTGATAAGCGTTCCAACTTATCTTCTGTTTTCAAATCTTCTTGTTTTTGTCGCCATAATTCATCCAGTTCTTCAAGGACTCTTTTATTCTCTTTCTCAATATCTGAAATTTTCGATTGAAATTCAGGATGCGCTTCAATATATCTCTGTTCTGCATCAAAATAATACGGTTTATATGTGCTATCATATTGTAAATCAGAGAGACAGACAAATGTTCCACCCAAACCATTTGAAGAATTCTCATTCAGGTACTCCCAACTCCCATCTGCCTTTAACCAATTGCACTTTAAAATGAGTTCACCTCTTTCCTCACTTTCCTTTTGAGCTTCTCTATCAAAAATGAAAACATTCATTTTATTATTATAATAAATATCTTTTGCCATCATATTATCCAGATTGACGTGTTCATCTTGTTCATCAAAATTAAAAACCCAGATAATGAATTTCTTATTTAGCCGATAGAACAAATCCCTTTCTGCAATTACACTGACAAAGGTTGTGCTTAATTGCAATTCAAATACAATTTCTTGTCCCCTAAAACTAGCTAAAATATCAGGACGTTTCCAATTTAGTATAGGGTGATTTCCTATAATGTTTTTTTCTACTTTTACGTCCGAAACACCAGGAGTCATTTCCAAGAGTTCAGCAATTTTGGTTTTTAATCTTTTGTGACGCTCCCCTTCATTACATCGGGCATATTTTTCTCTATTAATATCCCTTCTTGTTCTTCCTGTCGTTGTTTTATAATCACATTCATCACTATCTTTAAAATGTGAAAAGAAACTAGCTTTACCACGTTCTATCTTCCGACCTGATATTTTAACTGCCTGACGACAATATTTGCATACTAATTTAGGTTTTCTCAAATATATTGATTTTTGCAATTCAGTTCTAACTTTAAAAATCGCGTTCTCCGGTTGAGCAAAAAAATCTCTTGCACTTATTTCTAAACCAGTGTCAGTATCAATAACAGTATCTATGGTACGTTTAGTTTTATCAACATAACCTAAATCTGTATTTCCTATTGGTCCTATTGTTATCATAGAACCTTCACCTACTATTATTTTCTGTTCTTCGCTACCTGTTTTTACCTTATTGTCTTTTTCTATCGTAGACACTGACTTGTTCAATCCAGAAATCTTATTTTGCAATTCGACTTTCTCTTTATTCAAAATGTCAATTATTGCATCTTTAGTACAAATTTCAGCCTTACAATCCTTATACTTTTTATTTATACTGTCATATTGCTCTTTGAGATTTTGATATTGCATCTTCAAGCTGTCTATTTGGTCTTGCATCTGTTCATCAGATATTCTTTCATTATCTTCATCTACAGATTCTAACGCTTGAATATTTGCTTGCAGTTCTTTAATAGTATTATCTTTTTTCCCAATTTCTATTATGTGGTTTTGGCTCTGTAACTCCAAAGATTTAACTTTTTCTTTTGTTAATGTCAATTCCTGTTTTAATGAACTAACACTTTCTTGTAACTGTTGAGATTCATTTATATTACTATTCAACTCATCCAACAAACGTTTTTTTTCATTTTGTAATACAGTATTCTCTTTTATTAGAATGTTATCTTTGTTTTCCAACGTTGCATTTTCCTCCAACAATTGTTTCGTTTTATCTGACAACACTTTGTTTTGTAACTGAATGCCTTTGATATCAATCTTAAAAACTCTCTTTAGAAGCCCCATTACAATATTCTTCATATAGTCTGCCATAATCACCCACCTTTTAAATTATACCATTTAAATAATATATCTATTGTTTATAAGACTGATTTAAATAAAAAAATAAAGTACTATACATATCCCTTTCACAATACCCAATAAGCATTTTTTCGCAAATACTTGAAATAACATTGCAAGTTCTTGACCATCAAACACCAGTTTTTTAACTTTCATACGATTAGATTTTACATCTTCCCAGCCCCTAAGAAAACATTTATACAAACAAAAACGTGGAACTACGTACCCACTATCTGTAACTGAAGGTCCTAGGAAAACCTGAAAACATAAATAGATGGACAGCAGTCCCACGCTGAATCAGCGTAGGAAACATACTATGCCATTCTTATGTTTTCTTGAAAATTTCCTAGGTTTTCAGTCACAAGAACAAGCACAACGCTTCTTACAATTTTATCTCTAAAAAACATTGAAGGACATCACCATGTGCTTCATCCGCAAACTTAAACATTTTCTTTCACGAAAAAGAAAATTAGAGTAAGTTTTTAGCTCCTACAAATATTTTCTTGAGACAACCATCATAGCCACCGTCCAATCTATTTATTGATAACTATTAATATACTACTCCAACCACTTATACAGCAACGCCCAATACAAACATTCTTACACAGCATTCAAACTTACCATATTCTATTTTTCTCTTCTTTTCGCAAACGCTTAGACTCCCTCATATCCGCTTTATATTCATCACTCATTTTCAGCTTTCTGAATATCTCCGCTCTGATACGATAACATTCTGCTGTCGGCTTTTCACATATTGCAAAATAATGATTGGCAATTTTCAAAGCCTCATCATAATCTTTCAGGAAAAACAGTGCTTCCGCCTTATTGATAATAGCATCCGACCATACTCTTTCATTATGCGTTATCAACAACTGATTATCAGCAACCGCCTCACGGTATTTACCGATATGTGTATAAAGAATGGCACGGTCACGATAAGCGGCATAATATTTTGGATTGAGATTGATAAACGCTGTATATTTTTCTATCAACGCACCTTTAGGATAGGATTTATCGAAGAACAGTCCATTTAATGCGCAATACTGCTCCCGCATTTCTTCCAATTCCTCTTTTATAACTTTCTTTCTCTCCTCCGGTACCAAGACTTCAATATCAGAAATTTCCTTCGGATAAATAATCAAATCGCGTGAAAGCATAATTTTCTTCAGAAGTTCCACATATATAGAGTTCTTCTTATTCCCTTCTCCTCTATATTCATGTCTATCCAATACGATATAGTAATTCCTGGCAATGAAATCATCCGCTACTTTCAAGAAAGCTTCCTTAATCCGTGAACATTTCTCATTTATCGCATTATCCGTTACATTTACCAAGCGACGGATGGACTCTTTCTGTTTTTCAGCATCCTCTCTATTGGAGAGCACTTTATAAATAGCCAACAGTTCATCATAGTAGGCCGACAGCATTTTAAACTCTACTCCCTCCGGATGGCGCAGATAAAATATGTACAGTGTCTTTTGCAAAGGGGTCATCCGCACCTCCTTATCATAATCAAGTAAGCGAATCTTGAATTCATCCGTAATCTGAAGTCTGCTCAGCTCTGGAATCACCTTTACATTCTTCAACTCATCTAAAGTCTCAGTTTCTAATGTGTGCAACAATAACTCATAATAGCCTGCACCTTTCAGAATTTCAATCTCTTTCTTAATGTTTTCTGCAATATTTTTCATAACAATGGGAAATTCATGGTCTGCAAATTCTTGTTGTGGTTCTCCTATACTCTCATAAAGTTCTCCTCCCTGCAAATTCGACACCACAGACATACAAAGACCTCCATGAGACCTTTGCCGATCCTCTTTTATGAAAGCGCAATAGTCCAAGAAGAAAGTCTCCCAACCATCCTCTGTCATTCCCTGCATTGGATAAAGTGTGAAACGGCTCTCTCGCACTATGTTCCACATGCCGGGTGTGGAGTCATACATGAAACAAGCAAAATGAAAGATACCACTTTCCATCTCTGCCCAATCAAGATGCAGTACTTTACAAAGCAATTTTGTATATTCCACTGTGGTCATTGAACCCAGAAAATTCTCAATGTCCCTATTCCTCTCTTCTGTCAAATTAGCCAAACTATTCAAAGAAGTATCAGGTTTCCACTGAGGCAAATAAATAAAACGAAAACCGTTTTGACGAAAAATGGCTTTTATTTCATCCAAATTCTCCCGGATACATTGGTTCAAACTATCGTCATAACGATTTTCTACATAAATGTAAGTGTCCGCATCAAATTCAAAAGAAACTTTCCCAGGATAATGAAACCTCTTGAACTTATTCCATTTCTGCCGATAGTTTTCCTCCCTTTCTTGTTGCTCTCTTAACCATGTATCATCCGTATCATTGTTTCTAAAATTCCTAAAAACAAAGCATACAGAAAGAAGAGGCAACAATGGGAAAAACAACAGACAACAAAATAAAAGAATTAAAGTAATAAACAACATCAAGAAACATGCCAAGCAGATTCCCTTTTCATCTTTTGTATCTTTATATAGCGAGTTCCATTCGTATATTAAAGATTCTACTATATTCTTCAGATACGCCCGACAATCTTCAAAACACAAAACAAATATCATGAGGAGTGTCCATGCACCTATTATCAACTGTATCATACCCATTTCTACCTATACAATTAATTAAAGAACTGCTACATATAGTCATTGTACAATCTTAAAAATTGTACAATGAAGTAGAATCCTTTACTTATTTTAATGTAGCAAAGGTACTATAATATAACAAATAACAGCAAGTTTTGCAAGGCTTGCAAAATCATCATCTGATATTCTTCTATTAAACGTAGATACAAAAGAGAAAGAAAACTATGAATAGCAATGTTTTGAAAATTACATCCCCGAATTTCATTTTGTAACAACATTTCAAAACCCAAAAACATCCGCTTCAAGCCATCAAACCGTCACAGTCCATCCCCTCACAGAACACCTTCTGAAGTGTGTGTGTGTGTGTGGGGGGGGGGGGGGGGGGG